>DATJSJ010000188.1:0-32795 GCA_035504175.1 Acetobacteraceae bacterium
GGCCTTCGGCCGCACCGCGCGCAGCGCGGCTTCGGCCTTGACGACGCTCCGGCTCCGTGGCCCCAGGCAATGATCGCCTTCGACGGTGTCGAAGGCGCCGATAAGGCGCCTTCCACCCCACCGAGAGGAGCGCCCGCCTACGCCAGCGCGGCGATCGCCGCCTGCACCAGCGCCTCGA
This sequence comes from Acetobacteraceae bacterium, assembly GCA_035504175.1. Taxonomy (GTDB): domain Bacteria; phylum Pseudomonadota; class Alphaproteobacteria; order Acetobacterales; family Acetobacteraceae; genus DATJSJ01. The sequence continues at coordinate 179 of DATJSJ010000188.1, forward strand.
CCGGCATGCCCGGATCCGCGGCCAGCCCGGTGCCGATCCGAACCTCCGGCGCCAGCAAATGCCCGTGCACCTGAAACGGCCGGCCAAGCAACTCACGCACGCGAGGCGCCATGTGCGCCGCCGCCGCCCCCTCGGGCAGCAACAGCGCCAGCTCGTCCTCAGCAACGCGCGCCAGCCGGTCATCGGCCCGGATCGCCCGCTGCAGCCGCTGCGCCACCACCCGCAGCAGCGCGTCGGCAACCGCCGGCCCGAGGCGCAGCCGGATCACGTCCACCCCGCCGAGCTCGATCCACAGCAGCGCCGGCGGATCGCCCAGCGCCGGCTGCCGCGCCAGCAACGCCGCCGCCTGGCGCATGAACGCGTTGCGGTCGAGCAGCCCGGTGACGCGATCGCCGGGCGGCGCCTCCGCCACGTGCACGGCGCGCGCATGCGCCGGCAACGCCTCGACCCGCAGCAGCAGATCGCGCTCCCCGGCGGGCACCACCTCGGAGGCCGCGTCCTCCGCCATCTCCGTGGTGCAGACCCGCTCCAGCGCCGCAATCGCGGCCTGCGGCAGATGCGTCTGCGTCTCCAGCCAGGTGCGCAGCGGCAGGCCGAGGGGCCGGCCGGAGGCGATGTCGAGCAGCCGCCGCGCCTCCGCCGTGCTCAGCACCACCCGGAAGCGCGCATCCAGCACCACCAGCCCGTGCGGCACCGCGTCCACCGCCGCGGCCGCCAGCACGATCGGGTCACTGTGCCACGGCGCGATCCCGTGCGCGTCCGTGCCGGCTTCATCCCATTCGACGCCGGCCAGCGGCGCGACATCACTGTGCATGGTCGCAGCCCCATTCCCTGCAATGCGATTCGGATCAGAATGCGGGCAGACCGTTAACGCCGGATGAACCGGCCGCTCGCCCGGCGCCAAGATCGCCGCACTCCCGCGTCACCGGAGCGGCAACGCCATCCACCAGAGCGACCTGCAATCGCATGGTTGCGCACGCCCGGCAAGCCATCCATGCTCGGGGTCGGCACTCGAATCAGAGGCGCGGATGCCGAATGCCCCGGCTCCCGCGGCACCGCAGCACGCCGCGCCGGACATCCCTGCAGCGGCAACGACGCCCCGTCACCGCCGCGAGAAATCCGCGGGCGTCGCCTACGCACTGTGGTTCGTGCTCGGCACGTTCGGCGCGCACCGCTTCTATCTCGGGCGCTACGGCACCGGCAGCGCCATGCTGGCGATCGCGGCCGCCGCGATGGCGTTGAGCCCGCGCGCGATCGGCCTGGCCGGGCTCGCAGCAATCACGGTCTGGCAGTTGCTCGACGCGGCCCGCCTCCCGGGCTGGGTGCGCGCCTGGAACGACCCGCCGGCGGACAGGATCGCCGGCTGACCGCGGCGCTCAGGCCAGGTGCCGCCGCAGCGCCTCGTTGACCAGCGCCGGATTGCCCTTGCCGGCCATCGCCTTCATCACCTGGCCGACGAAGAAGCCGAACAGCTTGTCCTTGCCGCCCTTGTAGTCCGCGACCTTGTCGGCATTCGCCGCCAGCACCTGCGCCACCGCGGTGTCGATCGCGCCGGTATCGGTCACCTGGCGCAGGCCGCGTTCGGCGATGATCGCGTCGGCATCGCGGCCGCTGTCCACCATCGCCTCGAACACTTCCTTGGCGATCCGGCCGTTGATCGTCGCGTCGGCCATGCGGTCGAGCAGCTGACCCAGCGCCGCGGCCGACACCGGACTGTCCTCGATCCCGCGCCCGGTCCGGTTCAGCGCCGCGAACAGATCGCCCATCACCCAGTTGGCGGCGAGCTTGGCATCGCGCCCGCGCGCCATCGTCTCGTAGAAATCCGCCGTCGCCTGCTCGGCCACCAGCACGCCGGAATCATAGGCCGGCAGCCCGTACTCCCGCATGAAGCGCGCGCGCTTGGCGTCCGGCAGCTCCGGCAGGCCGGTGCGCAGCGACGCGACCCAGTCCTCGTCCAACACCAGCGGCAGCAGGTCCGGATCGGGGAAGTAGCGGTAGTCGTGCGCGTCCTCCTTGCTGCGCATCGAGCGCGTCGCGCCGCGCGCGGCATCGAACAGGCGCGTCTCCTGCTCGACCGTGCCGCCGCCCTCCCAGACTTCGATCTGCCGCCGCGCCTCGGCCTCGATCGCCTGCATGACGAAGCGGATCGAGTTGACGTTCTTCACCTCGCAGCGGGTGCGGAACGCCTCGTCATGCTTGCGCACCGAGACGTTGACGTCGGCGCGCATGGAGCCCTCCTCCATGTTGCCGTCGCAGGTGCCGAGATAGCGCAGGATGGTGCGCAGCTTGCGCAGATAGGCACCGGCTTCCTCCGGCGAGCGCAGATCGGGCTCGCTCACGATCTCCATCAGCGCAACGCCGGCGCGGTTGAGGTCGATATACGACTTACTCGGATGCTGGTCGTGCAGCGACTTGCCGGCGTCCTGCTCCAGATGCAGGCGCGTGACACCGATATCCTTGGTCGATCCGTCTGGCAGCTCGATCTCGATCGTGCCGGCGCCGACGATCGGGTGCTGATACTGGCTGATCTGATATCCGGCCGGCAGGTCGGCGTAGAAGTAGTTCTTCCGGTCGAAGCGGCTGACCAGGTTGATATGCGCGTTCAGCCCGAGCCCGGTGCGCACCGCCTGCGCCACGCACTCGCGGTTGATCACCGGCAACATGCCGGGGAACGCCGCATCGACGAAGCTCACCTGCGTGTTCGGCGCGGCGCCGAAATCCGTTGCCGCCCCGCTGAACAATTTGGCGCGGCTGATGACCTGGGCATGGACTTCCAGCCCGATCACCACCTCCCACGGGCCGGTTCCGCCCTGCAGCGAATAGCTCATGCCGGCGCCCCCGCTCGCACCGCCGGCAGCGCATCGAACCCGGCCGCGCGCTCCAGCACCGATCCCACCGCGAACACCGTCTCCTCGTCGAACGGCCGCCCGATCACCTGCAGCCCGAGCGGCAGCCCCTGCGCGTCCAGCCCCGCCGGCACCGAGAGCCCGGGCACGCCCGCCATGTTCGCCGGCACGGTGAACACGTCATTCAGATACATGGTGATGGGGTCGTCCATCTTCTCCCCCTGCGCGAACGCCGCGGTTGGCGTCGTCGGCGTCAGCAGCGCATCGACCTGGCGGAACGCCTCGGTGAAATCGCGCAGGATCAGCGCCCGCACCTTCTGCGCCCGCAGGTAATACGCATCGTAATACCCGGCCGAGAGCACGTAGGTGCCGATCAGCACCCGCCGCCGCACCTCGGCACCGAACCCGGCGGCGCGCGTGCGCTCATACAGCTCGGTCAGATCGCCGCCATCCTTGCGCAGCCCGAACCGCACCCCGTCATAGCGCGCGAGATTCGAGGACGCCTCCGCCGGCGCCACGATGTAGTAGGTGGCGAGCCCGTATTTCGTGTGCGGCAGCGACACGTCGACGATCTCCGCGCCCGCCTCGCGAAGCCACGCCAGGCCCTGCTGCCACAGCCGGTCGATCTCGCCCGCCATGCCGTCGGCGCGATACTCGCGCGGCACGCCGATGCGCAGCCCGCGCACGCCGCGGCCGCAGGCGGCGACGAAATCCGGCACCGCCAGCTCGGCGCTGGTCGAATCCTTCGGATCGAACCCGGCCATCGAACGCAGCAGCAATGCGCAGTCCTGAACCGTGCGCGCGAACGGCCCCGCCTGGTCCAGCGACGATGCGAACGCGACGATCCCCCACCGACTGCACCGCCCGTAAGTCGGCTTGATCCCGGCGACGCCGCAGAAGCTCGCCGGCTGGCGGATCGACCCGCCCGTGTCCGTGCCCGTCGCCCCGAGCGCCAGCCGCCCGGCCACCGCCGCGGCCGAGCCGCCCGACGACCCGCCGGGCACCAGCACGGCGTCCGCGTCCTGCCGCCGCCGCCACGGATTGGCGACCGGGCCATAGGCGCTGGTCATGTTCGACGAGCCCATCGCGAACTCGTCGAGATTGGCCTTGCCCAGGAACACTGCGCCGTCGCGCCGCAGCTGCGCCGTCACCGTGCTCTCATAGGGCGGCACGAAAGGCCCGAGGATGCGGCTGCCCGCCGTCGTGCGCACGCCCTCGGTGCAGAACAGATCCTTGATCGCGATCGGAAGGCCGGCGAGCGGGCCGCCCTCGCCCCGCGCCAGCGCCGCATCCGCCGCCGCCGCCTGCGCCCGCGCCCGCTCCGCCGTCACCGTGATGAAGGCATTGATCCGCGGGTTCAGCGCCTCGATCGCCGCCAGATGCGCCTCGGTCAGCTCCGCCGCGCTGAACGCGCGCCGCGCCAGCCCGTCCCGCGCCGCGGTCAGCGTCAGATCGGTGAGCGCGGTCATTCCACCACCTTCGGCACGGCGAAGAAGTCTCCGGCCCGCTCCGGCGCATTCGCCAGCAGCGCGTCGCGGATGCCACCATCCGTCACCGCATCCTCGCGCATCCGAAGTGCCATGTGCGCCGCACCGGTCAGCGGCTCGACGTCGGTCACGTCGATCTCGTTCAACTGCTCGATCCAGCCCAGGATGCCGTTCAGCTCCTGCTGCAGGCGCGCGACTTCGCCCTCCTCGACATGAATGCGGGCGAGCCTGGCGATGCGCCGGACGGTCGCGGGATCGAGCGACATGGGCGGTCCTTGGAAATGCTGAAGGCCGCGGACCATAAAGACCGCCATGCCCCTGTTCAACCTGACCGATCTCGCCGCCCGCCTGGCCCCGGGACAGCGGCTGATCGGCATCGATCCCGGGGTCAAAACGATCGGGCTCGCGCTGTCCGACGTGGGGCTGATGCTGGCGAGCCCGGCCGGCTCGCTCGGCCGCACCAGGCTCACCTCCAACGCCGCCGAGATCACCGCCCTCGCCCGGCGCGAGGGCGCGGGCGGCCTGGTCGTGGGACTGCCGCTCTCGATGGACGGGACCCTGGGCCCGGCGGCTCAGGCGGCGCGGGATTGGGCGCTGGCGCTGTCCGAGGCGGCGAACCTCCCGGCGGCGCTGTGGGACGAGCGGCTGTCCTCGGCGGCGGTGAACCGGTTCCTCGTGAACGAGGCAGACCTCTCCCGCAAGAAGCGGGCGCAGGCGGTGGATCGGGCGGCAGCGGCGTGGATGCTGCAGGGGGCGCTGGATGCGATGAAGGAAAAAGGTCGGGGCTCCGCCCCGGACCCCGCTGGGGCCTGAGGCCCCAGACCAGGGGCAGAGCCCCTGGCCTTCCTTTCCTTACTCCGGCGCCAACGGCGAGCAAGCGATCCCCACCGCCCGCGCCAGCACCACCAGCCTTCTCGCCGCCACCCCCGCGCCCGCGACATCCCCCAGCACATGCTGCAGCAGCTTGTTCGACAGCAGCGCGTGCGCCGCCGCGTTCACCGCGAGCTCCGTCGCCGCCACGCCCGCCGCCGCCAGGGCCGTGCGCCGCAGCAGCGCCAGCGTCCCGAGCAGGCCCGGCCGCAGGCCGTGCAGTGCCGCGACCTGGCGCACCAGGCGCAGCCCGCGCCAGCCGACCGCGAGCCCGTCCAGCGCCGGCGACGGCGTCGCCGCGATGATCGCCCCGGCCTGCAGCGCCGCATTGCGCCCCAGCGCATCCGCCCGCGCCCGCAGCGCGGCACCGGGCCCCGCCTGCAGCAGCGCCAGCATCGCCGCCGGATCGGCGACCGCGTCCAGCGCCGGCAGCACGGCGCCCGCCTCCGGCACCAGCCGCGCCCAGCGCCGCGCGGCGCCGCGCACCCGCGCCGGATCGCCGCTCGCGAGCGCGTCGCGCAGCTGATCGACGGTCGCGATGCGAAACAGCCCGCGCAGCTCGCGCAGGATGGCGCCGCCGACCAGGCCGAGGCCCAGCAGTGCGATCGCGAGCGTGAACCAGCCGAGCGCCGCGCCGCGGGCGAACTGGTCCGCGACGAACCCCGCCGCCCAGAGCGCCGGCAGGCCCACCACCAGCACCGTCGCGCCGATCAGGGTGAGCGGCAGGCGCGGGCGCAGCCGCGGCTCCGGCAGCGCGATCGGCGCCACCGGCTCCAGCCGCGGCGCCGGCGCCTCCTCGACGCGCAGGAACGGCGCCGGATGGCGCGCCTCGGCCGGCCGCGTCTCGGTCTCGCTCACAGCAGATCCTCCAGCAGGAAACCCAGCATCTCGTCGAGCCCGATCTGCGGCACGCCGCCGCGCCCGACATCGGGCGGTCGTACCGGCTCGAACACCGGCAGGTCGAGAAAGGGATGCGCCCAGAACGCCGCGTCGGGCGGCGTGTCCGGCACCTCGCCGGGATAGGAGCGCAGCATGCGCCCGTCCGGCAGGCGCCGGCCGCGCACCGCCGAGACCGGGCGGCCCTCCAGCGTCTCGACCACGTCCTCGGTGCAGCGCACCGCGGCGACCGCGAAGGCGGCACTTGCGACACCCTCGCGCGGCGCTGCGGTCAGGCGGCGCGTCAGCGCGGCCAGGTTGCCGCGCTGTCGGGCGGCGACGTGATCCGCCTTGGTCGCGACATAGGCGACGCGGCTGATGCCGAACGACGGCAGGCGCAGCGCCAGCAGCGCCTCGAGCGTCTCCCAGCCGAGCCAGTCGGCCCAGCCGCGCCGCCAGCGCAACGCCTCGGACGCGGCGCCGAGCGCCGCCGCGGCATCGGCAAAGGCGGCCGGGCCGGCATGCAGCGCGGCGAGCACGTCCGCCAGCACCACCAGCCGGTCGAGATCGCCGAACAGCGGGGAGACGAGGTCGCGCCGCACCGCCTGCAGATAGGCATCGAAGCGCGCCCGCAGCAGGCCGGCGAGCGGCCCGCCGCCGGTCATCGGGAAGAACGCCATCCAGGGCGGCTCCGGACCGGGCGCCGGCATCAGGAAGCGGCCGGGTTGCAGGAAGGAGAGCCCGACCTCGTCGCGCAGCCGATGCAACGCCGTGCGATACAGCGCGTGGCCGGTTGCGGCGAGCGTTTCGTCGCCCGGCGCCGCGGCCGGCAGGCCGCGCAAGAAGCCAAGGAAATCGCGCGCGACCGGCGCCGTCTCGGGCGCCTCCAGCCGCCGCAATGCGGCCGCGGACCACTCGGCGAAGGAGCGGGCCAGCAGCGGCAGGTCGAGCAGCCACTCGCCCGGATAGTCGAGGAACTCCAGCCGCAGCCGCCGCGGTGGCAGCGAGGCGGCGAGCCCGGCGCGCGGCAAGTCGAGATCGAGCGCGAGCAGCGAGGCCGCCTCGGTGCGTTCCGGCCAGCGCGGCGGATCGGCGACCAGGGCCGCGAGATGGCGCGACACGTCGAAGCGCGGCAGGCCCGTCGCCGCCGCGGGCGCGGTCGCGACCCGGACCCGGCGCCCGCCGAGCCGGGCCGCGAGCGCCGGCAGCGCCGGCCGGCCGGCGCCGAGCGCCAGCAGGTTGGCGGCGATCGAGGTCAGCAGCGCGGTCTTGCCCGACCGGGCGAGCCCGGTCACGCCGATCCGCACCCGGCGCGGGCCGAGCGCGTCCGCGAACGGCAAGTCGCGGAGGGAGGGCAGTGCGATCGCCGCCTCAGCCCGCGTCGCGGCAGGCGCGTCGGAGGTGGCGCCCGGCCAACCCGACCGGTCCGGTCAGCCCGGCGCGTGCGTCGCGCATGCCGTCACCAACGCCGGCGCCGCCGCACGCGGCGGGCGCCGCGCCTCAGTGCCGCTCGATCAGCTCGATCTTGTAGCCGTCCGGATCCTCGACGAAGGCGATCACCGTGGTGCCGAACTTCACCGGGCCGGGCTCGCGCGTGACGCGGCCGCCGGCATGGCGCACCTTGTCGCAGGCAGCGCGGATGTCCCCGACGCCGACCGCGAGATGGCCGAAGGCGCTGCCCATCTCGTATTTCTCGACGCCGTAATTGTAGGTCAGCTCGATGACGCTGCTCGAGGCCTCGTCGCCGTAGCCGACGAAGGCGAGCGTGTACTTGCCGTCGGGCACGTCGTTGCGCCGCAATTCCTTCATGCCGAGCACGTCGGTGTAGAAGGCGACGCTGCGGTCCAGGTCGCCGACCCGGATCATGGTGTGCAGCAGCCGCGGGCTTGCGGTCTGGCTCATGCGTTGGTCTCTCCCTGGAGCGCGATCCCCGGAGTATCGGGATCGATGCCGAGGAGGAAAAGCCCCGCATCGTCGGCGGCCGCGATGCAGGCGGCGCGGTCGGCGAGCAGGGTGCCGCCGGCCTCGAAGGCGATGCCGCGCAGCCCGGCGGCGGCGGCGGCGCGGATCGTGCCCACGCCGATCGTCGGCAGGTCGGCGCGGCGGTCCTGGCCGGGCTTGACCAGCTTGACCAACACCCCGCCCGGGCCGGGGCGGGCCAGGCCGGAAGCGCGGGCCAGCATCGCGTCGGTACCCTCGACCGCCTCGACCGCCAGCACGATGCCCTGCTGCACGACGCAGCCCTGGCCGACATCGACGGTGCCGAGGGCGCGGGTGACGGCAATGCCGCGCCCGATATCGGCCAGCGCCTGCGCGTCCGGGGCGACGGCACCGAGCCGGCCGCGCGGGCCGACCGCTTCGGTCAGAATCTCGTGCGCGCCCAGCACGGTGAAGCCCTCCTCGCCCAGCACGCGCACCACCGCGGCGAGCAGGCCGTCGTCGCCGAGGAAGGCGGCGCGGCCGATCCGGCCGAGGATGCGCACGCCCTCCGCATCCGGCCGCAGGTCGAGGAAGGAGGGTCGCCGCACCGGCCCGACCAGCACCAGCTCGCGACAGCGTTCCGCCCGCAGCAGCGCCAGGATCCGTCCGGCCGCGCCGAGCCGCGCATAGGCGTGGCGGTGCGGCGCCAGCACCGCGGGTTCGGCATACCCTTCCAGTCCGACCAGGAACACGTCGCGGCCCGAGGCGAGTGCCGCCTCCGCCACCCGGCCGGGCAGCGTGCCGCCGCCGGCCAGGATGCCGAGCATCGGCCGGGCGCTCACCGCTGGCTCCCCGACGCCGGGCGCGGCCACCCCGGATCGCGACAACCGGGTGAAACTCCGTCAATTCGCACCGCGCGAACCCGTGTAGGGAACATTCCGTATTGCCTGCCGGCCGGGCGCTCCTGCATAACTTTGTATGCCATCACAAATTGGTGAGCACGAAAGGGCAGGGACGGATCGGCCGGGTACGGCCGCCCTCGTTCGGCCGGAAACCTTGCGCCGCGGTGCGCCACCTGCCGCGACGATGGATGGAGGGAATACCGTGACGGATCAGGACAATGCTGAGGAATGCGGCCCGACGGCGGAAGGCATCGTGCATTGCCTGCGCATGCTCGCGACCGAGGCGGCCTCGCTGAACCTGGCGCGCACGCTGGCCGCCATCGAGGAAGCGATGCAGACCTGCCAGGTGGAGCACGGCACGGGGTTCGGCGATTTCCTGCTCGGCCTGACATCGGGCCCGGTGCTGCACTGACCACCAGCGCGGCACGCCAGGCGGCGCTGCGCCGGTTCCGCCGCCCGGCCGCCGGCGCCCGATCGCGCTCGCAGACGGGGCCCTGCCATGAGGCTCGCCGCCGGCGCGGGCCGGCGCCATGGGCGCCCAGCGCGCCGGTGATGCCGGCCGCCGCGCGGTCGCGCTAACCCTCCGCCTCCTCCTCCGCCAGGGCGACGCGGATCAGGCCGCGCCGGCTCGGCGCGTCGATGAAGGCCAGCATCTCGGCGACCAGCGGATCCCCGCCATGCTGCAGCCGGACCTCCTCGACCCGCGCGGCAAACACGCCCTCCTCGCGGAACAGCAGGCGGAAGGCGGCACGCAGCCGATGCAGTTGCGGCTTCTCGACGCCGCGGCGGCGCAGGCCGACGACGTTCAGCCCGGCCAGTCGTGCCCGATTGCCGATCGCGGTCGCGAACGGCACGATATCCGCCTCGACCCCTGACATGCCGCCGACCATCGCGCCGCGGCCGATGCGCACGAACTGGTGCAGCGCCGCCGCGCCGCCGATCGCGGCCTGGGCCCCGATCGTCACATGCCCGCCCATCACCACGTTGTTGGCGATGATCACGCCGTCGGCGATGTCGCAGTCATGCGCGACATGCACGACCGCCATCAGCAGGCAGTCGGCGCCGACGCGCGTCACGCTGGAACCGGTGACGGTGCCGCGATGGATGGTGCAATGCTCGCGCACCTGCGTGCGCGGGCCGATCTCGCACCGAGTCGGCTCGCCTTTGTATTTCAGATCCTGCGGCGCAAGCCCGACAGTGCAGAACGGCCAGAGCACCGCGCCGGCGCCGATTCGCGTATGACCGTCGACCGCGACATGCGAAATCAGGCGAGCCCCCGCCTCGATGACGACATCGGGACCGACGCTGCACCAGGGGCCGATCTCCACACCGGCGCCGATCGCCGCCCCGGGCGCGATGATGGCACTCGGATGGATCTGCGGCGGCAACGGCGCACGCGCCTGGGTGAGGCCTGGGCCACGGGTCGAAATATCCAGCATGCGCATCCGATCTGGTCTGTGCGGCGCGGCCCGAGATATCTCGGTCGACGAGACCGGACCGCGCGGAGGCTAGGTGGGTCGCCTGCGGCGACCAAGACAATCGTTGTTGCGGCGTGTGTCGGAGATATGGCGAAACGCGCGGCGGAGTTCAGGCGCCGCCCTTGATCACCGCGGTGTGTCCATGATCATCGCGGTATAGACCGCCTCCGCGACCACCGACTCGTCGACGCGGGCGCTGCCGCGGAACTTCCAGACCTGGCCGCGCTGCCGGTCCTTGGTGACATGGATGCGCAACTGATCGCCCGGCACCACCGGGCGGCGGAACTTGGCGCTCTCCACGCTCATGAAATAGACGAGCCGGCCGGCCGCCGCCTCGCCCAGAGTCTCGACCACCAGCACCGCTGCGGTCTGCGCCATACTCTCGATGATCAGCACGCCCGGCATCACCGGATGGCCGGGGAAGTGCCCCTGGAAGAACGATTCGTTGGCGCTGACATTCTTGATGCCGATCGCCGATTCGTCGCGCACCAGATCGACCACGCGATCGATCATCAGGAACGGGTAGCGATGCGGGATCGCGTGCATGATGCGCGCGAGATCGACCAGCGGGATCGTGGTCTTGCCGCCCGGCGCGCCGCCGGCGGACTGTTCGGTGGTCCAGTCCATCTCCGTCAGCCTGAGCCCTTCTCCCCCGCCTCGTCCCCGGCACCGGCCGCGCCGCGGGGGGCAGATCCGGCGCGCCGGTCCGCGCGGGCCATGCGGCGTACCAAGGCGACCTGGCGAAAGAACTCCCTGACGGGCACGGCCGGGCTGCCGACCACGTCGGCGCCCTCCGGCACATCCGCCATCACGCCCGCCTGTGCCCCGATCCGGGCCCGCTTGCCGATGCGCAGATGACCCGTCAGACCGGCCTGCCCGGCGACCATGACGAAATCCTCCAGCACGGTCGACCCGGAGATGCCCGCCTGCGACACGATGACGCAGCACCGGCCGAGGCGCACGTTGTGCCCGATCTGTATCAGGTTGTCGAGGCGAGAGCCGGCGCCGATCACCGTGTCTTGCGCCGAGCCGCGGTCGATCGTGCTGTTCGCCCCGACCTCGACGTCATCCTCGAGGATCACCCGGCCGAGCTGCGGCACCGAGACGAATCCGGCGCCGGTCATGGCGAATCCGAATCCCTCCTGGCCGATGCGGGCGCCGGGATAGACGTAGACGCGGGCACCGAGCAGGGCGTGGCTGAGGCTCGCCTGCGCGCCGATGCGGCAATCCGGCCCGAGTTCGACCCCCTGCCCGATCACCGCCCCGGCACCGATGCGGCAGCGCGGTCCGATCCGCGCGCCCGCGCCGATCACGACGAACGGGCCGATTTCCGCCGAGGCGTCGATCTCGGCCGCGGGATCGATCACGGCGCTGGCATGGCGGCCCGGACGGAGCGGCGGCAGCGGGTGGAACAGTGTCGCGACTCGGGCCCAGCCGAAATAGGGCTCGTCGGTGACGATCGCGACCGCGCCGGCCGGTACTCGATCGACCATGTCCGGATGCACGATCACGGCGCCGGCGCGGGTCGCCTCCAGCGCCGGCGCGTAGCGACGGTTGTCGAGGAAGCTCACGGTCTCGCGCGTCGCACTCTGCAGCGGCGCCACGCCGTGCAGCAGCAGCGTGCGGTCTTCGGCGCGGCCGCGAGCCGCCTCGGCCACCGCGGCGAGCGGATGCGGGCCGGTGCGGGCGAAGAAACGCGGATCGCCGGCGACCGGCTCGATGCTCATCGTCTGCCGCCCGCCGGCGCGGCGCGGGAGAGCCGCGCGGTGCGCCGCATCCGCCCTGTCAGTGCTTGCCTCCGGACTTGCCGGCGGGCTTGGCCCCCGGCGTCTTCGGCATCTCCTCCTTGAATGCGACCTGCGGCTCGACGCCGTCCGGCGCCACCGAGACCTTCGGCAGCACCTTGTTGAGCTGGTCCGCGACCTCGCCGGTGATGTCGAACTCGTTGACGTTCAGCGCCACCTGCGAGCGGTGCAGCACCAGGTTCATGCCGCGGCTGTCGGCGACCTGGCGGATCACCGCGATCAGCGTGCGCTCGATCTGGCTCAGCGCCACCTGCGCCGCCTCCTGGATGATACGGTTGCGATCGCGGAACTGCTTCTGCGCGTTGGTGATGCGATCCTGCAGCGCGCGCTCGCGGGCGCGGATCTGGTCGGCGGAGAGCTTGCTGCGCTCATTGGCGAGCGACTGCTCCATGCCGCGCCAGGCCTCCTGCTCCTTCTGCGCGTCCTGATTGAGCTTGTCGCGCCGGGCACCGATGATCTTCTCGACCTCCTGCGCCGCACTCGAGGCGCGCATCACCTCTGGCACGCCGAGCACGCCGATCACCGCCGCCGGCGGGCTGGCGCCGCGCGGCAGCGGCGGCAGTTCCGGCACCGGAAGCTGCGGCAGTGTGGCCGGCATCTCCTCGGCCTGCTGCGGCAGGGGTGTGGGCTCCGGTGCCGGAGCCGGCGCCGGCGCCGGACGCGGGCGGCCCGCCCGTGTGTGCGCCGGCGCCTCCCCCTTCTTGGGGATGAACCAGCCGGGATTCTGCTGCGCCCGGGCGGCGGTCAGGCCGGCGAGCGGCGGCAGGATGAGCAGGGCCGCCGCGACTGCGGCGGCACCGGGGAAGCGACGATAGCGCACTGTCAGAACCTCGTGCCGAAGCCAAAACGGAAGATCTGCGTCTGGTCGTACTTGTACTTCACCACCGGGTCGGCAATGTCGATGTTGATCAGGCCGAACGGCGAGCGCCAGGAGACGCCGACGCCGACGCCGACCCGGGGCGCCGGGTTGTCGTAGACCGGGCCGTATTGCTCGTTGACCACGGAGAGCGAGCCGACATCGACGAAGGCACGGCCGGACAGGCCGAGATCCGGCGAGATCGGCAGCGGGAAGTGCAGTTCCGTCGACTGCGTCCAGATGAAGCGGCCGCCCAGGCTGTCGCCGGTCGTCGCATCGTGCGGGCCGGCGCCGCCCGACTCGAAGCCGCGCAAATTGTCGCCGCCGAGAAAGAACCGGTCGATGATCTTCTCGACCTTGCCGCCGAGCTGCCAGAGGTAGCCGGTGCCGGCGGAGAGCGAGATGTCCCAGTCCGAGTTGCCGGTGAAGCGGTCGAGCGGGATGTAGTAGGCGCCGTCGATCTTGCCGCGGATGTAGTCGGCGTTGCCGCCGAGCCCGGCGAAGTCGCTGCCGGCGCGGACCACGAAGCCGGTATGCGGATCGACCTTGCTGTCGCGGTAGTCGAGCGTCAGCGTCTGGCCGATCTGCGACAGGGTGGACGGGCCCTGCTGGTTGACGATGTAGAGGCTGGCGCCCGACTGCACGTCATAGACGTTGCGATCGACCAGCGAGTAGGTCCAGGCCTGGCTCAGGTGATCGTTGAACTGGTAGCCGAGCCGGATGTCGAAGCCGGTGCGCCGCTCGCTGTACTGCGCGATGTCCTGGTTGTTGTTCTGGACATGGAAGATGTCGAACCCGGTCACCAGGTTGCGGTCGAGGAAGTAGGGATCAGTGACCGACAGGTCGATCTGGCTCTCCTTCTGCGCCAGCACGCCGTTGATGCCGGCATCGATGCCGGTGCCGATCAGGTTGCGCTCGCGCAGGCCGAGATCGAGCAGCGCGCCCGCATCGGTCGAGTAGCCGCCGCCGATGGTGAGTTCGCCGGTCGCCTTCTCGTCCACGTTGGCGGTGACGATCGACCGGTCGGGCGCCGAGCCGGGCGTGGTGGTGATGTTGACCTGGCTGAAATAGCCGAGATCCTGGAGCCGCTGGCGGGTGTGGCGGATCGCCGCGGCGTTGTAGGCGTCGCCTTCGGCGAGCTGGAACTCGCGGCGGATCACCTTGTCCTCGGTGCGGGTGTTGCCGGTGATGTCGATGCGCTCGACATAGACACGCGGCCCCTGCACCACGTCGAACACCAGGTCGACCGTGTGCTTCTGACGGTTGCGGGCGATGCGCGGCCTCACTTCGATGAACGGGATGCCGTGATTCTGCGCCCAGTCCTCGATCGCCTGGCTGCTGCGCTCGACCGCGTCGCCGTCGTACCAGTCGCCCGCCGCCACCTGCACCAGCGGCCGCAGCTGCGCCGGCGTGAGTTTCTTGACCTGGCTGGCGATCGACACCTTGCCGATGCGGTAGCGCTCGCCCTCGTGCAGCGTGAAGGTGAGGAAGAACGAGCCGCGGTCGGGCGAGAGCTCGGCGGTCGCGTTCTGCACCCGGAAATCGGCGTAGCCGTGCTTGAGGTAGAAGCGGCGCAGCAGCTCCTCGTCGAATTTCACCCGTTCCGGGTCGTAGTAGTCGCTGGTGCTGAGGATGCGCCAGAACGCCTCCTGGCGGCTGCTGATCACCTCGCGCAGCCGGGTCTCGCTGAAGGCGTGATTGCCGACGAAGGCAATGCGGCTCAGCAGCGTCGCCGAGCCCTCGTGAATTTCGAACACCACGTCGACCCGGTTCTGCGGCAGACGGATGATCTGCGGCGTCACGGTCGCGGCATAGCGGCCGCGCTTGGCGTAGAGGTCGAGCAGGCGCTGGCGGTCCGCCTCCGCCGCCTCGGGCGTGAACACCGCGCGCGAGCGGAGCTGGATCGCCTGGTTCAGCTGGTCGTCGGAGAGCTTGTGGTTGCCCTCGAACGCGATGCGGTTGACGATCGGATTCTCGACCACGTGCACCACCAGCGTACCGCCGTCGCGGTGCAGGCTGACATCGCGGAACAGGCCGGTGGCGTAGAGCGCCTTGAGGCTGCGGTCGAGCGCATCCGGGTCGAACCGGTCACCCGGCTGCACCAGCATGTAGGAGAGGATGGTGCCATCCTCGATTCGCTGGTTGCCCTCGATCCTGATCGACTGGATGACGTCGCCCGGCACCGGCGCCGGATGCGCCGCCGCCGGTCGCCGCGTGCTGCTGCCCGGGGATGGCGTCGCTGCCGGGGCACGGTCGAGCGAGAGGGGGAACAGGCAGGCCGTGGCGGCAAGCAACGCGGCTCGGTGAACGGGCAACAGGCATCCTCCCCCTGCAGGGCGTCGCGGCCGCAACCGCCCCGCCCGGGCGGCGGACAATAGCCTCCGCCCCGCGCGCCCGCCAACCCACCGGCCGGCGGACCGGCGCCGCGTCAGCCGATCAGGCCGGCGAACCAGCGCACGAAGCCGAGATGCGCGAGATCGTTCCAGGTGGCGAAGACGAACACGCCGGCGAGCAGCGCGAATCCGGCGCGATAGCCGTATTCCTGCGCGCGCGGCGAAATCGGCCGCCCGCGCAGCGACTCGGCCAGGTAGAACAGCAGATGCCCGCCATCGAGAATCGGGATCGGGAACAGGTTGATCAGGCCGAGATTGACCGACAGCACGGCGATGAAGGAGATCATGCTGGCGACGCCAAGTTCGGCGACCTGGCCGGAGAGTTCGGCGATGCGCAGCGGACCGCCGAGATCGGCAGTGCCGCGATGCCCGGTCAGCATCTGCCAGATGCCGACCACGGTCTGGCGCGTCACCTCCCAGGTCTGCGTGACGCCGGCGGCGATCGCGGCTGGCGGCGACAGGCGCCTGTATTCGGTGTTGCCGCCGCGGATGCCGAGCACGCCGTGATGCGCGCCGCCCGGCTCGATCTGCGTGCCGATGGTGACCGGCAAGGTCACGTCATGCCCGGCGCGGCCGAGCGTCAGCGACAGCTTGACCCCGGCGCTGCGACTGACGATGCGCTGGATGTCCTCGAAATTGCGGACCTTGCGGCCGTCGATCGCCTCGATCCGGTCGCCCGGCCGGAGGCCGGCCGCAGCCGCGGCACTGTCGGGCATCACCTGTCCGACCATCGGCAGCGCCGTGGGCTTGCCGACGGTGGCGAACAGCCCGGCGAACAATACGATCGCGAGCAGAAAATTGGCGGCCGGACCGGCGGCGACGACGATGGCGCGCGAGCCGACCGATTTCGCGTGGAAGGTGCGGCCCGGCTTCCAGCCGGCGCGCACCTCCGGGGTCACGTCCTCCGGCCGCTCCTGCCCGTGCAGGCGGACATAGCCGCCGAGCGGGATCCAGGCGATCTTCCAGACCGTGCCCACCCGGTCCGTCCAGCTCGCGATCGCCTGGCCGAATCCGATCGAGAAGGTCTCGACATGCACCCCGCGCCAGCGCGCCGCCAGGTAGTGGCCGAGCTCGTGGACGAAGACGAGCACGCCCAGCACCACGGCGAAGGCGACGACGGTGCGGACGACATCAGGAACCATCAGAACTCCTCGTCTCCCGGCAAGTGCGGCATCGGGCACGGCGGACAAGCCTGCCCGCCCTCAAAGGAGCAGGTTCGGCGGTCGAGGGCAATGACCGGCGCAACACCATCCGGCGCGGTCCGACGACGGCGCAGGCGTGCTCCCGGCCGGAGCGCGATCGTGCGGAATGCCGAGGCCAAGATGGGGCGGCGGCAACGCCCCGGCGAGGGGGCTGTCGGGACATCACGCGCCGGCGCCCGTGCGAGAGTGCCCGGCCGGAGCTGCAGTCCCGGCGCCAGCGCGGCACGGCGATGGCGCGAATCCGGCGGCGGCGACGATCGGCCGGGAGCCGCGCTGTGACGCAACCAGGTTCCGCTCGCCGCAACGTCGGCCGGCCCACTGCCGATGCCCCCGACGCGGGTTCGCCGGTCGCGCACGGGTCCCCCGCAAACCCATCGTCCGCGCGCCGGCCCTCCGCAGGCAGGAATGCTGCCGGTCAGCCGACTGCCGGTCCGCCGACCGCCAGTCCGGCCGCCGCCGCTCCGCGGTGCCTGAGCCGGGCGGAACTGCCGGAGGAGGCGGTGGCGATGGCGCGCTACCTGGTCGGCAGGCTGGTGGCGCGGCGGCTGGCGGTGCCCGGCGGCGAGGCGTTGCTGCTCGGCCGGATCGTCGAGACCGAGGCCTATCTCACGGGCGATGCCGCCTGCCACGCCTTCCGCGGCATGACGCCACGCAACCGCTCGCTCTTCCTCGAGCATGGCCATGCGTATGTCTACCTGGCGTACGGCACTGCCTGGATGCTGAATGTCTCCGCCGGACCGGTCGGCATCGGCACCGGCGTGCTGATCCGGGCGCTGCAGCCGATCGCCGGGCTCGAAATCATGCGCGCGCGGCGCGGACGCGTGCCGGATCGCGATCTCGCGCGCGGGCCGGGGCGGCTGGCCGCGGCGCTGGCGATCGATCGCGCACTGGACGGGGTCGATCTTTGCCATCCCGGCCCGCTCTGGCTCGGCGACGACGGCGGCGACGGCGCGCCGTCCGAAATCGGCACCAGCACGCGCATCGGCCTGACCCGCGATGCCGACCGCATGCTGCGCTTCTTCCGCCGCGGCAGCGCCTGGTTGAGCGGGCCGGCGCGGCTGAACCGCCCGGACGGCTGACACGCCGCCTTCGATCCGTCCGCGCGACGCCGACACGGTGATGCTGTCGCGGTGCGCGAGCAAGCGGCAGCGTGCTCCGGCCGCAACACTCCTGGAGAAGAGAAACAATCTCATCCGCTTCGGCTGCAATCTTCAGTTGAGATCTGTCATCGGGGCCGTCAGCATGCCGCGCGGCGCCCGCCACGTCCGGGCGCAGTGGGGGAGCCGTGATGCTGACCATCGTGGCGGCGCGCGCCGCGCCCGCGCCGGAGGCGCCGCCAGGCCCCCGGGCGGCCTGGCCGGGGTTGCGCGCCATCGCGGCGCTGGTGCTGCTGAGCCTGCTCGCGGCCTGTTCCGGCGGCGGCGGGCAATGGAGCGGGCGCCGCGCCTATGCGCCGCCGGGTCCGGCGAGCGATCCCTGGGGCCCGTACGTCCGCGAGGCAGCGGCCCGGTTCCGCGTGCCGGAGACCTGGATCCGTGAGGTGATGCGGCAGGAATCCGGCGGGCATCAATATATTGACGGCCAGCTCACCACCTCGCCGGCCGGGGCAATGGGCCTGATGCAGGTGATGCCCGAGACCTATGAGACGCTGCGCGAGGAATACCGCCTCGGCGACGACCCGTACAACCCGCACGACAACATCATGGCGGGGGCGGCCTACATCCGCGAGATGTACGACCGCTACGGCTCGCCCGGCTTCCTCGCCGCGTACAATGCCGGGCCGCAGCGTGTCGACCAGTACCTGGCGACCGGCGCCTCGCTGCCGAGCGAGACGATCAACTATCTCGCGTCCGTCGCACCGCGCCTCGGCAACGACGTGCCGATGAGCGGGCCGCTCTCCGCGTTCGCCGATGATGGCGGATCGGTGCAGCCGGTGGTCGCGGTGGCCGCCCCGGGGACCGGATGCGATCCGGATGCCGCCTACGATCCCGATCGGCCCTGCGCGCCGGAGGCGGCGCCGGTCGTGACCGCCGCCGCGACGCCGCTCGTCGCCGAGGCGGCGGCCGGCGAGTGCGACCCCGACGCGGCATACGATCCGTCGCGGCCCTGCGTGCCGCCGCCGGCCGTCGTGACGCAGCCCGCGCCGGAACTGGTGGCCCTGCGCCAGCCGGTGCCGTCCGGCCCCTGCGATCCCGACGCCGCCTATGACCCGTCGCGTCCGTGTATGCCGATGCCGGCCGCGCCGCCCGCGGCGCAGTTCGCCGCCGCTGCCAGCCATGCGCCACAGCCCACGCCGTTTGCGACCAGTTCGAGCCTCGGTCTGACCCCTCGGCCACAATTCGCGACCAGCGGCAACCTGGCGGAGCCGCCGCGCCCGCAACTGGCCGTCAGCACCGCCGTCACCCTGCCGCCGCCGCCACGCCCGCCTGCGATGCATCTGGCGGTGCTGCGCGTGCCGGTGCCGTCGCGCGGCGGCGGATACGCAATTCAGGTCGGTGCCTTCACCAGTCCGGCGCTGGCCCGAACCGTCGCCGCCGGAGCGCGCGCTTCGATCCCGGATCTGCTCGGCGCCGGGTATGTGGAGACCATGCCGACCACACCGTTCGGCGGGCATCTGGTCTACCGCGCCCGCGTTGCCGGACTCGCCGCGGGCAGTGCTGTCGGGGCCTGCACCCGGCTGCAGGCGCAGGGCCTTGGCTGCATGATCATCCCGCCGGGGGGATAGGCAAAAAGAAAGGCCAGGGGCTCTGCCCCTGGACCCTGGCAAAGGCTAGCCTTTGCAATCCGTTACTTAAGGAATGGGGGTCTGGGGCCTCAGGCCCCAGCGGGGGTGCAGGGGGCGGAGCCCCCTGGCCTTTCACCCAACCATGCGGGACGCCATCTCCCCCGTCGCAGCGCTGAGCTGCGGTGCCGCCAGCACGCGCTGCAATTCCGCCCGCATCAGCGCCTGTCGCGCCGGATCCTGCCGCTGCCACCGGCCAAGCGGCTGGATAATGCGCGCCGCGACCTGGCTGTTCTGCGGATCGAGCGCGATCACCACGTCGGCGAGGAACCGGTAGCCATCCCCCGAAGCGGTGTGGAAGGCGGGCGGGTTGGCGGCGAAGGCGCCGACCAGCGCGCGCACCCGATTCGGGTTGCGCAGGTCGAAATCGGCGTGGCGGTAGAGGGCGCGCACCTGCGCCGGCGTGTCCGGCAGTGCGGCGCCTGCCTGGATCGCGAACCATTTGTCCAGCACCAGCGCATCGCCGCGCCAGCGGGCGTGGAACGCCGCCAGCGCCGCATCGCGATCCGGCCCCGGCACCGAGGCGAGCAGCGCCAGCGCCGCCAGCACGTCGGTCATGTTGCGCCCGGCATCGAACTGCGCCCGGGCCATCGTGACGCCTTCGCCGGCCGCGACGAGATAGGCCAGCGCCGCATTCTTGAGCGCCCGCCGCCCGATCGAGGCACCGTCGATGCGATACGGGCCGGACTCGGCCTGCCGCGCATAGGTCTCGCGCAGCGACGGCGCGAGGCGGCGACCGATTTCGGCGCGGGCGAACTCACGCGCTTCATGCACTGCGTCGACATCGGCGACCGGCATCTGGTCGGCGACGAAGGATTCGCCCGGCAGCGTCAGCGCTTCGGCGGCGAAGGCGGGATCGGCATTGCCGGCGGCGAGCGTCGCCGCCAGCGCCTCGACCAGCCCCCCCTCCAGCTCCAACGCCTCGCCGCGGCGCCAGGCGGCGACGAGGTCGAGCAACACGCCGGTCGCGTATTGCTGGCCGGAATCCCAGCGCACGAACGGGTCGCTGTCATGGGCTGCCAGGAAGCGCAGCCGCTCGCGCGCGATGCCGGTGAGCCGCACCGGGGCGGAGAAGCCGCGCAGCAGCGAGGGCACCGGCGGTGACGGCACGTTCTCGAAGACGAAACGCTGCTCGGCGTCGCGGAGCAGCAGCACGCGGGTGCCGGCTTCGCTGGACGTCTCGCCCGCGAGCCGGGCCGGCAGCGCCCGCCCCTCGCCGTCCAGCAGACCCATCGCCACGGGGATCGGCAGCGGCCGCTTCTCCGTCTGGTTCGGCGTCGGCGGCGTCGCCTGGCGCAGCGTCAGCGTGTAGCGCCGGGCGGCGGGATCATAGGCGTCCTCGACCGCGATCGCCGGCGTGCCGGCCTGGCCGTACCAGTCGAGCATGTCGGCCAGATCGATTCCCGCCGCGTCCTGCATCGCCGCGACGAAATCCTCGATCGTCGCCGCCTGGTTGTCGTGGCGCGTGAGATAGAGGCGCAGGCCGCCGGCGAAGGCCGGCTTGCCGATGCGCGTCTCGATCATCCGCACCAGCTCGGCGCCCTTCTGATACACCGTCGCGGTGTAGAAATTGTCGATCTTGACGTAGCTTTCCGGCCGCACCGGATGCGCCAGCGGCCCGTCATCCTCGGGGAACTGGCCGGCGCGCAGGCGGCGCACGTCGCGCAGCCGCTTGACCGGACGGCTGCCCTGATCGGCGGTGAACTCCTGATCGCGATAGACGGTCAGGCCTTCCTTGAGCGAGAGCTGGAACCAGTCGCGGCAGGTGACGCGGTTGCCGGTCCAGTTGTGGAAATACTCGTGCGCGATGACCGTTTCGATCTCCTGGAAATCGGTGTCGGTCGCGGTCTCCGGCCGCGCCAGCACGTATTTCGTGTTGAAGATGTTGAGCCCCTTGTTCTCCATCGCCCCCATGTTGAAGTCGGATACGGCGGCGATGTTGAACACGTCGAGATCGTATTCGAGGCCGTAGGTCTCCTCGTCCCACCGCATCGAGGTCTTGAGTGCCTGCATCGCGTGTGCGCAGCGATCCTGGTCGCCGTGGCGCACCCAGATCGCCAGGGCGACGTCGCGGCCGGAGCGGGTGGTGAAGCAGTCGCGGACCGCGACCAGGTCGCCGGCGACGAGGGCGAACAGGTAGCAGGGCTTGGGATGCGGATCGACCCAGCGCGCCCAGCGGCGCCCGTCCGCGCCGACGCCCTCGCCGTCCGGGTTGCCGTTGGAGAGCAGCACCGGGCAGGCAGCCGCGTCGGCGGTGATGGTCGTGGTGTAGCGTGCCATCACGTCGGGCCGGTCGGGGAAGAAGGTGATGCGACGGAATCCCTCCGCCTCGCACTGGGTGTAGTAGTTGCCGCCCGAGGTGTAGAGGCCGGAGAGTTCGGTGTTGCGTTCGGGCGCGATCACCGTGGTGACCGCGAGGGTGAACCGCTCCGGCACCGCATCGATGGTGAGGCCGGAGGGATCGAGCGTGTATTCCTCCGGCGCCAGCGCCCGCCCGTCCAGCAGCAGCGCTCGCAGCGTCAGCGCCTCGCCATCGAGGCGGAGCTTGCGGTCCGGTCCCGCATCCGGGTGGCGCCGCATCGCCAGCAGCGCCCGCACGGTGGTCGCCTCGAGATCGAGATCGAAGGCGAGGTCGACGGTCTCGACCAGGAAATCCGGCGGCCGGTAGTCGCTGCGGCGGACCGGGGACGGCGCGGCGGCAGGGGCATCATCCATACCCGGTTATCGCCAATCGCCCGGTCCCGCGAAAGTCCCGCCCACGAATGCGCGGTGTCGTGACCCCGACCACGCCGGCGCCGGCACGACCCTGACCCGGTAAAGGCCGGCTTCCGAGGCAGCGGCAGTGGTCCCGCCCCTGCCGCGATTCTGAGCATGGCGCCCAAGCGAAGGGCAATGCCGTCCCGCCGACGGGAGAGTCGATCGCAAAGGTCGACGCGACGACCCACCGGCGCTGTGGGGCGCCTGATGCGGCGGAGGCGGCCGGGGTGCGCCGCGGCCGGTCCCGTAAGGAGGCCTCACGCTTGCGCGGGCGATGGCACGCCGATTGCGTAGCCGGTGACGTGTCGGCCGATCCCGCCCCCATTCACGATGTCGAACTCGTCGCGGTCAGCAAGCGCTACGGCAGCGCGCTCGCCGTCGAGACCGTGTCGCTGCGCATTCCGCGGGCGACGTATTGCTGCCTGCTCGGCCCGTCCGGCTGCGGCAAGACCACGACGCTGCGCATGATCGCCGGGCATGAGAGCGTGTCCGAGGGCGACGTGCTGATCGCCGGTCAGAACGTCACCGACATCCCGCCGGCGCGGCGCGGCACCGCGATGATGTTCCAGAGCTACGCGCTGTTTCCGCATCTGACCTGCCTCGACAATGTGGCGTTCAGCCTGAAGATGCGCGGCGTCGGCAGGTCGGAGCGGCGGACGCGGGCGCGCGAATATCTGGCGCGGGTGCAACTCGAACAATATGCCGACCGCCTGCCGTCGCAGCTCTCCGGCGGACAGCAGCAGCGGGTGGCGTTGGCGCGGGCGCTGATCACCCGGCCGCGCGTGCTGCTGCTGGACGAGCCGCTCTCCGCCCTCGACCCGTTCCTGCGCATCCGCGTGCGCGAGGAGCTGAAGCGGCTGCAGCGCGAGCTCGGCATCAGCTTCATCCATGTCACGCACAGCCAGGACGAGGCGCTGGCGCTGGCCGATCTCGTGGTGGTGATGGAGAGCGGCCACATCCGCCAGGCCGCGGCGGCGCGCGAGGTGTTCGAGCGTCCGACCACCGCCTTCGTCGCCCGCTTCATCGGCGGCCACAACGTGTTGCCGAACGGGCATGGGCCAAACGCGATGGGCATCGTCGCGGTGCGCGCCGATCGCTGCCGGCTGGGCAATGGCGCCGCCGCCGGGCCGCGCGTCGAGGGCCGCGTCACCGCGGTCGAATATCAGGGCGCGGCGGTGCGGGTCGCGGTCGCGATGGGTGGCGGCGACGAGGCCGTCGCCCTCATGCCGGACCAGGATTTCTACGCCAGACCGGTCGCGATCGGCGATGCCGCGACGCTGACCTGGTCGGAGCACGACGCCCATCCGATCGGCCAAGCCTGAACCGGGAGAAAAGGAACGCTCGCCATGTCCAACAAACGCACCGATAGGGGTCGCGGCGGCATTGCACGCCGTACCTTGCTGCAGGCCACCGGCGCCGCGATCGGCTCGGGCGCCATCACCGGATTTCCCACGATCTGGGCGCAAAACATCAAGAACGTGACGCTGCGCCAGTTCGGCACCGGCGTCTCCAACCTCAACGCCATCGCCGACAAGGTGAAGTCGGATCTCGGCTTCACGCTTGCGATGACGGCGCTCGATTCGGACGCGGTGACGCAGAAGGCGGTGACGCAGCCGAACTCCTACGACATCGCCGACATCGAGTACTGGATCTGCAAGAAGGTCTTCCCGGTCGGCGTGCTGCAGCCGATGGACACGAAGAAGATTAAGTACTACGGCGATATCGTGCCGATCTTCACCACCGGCCATCTGACGCCCTCGACGCCGATCGCGCAGGGCACGACGCCGAACAGCGTCGGCTTCGTCGAGGGGCCGGAGTCGCGCAAGTTCGCCAAGGCGCCGACCGAGTGGATGACGCTGATTCCCACGATCTACAACGCCGACACGCTCGGCATCCGACCCGACCTGGTCGGCAAGCCGATCAAGAACTGGCGCGAGCTGGTTGATCCGGCGTTCAAGGGGCGGGCGTCGATCCTGAACATCCCATCGATCGGCATCATGGATGCGGCGATGGTCATGGAGTCCTCTGGCCTGATCAAATACAAGGACAAGGGGAACATGACCAAGGCCGAGATCGACAAGACGATCGATTTCATGATCAAGACCAAGCATGCCGGGCAGTTCCGCGCCTTCTGGAAGACGTTCGACGAGAGCGTCAACCTGATGTCCTCGGGCGAGGTGGTGATCCAGTCGATGTGGTCGCCGGCGGTGACCGCGGTCAAGGCCAAGGGCATCCCCTGCAAATACCAGCCGCTCGAGGAAGGCTACCGCGCCTGGGGCGGCGGGCTCGGCATGGCGAAGCACCTCAAGGGCATCGAGCTCGACGCCGCCTATGAATACATCAACTGGTATCTCTCCGGCTGGGTCGGCGCGTATCTCAACCGGCAGGGCTATTACAGCGCCGTGCTCTCGACCGCCAAGAAATACATGACCCCGAACGAGTGGGGCTACTGGATGGACGGCAAGCCGGCGACCGACGTGATCAAGAGCCCCGACGGCAAGGAGATCGCCAAGGCCGGCGACGTGCGCGACGGCGGCTCGTTCTACGAGCGCATGGGCCACATCGCCTGCTGGAACTCGGTGATGGACGAGGACCGCTACATGGTCCGGCGCTGGAACGAGTTCATCGCCGCGTGAGCATCACCGCGCCGGCGTCCGCCACGGCGGACGCGGCAACCCGCATCGACCACAGGCCAACCGGCCGGCGCAAGCCGGCCGGGAGCTTGGCCCCCTATCTGCAGGCGACGCCGCTCGCGCTGATCCTGTTCGCCTTCCTGCTGGTGCCGATCGCCGTGATCGTGGTGGTCAGCTTCCTCGACTACAACAGCGTCCAGATCCTGCCGAACTTCGTCTGGTCGAACTACACCGACACGCTGTTCGACCACGTGACGTGGGAGACCTATCTCAATACGGTGAAATACACGGTGATCGTCTGGGCGATCACGTTGTTCATCGGCTTCTGGGTCGCCTATTTCCTCGCCTTCCACATCCGCAGCACTGTGATGCAGATGGTGCTGTTCCTGGTCTGCACGATCCCGTTCCTGACCTCGAACATCATCCGCATGATTTCCTGGGTGCCCTTCCTCGGCCGCAACGGGCTGTTGAATTCGGCACTGCTGCGGATCGGCCTGATCCATCACCCGCTGGAATTCCTGCTGTTCTCCGACTTCGCGGTGATCCTCGCCTTCGTGCACCTGAACACGCTGTTCATGGTGGTGCCGATTTTCAACACGATGATGCGCATCGACCGGCGGCTGATGGAGGCGGCGGTCGATGCCGGGGCGAAATCCTGGCAGGTGATCCTCGAGGTCATCCTGCCGCTGTGCAAGCCGGGGATCGCGATCGGCACGATCTTCATCGTGACGCTGGTGATGGGCGATTTCATCACCGTGCGGCTGATGAGCGGTGGGCAGCGCGCCTCGGTCGGGCTGATGATCTCGAACCAGATCTCGCTGCTGCAGTATCCTGCAGCCTGCGCCAATGCGGTGGTGCTGCTCGCCGTGGTGCTGCTGATGATCGGCGGCATCCTGCGGCTGATCGACATCCGGGCCGAGCTGTGAAGCCGCGCGGCGCCGGGTTCTACGTGCTGTCGGCGTTCTTCGCGCTGTTCGTGCTGTTCCTGTATGGTCCCACGGTCACGATCGTCGTGCTGTCCTTCCAGGGGCCGAATGGCGGGCTGACGTTTCCGATGAACGGCTCCTCGCTGCACTGGTTCGCGAGGCTGTTCGAGCCGCAGGCGGTGGGCGATCTCGGCGGTGCGCTGCAGCGCTCGCTCATGCTCGCCTTCATGGTCATGGTCGTGACGGTGGTGGTCTCGGTCGCCGCCGGGCTTGCGTTCCGCCGGCGCTTTCGCGGCTCCGGCGCGCTGCTGGCGCTGACGATTGCCAGCCTGATCGTGCCCTCGATCCTGGTCAGCCTCGGCGTCGGGCTGCTGTTCAGCCAGTCGGGGCTGGAATCCGACTGGTGGAGTTCGGCCTTCGGCGCGCAGCTCACCTGGAGCCTGCCGTTCGGGCTGCTGGTCATGCTCGCCGTGTTCAACCGCTTCGACCGGTCGTGGGAGGAGGCGGCGCGCGATCTCGGCGCCTCGCCGTGGCAGTCGTTCCGGCACGTGGTGCTGCCGATCATCCTGCCGAGCGTGATCGGCATCGCGCTGTTCGGCTTCACGCTGTCCTATGACGAGTTCCCGCGCACGCTGCTGACCGCCGGGAGCAACAACACGCTGCCGCTCGAGATCTACGGCATGACCACGAACATCACGACGCCGGTGTTGTACGCGCTCGGCACGGTGACGACGGGGCTGTCGTTCCTGGTGATCGCGACGGCGCTGGTGACGATGGCGTCGCTGAACCGGCGGCGGCAGCGCCGCGCCGCTTAAGGCGCGCCAGCGCAAGGCCTGCCAGGGGGCTCTGCTGCTCCTCACAATCTGGTTGATCGTGGCGCGCGTCATGGACGCGCTCGACACCGTCGAGCGCACCTCAAGCCCTCGCCACGGATCCGGAGCCTCGTCAAGGCCGAAGCCGCGCTTCGCGCGGTGCGGCCGCAGGCCGCAGCCTTGACGAGGGTCCGGACCCGTGGCCCTCCGCATTGGTCGCCTTCGACGGTGTCGAAGGCGCGTGCCTTCGCCTGGTGGCAGGCGTGACTGCATCCGTTCATGCCGAGACCCGCGTCGTCGTTGTTCCACCGCGCACTGTGCGGGATCCGGCCCACGGCCCGGCGGCCGCGGTGACTCCCAAAGCGACGAGACACGCGCTGTTCGTCCGGGTTCACGGCCGACCGGCGGCAGTCGCTGCCGTTCGATCTTGGCTACCCGAGACGAGATACGCCAGGGCAAGCTACTTCGTGCCGAGCAGTGGCAGCGCGCTGAGCGATCGCGACAGGCCAATTGCGTCCCAGGGCAGGTATTCCGTGATAGCCAGCCCGACGATGTCGGCCTCCGCATCGACGGCAGTCAGAATGCGAGCCACCTCGTCGAGCGTCATGCGCCCTTTGGGGACTTCATCCCATGCTCCAGGGGGCAAGCCAGGCTGGTGGAACAGCACGAATCCGTAGCGCGAGGGATCGAGAACGTCGACATCGAAATGGACGGCGACCTTCCTGGCACCTGATGCCCGCACCCATTCCAAGACCTTCACCGGCGAACCCTCCAGATCCTCCGGGCTCAGACGGGCGATGCCGCGGTCACGAATGAAGCCGGTCTCGAACGGCGACGTCTCGGTCAGGCCGACATAGAGGATCTGCTGCGGCTTGATCGGACGGCGCAGCGCACTCGAAAGGCCTTTGTCGCCTTCGCCCATCAACATTGCCAGGACGTGCGCGTGAGCGCTGGATGTCTGCGCTGGCCCCTGGATGTCAGGGTGTGCATCCACCCACAGCACGGCCAGATCGTCGCCATACTTCTCGCTCAGGTAGACGATCGGCGCGAAATCGACGTGACAGTCACCTCCGAGCGTCACGATCGCCTCGGGCGCGTGCCGGTCTATCGCCGACAGAGCCGCATCGACCTGCCGGAGCAGCGCGCCACGGGAGAGGATACCCTGCTCCAGCGGACGCTCGGCGCCGGTCTCCGCGGGAACCGGCACTGTTTCCTCGGGACCCTGGGCGTCGGGAGCCAACGCGGCCAGGACCCGCCCGCCGATGCGGTAAGCGGGCCGGTCACCGCCCTGCCACTGCGGCACATTGAGACGCAGGACTTTCCTCGGATCGATCGGCATCGCGACGTCATGCTCCGCTGCGGGAAGAGTGTCTGCATTGACATCTCTCGCTTCGCTGTCCGCCCTCCGGCGACACAGCCGGTCAATCTTTCTTGCGTCCTGAAATTCCAGACCGCGGGCCACGCGCTGCCGAGAGTGCAACGCCCTGGATCGTGCTTCCGTTCGGGTTCCGACATTGCTGCCCCGTCAGGATACGAGGGTTCGGCCCTCCAGTCTCGCGGCGCGTCCGCACGAAACAGCCGCGCTGCAGGCGAGCAGTCCCGAGGGCCGTCGACGGCGCGTCGTCGGCGCAGACACTGCTTCGTCGACCGGATGTCGACTGTCGGGCGGTCATCCCATTTGGTGCGCAACCGCCGTCGTCGCAGCCAGTTGAGAACGTATGGCGGATCGACCAGCGGAGGCGAAGCCGCCGCGTGACCGCCGGCCGACGGGCGACCCTCCGCGACGCCACGCGCCCGGCCGCCCCGGCAGGCAGAGCCCTTGGCGCCGGCGCGCTTCTGAGGAAGGAGAGATCGTGGACCGACCGCTGGAGATCGCCTTTCACAACATGCCGTCCTCGCCGACGCTGGAGGGCGAGATCAGGGCGCAGGTGGCCAAGCTCGAGGGCCGCCACCGCCATCTGATCGGCTGCCGCGTGTCGCTCGAACCGCAGCACCAGCAGCACCAGCGCGGCACTGTCATGGACGTGCATATTCTGCTGTCGGTCCCCGGCCACGACCTCGCGATCACGCACGAGCCATCGCGGGCGAGACATAAATCGCCTGGTTCGGACGCGCGCGCCGCGATCCGCGATGCGTTCCAGGCGGCGGAGCGACGGCTGCGCGACCTCAAGGAAGTCCGGAGCGCGCCCGAGACGGCGGCGGCCCCGAACGGTTCGGCGCTGAGCGGCCGGATCACGCAACTGCGTCCCGATGCCGACCACGGCTTTCTGCTCACGCCGATCGGCACGCAGCTCCTTTTCCATCGCGACAGCGTGACGAATGGCCGCCTGGACGATCTGCGCGAAGGCATGACGGTCCGCTATGTCGAAGCCGAGGGCGATGCCGGCCCGGTCGCGATCAAGGTGCGGCTGGCCGAGCGTTAGGCGATGGATCGCAAGGCCCAAGCCTTCCGGGGGATCGGGCCTTTGAATCGGTCAGATGGGAGCCTGAGCGCCCGAAGCCGCCTTCGCGCCTGCGTTGTTGAACCGTGTTGATCCCACCTACCCACGCGTGCAAGCCTGTCGTATCGCGAGAGAGGAGGCTCCAATGACCCAGGCCGTGCTGGTTGCGGGAGCGGGACCGGTCGGCCTGACCATGGCGATGGCGCTGAAGCGGCGCGATGTCGCCGTTCGGGTGATCGATCGGGCGCCGGCCCGCACCGACAAGTCCAAGGCGCTGGTGCTATGGCCGCGCACGCTGGAGCTGCTGGAAACGCAGGGCTGCGCCGAGGCCTTCGTCCAGGCGGGCATGCCCTGCCGGCACGCTTCGATCCATGCCGGGGACCGCGAATTGATCCGGCTGGCACTCGACACCGTCGCGACGCGTTTCCCGTTCGCGCTGATGCTGCCGCAGAGCGAGACCGAGCGGCTGCTCGAGGAGGCGCTGGGCCGGCTGGGCCTGGAGGTCGAGCGGCGGGTGGAGCTGGTGTCATTTGCCGAGAAGGCCGGATCGGTGACGGCGGAGTTGCGCCATCCGGACGGACGGACCGAGACCGCGACGTTCGCGGCGTTGATCGGCTGCGACGGCGCCCATAGCACCGTGCGGCACGGGCTCAGCGTGCAGTTCGAGGGCAGTACCGAGCCGTCGGATTGGATTCTCGCCGATGCCATCATCGACGGTCCGCTGCCGCCGGACGAGGTGATGATCGTCTGGCAGCCGGACGGGATCCTGGCATTTTTCCCGATCATCGGCGGCCGCTTCCGCGTGATCGCCGATACGCCGACCGCGGGGAACGAAGCGCCGCCGACGCTCGCCGAGGTACAGGCGCTGCTCGATGCGCGCGGGCCGAAGGGTTTGCGGGTGCATGACCCGGTCTGGCTATCGCGCTTCACCATCAACGAGCGCAAGGTCGGCGAGTATCGGCGCGGCCGCGTGTTCCTGGCCGGGGATGCCGCGCATATCCACAGCCCGGCCGGCGGCCAGGGCATGAACACCGGCATGCAGGACGCCTTCAACCTGGCCTGGAAGCTGGCGCTGGTCTGGCACGGGGCCGCGAGCGAGGCACTGCTCGACGCCTACTCGCCGGAACGCAGCGCGATCGGCGATCAGGTGCTGCACAACGCGACGCAGATGACGCATGTCGCGATCCTGCGGAACCCGATCCTGCAGCAGATCCGCAATGCGGCGGCCGGCGTGCTCGGGCACCTGCCCGCTCTGCGCCACCGAATGGTGGAGCAGCTCACCGAGCTCGACCTGCACTACCGACCCGGCGAGCTGACGCGCGCAATGCCGGGGGCGGCGCCCCACCCGCTGGCCGGGCATCGTGCACCCGATCTGGATGTGGTGACCGAAGCGGGCACACCCGGACGGCTCTACCCGGCGCTCGGCGCCGGACGGTTCGTCATCCTGGCGATCGGCCAGGCGACACCGGAGCTGCCGCCCGATCTCGCGGCTCTGGCCGAACCGCTGCGGGCCAGCGCGACGGGCGATTATGCCGCCGGATACATCTACCTGATCCGCCCGGACGGCTACGTCGCGCTCAGCACCCCGGCCGACGGCGCACCGGCGATTGCGCGCTTCCTGCGCGAATTCGCGCCGGCGACCCTGGCCGGAGGGTAAGCCAAGCTAGGCAGGCGCGCCCTCGGCGCCCGACCCGTCAGACGGCCCGCTCAGGTCCAGTGGCCAGGCACCCAGTAGCCGTTCGGCGCGTAATGACCCGGGATCCACTGGGCCCCCGGCGGCGGGTAGGCGGGCGCGTAGGCCGGCGGCGGCGCGTAATAGACCGGCGGCGGGGCGTAGACCGGCGGGGCGACCACGACCGGCGGTGCTACCACCACCCCGCCATGCCAGCCCCACCCCCAGCCGCCGTGCCAGCCGCCACCCCAACCCCAGCCGCCATGCCACCAGGCCTGGGCCGGACTCGCCGCCAGCAGGGGAGCGGCCAGCGCCAAGGCCGCAGCCGGAACCCAGCGAGCGCGCTTCAGCATCCATCCGTACCGCACGTTCATTCTCCCTGACCGTGACGTTCGCTCTTCCGTTCGGACAGCAATACGCCAAAATTGGGGCTGCAGACCTTACGGAACAATGCAGGACGGATTTTCGTGTGCCGCCGGTCACACCCCTGCAGGAACCCAAGGCGGCGGATAGGGGGGCTCCCGATCGCCCCGGACGCGGTCCTCAATCGGGCGTGGCCGCAGGATCGGCGCCGGCGAATCGCACCAGCACCTGCCCTTCCGCCACGGTCTCGCCGGCGCTGACCGGCACCTCGGCGATCACGGCGTCGGCGGGCGCGGCGAGGCGGAACACCGTCTTCATCGCCTCCAGCACCACCAGCACGGTGCCGCGGGACGCGGGGGCGCCGGGCGAGGCCATCACCTCCGTGACTAGGCCGGGGATCGGCGCCACCAGCCGGTCGCCCGCCTCCGCCGCCTCGGCCGCGGCTTCGTCGCCGGGCAGGCCGAACCGCCAGGAGCGGCCGCGCAGCCGCAGCGCAAGCCGGCCAGTCTGGTGCGTCGCGACCAGGTGCTCGCGGACGCCATCGAGCACGATCGCGATCCGCCCGTCCGGCGCGCGCGCCGCCTCGCCCGCCATCGCCTGCCCGCCGACGCGCAGCCGCCAGCCCGCGCCCGCGCCGCGCCAGGCGAGCCGGTGCGC
Organism: Acetobacteraceae bacterium; assembly: GCA_035504175.1. Lineage (GTDB taxonomy): Bacteria > Pseudomonadota > Alphaproteobacteria > Acetobacterales > Acetobacteraceae > DATJSJ01. The sequence goes on from DATJSJ010000188.1 coordinate 31,857, forward strand.
CGTCTCGCCCTCGATCAGGGTGACCTCCCGCCAGGCGTCGAGGTTGGGCCACCAGCCATCCGCCGCGTGCCAGGGCGAGGCGGGATCGGGCGCGGCGGCGGCGCGGGCGGCGGCGGCCTCGCGCGCCTCGAGCAGCAGCGCCAGCACCGCGGCGGCCAGGATGTCGGGCGTGGCCGGCGCGGCGTGCAGCAGCGCGGTGCGCTCACGCTCGACGAAGCCGGTATCGGGGGCCCCGGCGGCGAACACCGGATGCGCCACGATCGCCGAAAGCAGGTCGAGATTGGTCGCGACCCCGGCCACGGCGCAGTCCGCCAGCGCCCGCGCGAGCAGAAGCCGCGCCGCCTCGCGCGTCGGGCCGTGCACCACCAGCTTGGCCAGCAGCGCGTCGTAGTGCACGCCGACCGCATCACCGGGCGCGAATCCGGTCTCGACCCGCGCCGCATCGGGCAGGCGGAATTCGACCAGCCGGCCGGAATCCGGGGCGAAGTCGCGGGCCGGATCCTCGGCGTAAAGCCGCGCCTCGATCGCGTGGCCGGCGAGGCGGATCGCGGGGCCGGTCGCCGGCAGGGGCTTGCCGGCGGCGATGCGCAACTGCCATTCCACCAGGTCGAAGCCGGTCACCGCCTCGGTCACCGGGTGCTCCACCTGCAGCCGGGTGTTCATCTCGAGGAAGAAAAACTCGGTGCCGTCGGAGACGAACTCGACGGTGCCGGCGCCGAGATAGGCGACGGCGCGGGCGCAGGCGACCGCCGCCTCCGCCATGGCGACGCGGGTTGTGGCATCGAGGCCGGGCGCCGGCGCCTCCTCGATCAGCTTCTGGTGCCGGCGCTGCGTCGAGCAGTCGCGCTCGAACAGGTGCACGATGGTACCGTGCGTGTCGGCGAAGACCTGCACCTCGATGTGGCGCGGCCGGTCCAGGTAGCGCTCCAGCAGCACGCG
>DATJSJ010000189.1:0-5669 GCA_035504175.1 Acetobacteraceae bacterium
AACAGCCGCGGCAATTCCTCGCGCAGCTCCTCGCGCAGCTTGTAGTCGAGATTGGCCAGCGGCTCGTCCAGCAACACGTGGTCGGCGCGCTTGACCAAAGCGCGAGCGATCGCCGTGCGCTGCTGCTGCCCGCCCGAGATCTGCGGCGGCAGCCGATCGAGCAGCGGCTCGAGATGCAGCAGCTTCGCTGCCTGCTGCACCCGCTGCTCGATCTCGGCGCGCGGCAGGCCGGCGACGCGCAGCGGCGAGGCGATGTTCTCGTACACCGACAGCGTCGGGTAGTTGACGAATTGCTGGTAGACCATAGCGACGGAGCGGCGCCGCACCGGAATGCCGGTGACGTCGCGCCCGTCGATCAGCACCCTGCCTGCGTCGGGCCGGTCGAGCCCGGCCATCAGTCGCATCAGCGAGGTCTTGCCGGACAGCGTCGGCCCGAGCAGCAGGTTCATCGTGCCGCGCTGCAGCTCGAGACTGACATCGCGGATCATCGCGACCCCGCCGGCTGACAGGCTGACGGAATCGAGGCGAAGGCTCATGCCGCGCGCTCCCGGATCGCCAGCAGCCCGGCGAGGAAATCGTCGATGCGCGCGATCTCAGCTTCGGACAGGCGCAGGCCGAGCTTGCTGCGGCGCCAGACCACGTCCTCCGCGGTCATCGCCCATTCGCGCCGGACCAGGTAGCGGATCTCCGCCTCGGTCAAGTCGGCGCCGAAGGCTGCACCGAGATCGTCGAGCGATCGCGCATCGCCCAGCAGCTCGGCGATGCAGGTGCCGTAGGCGCGCAGCAGCCGGCGCAGCATCGGCGCCGGCACGAAGGGCCAGCGCACGCCGGCGCGGCCGAGCTCGGTCTCGAACCCGTCGATCGCGAAATCGCCGCCGGGCAGCGTCTCGCGCCCGGTCCAGCCGGCGGCGCGGCGCGACGCGGCCGGCAGGTACGGCGCCAGCCGCGCCAGCGCCGCGTCGGCCAGCCGGCGATAGGTCGTGATCTTGCCGCCGAAGATCGACAGCAGCGGCACCGCATCCGCGGTGGCCCGATCCGCCGGCGCATCGAGCTGCAGCACGTAGTCGCGCGTCGCCTCCTGCGCCATCGATGCGCCGTCATCGTACAGCGACCGCACGCCGGAATACGACCAGACCACCTGCTCGGGCGTCACCGGGTTGCGGAAATACTCGCTCGCCGCGGCGCAGAGATAGGCGACCTCCTCAGGCGAGGCGCGCACCCGCGCCGGATCGCCGTGGAAATCGCGATCGGTGGTGCCGATCAGCGTGAAGTCGCGCTCGTACGGGATCACGAAGAAGATCCGCCCGTCGGCATTCTGGAAGATGTAGCAATGCTCGTCGGGATAGAGCCGCGGCACGACGATGTGGCTGCCCTGCACCAGCCGCGCCGTCGCCTTGGCCGGCGCGCGCACCACGCCGCGCAGCACCTCGCCGACCCAGGGACCGGCGGCGTTGACCAGCGCGCGCGCCCGCACCTCGCGGCGGCGGCCGCCCGATTCCTGCAGCGTCGCCACCCAGAAGCCGGATTCGCGTGCAGCGGCGACGCAGCGCGTGCGCGGCGCGATCACCGCGCCCTTCTCCGCCGCGTCGCGCGCGTTCAGCACCACCAGGCGCGAATCCTCGACCCAGCAATCGGAGTATTCGAAGGCGAGCCCGTATTGCGGCTTCAGCATCCGCCCGGCCGGATGCCGGCGGAGCCGCAGCGTGCGCGTCGCCGGCAGACGCCGGCGCCCGCCCAGATGGTCGTAGACGAACAGGCCGAGCCGCAGCAGCCAGGCCGGGCGCAGCCCCTTGTGATGCGGCAGCACGAAGCGCAGCGGCCAGATGATGTGCGGCGCGATCGCCCACAGCACCTCGCGCTCGAGCAGCGACTCGCGCACCAGGCGGAACTCGCGGTGCTCGAGATAGCGCAGCCCGCCATGGATCAGCTTGGTCGAGGCGGACGAGGTGCCGGAGCCGAGATCGCCGGCCTCGCACAGGAACACGGAGTGGCCGAGACCCGCGGCGGCGCGGGCGATGCCGCTGCCGTTGATCCCCCCGCCGATGATGGCGAGGTCGAACATGCCCGACGGTCCGGCCGGTTCCACGCCTCGGACGCCCCCTCTCATGCGGGGGCATGTGCCTCGCCCCTCGTTGCGGAACGTTAATCCGAACATTATATGGCTGGCAAGCGATCAAAGTGGCCGGGAAAACGAAAAAATCGCGCCCCTGAGCGAGGAGGGGAGCCGCCGAAGGGCGATCGGGCGCCGCGACGGGCGCGGGCCGCTACGCCTCCGGCTCGACCGGGCCGCCGGCCTCGACCACCTCGACCCCATGCCGCTCGCACAGCTCGGCGATCTCGGGCGAGGGCAGGCGGTCGGTCACCAGCACGTCGATATCGGCCAGATGCGCGATGCGCACCGGCGCCGCGCGGGCGAACTTGCTGCTGTCCGCGGCGAGCACAACGCGCCGCGCATTCTCGATGATCGCGCGCGAAACCTCGACCTCGCGCACGTCGAAATCGAGCAGCGTGCCGTCCGGATCGATCGCGGAGGTGCCGATCACCGCCAGGTCGACGCGGAACTGTCGCACCAGCTCGACCGGGGCGGAGCCGATGATGCCGCCGTCGCTGCGCCGCACCGCGCCGCCGGCCAGGATCACCTCGATCCCGGGACAGGGATAGAGCTCGCGGGCGACGTTGAGGTTGTTGGTGATCACCAGCAGGCCGTGATGCGCAGTGAGCGCCCGCGCCACTTCCTCGGTGGTGGTGCCGAGATTGATGAACAGCGACGAACTGTCCGGTACCAGCCGCGCCGTCGCCTCGCCGATCAGGCGCTTGTGCGGCTGCGCCACCAGCTTGCGCGCCTCGTAGGCAAGATTCTCCACGCCCGAGGCGATCATCGCGCCGCCGTGCACGCGGGTCATCGCGCGAGCGTCGCAAAGCTCGTTCAGATCGCGCCTTATGGTCTGCGGCGTCACCGCGAAGCGCGCGGCGAGGTCCTCGACCGACACGCGGCCGGCCTCGCGCGCCAGGACGAGGATTTCCGATTGCCGCCGCGAGATCGGCCGGGTCAGCCGGTTGTCCATGCGGGTGCCGTCCGTCAGAGGCTGAGATTGAAGGCGATGGAAATGCGCAGTCCCTGGCCGCGATACGGCCGCACCTGGTGGAACAGCCAGGAGGGAAACAGGAACAGCAGCCCGGGGCGCGGCCGGATCGTCTCCGCGCTGCCGACGGAGCGGCCGTCTTCGCCGGCAAATTTCAGCGCCGGCGCATACATCCCCGGTCCGGGCCCGCGCGGATCGAGCATCTCGAACTCGCCGCCGAGCGCGGGATCGGCGGCGCAGCCGCCATCCTCGACATAGTACGTGCCGGACCAGACCGAGCCCGGGTGGTAGTGGCAGATGTTGCTGTCGCCGGGGCCGTTGACATTGGCCCAGGCCCGCACCTTCCAGGCCGGCTGCACCGGCGCGCCGTCGCGATCGGCGGTGAGCTGGGTCGCGACGTTCCGGGCGATGTCGAGGATCTCGGTCACGGGCTCGCCACCCCACTCGGCGAGGTTGCGGTCGGAATGCCAGCCGCCGGCGTTCGACGCCTGGGCGGACGGCATCGCCTCGCGGCGGCGCAGGATCAGCTCGGCCAGCACCCGGTTTCGCGCCGCCGCGTCGGGCAGTTCGACGGCGGCCACCGGGGTCGCGAACAGGCCTTTCACGGCAATCTCGATGCGCGGCATGAACCCAAATCCCCGGCGGGGGCGCTAACACCGGCCCAGCGTCCGCCGGCTGTCAAGCCGCGTACGGGGCCGGTAGTGCTTCGGTGGCGGTGCGGGGCGCATCACCCGACATGCGACCGCCGGGCTTCCGGTCGGGACGCCAGCATCTCCGCAACGCCGGCCGCGCGATGCCGCGTGGGCGGCAGGCGCGCCCGATGTCGCCGGTCTGCCCTGCTCGGGAAAACCAGCGAACCGACCCGTTTCTGTCGCGATACGCTGCCTGGTCGCCGCCCGCCCGCTCAGCCAACCAGACCATCGGGCGTCGGCGCGGCGTTCCCGATCCCGAGCTCCGCCAGCAGCCAGTCGACGAAGCGGCGAAGCGCCTGGAAATCCTCCTTCGTGGGCGGGAACACCAGCCAGTGCCCGACATAGCGGACATCGCGCGCCCGTCCGGCGAGCGGCCGCACGAGCCGGCCCGAGGCAAGCTCACGTTCCGCCAGCCGCAGCGATTCGAGCGCCACGCCGAGTCCGTCGACCGCCGCGGCAATCGCGAGGAAGCTGCGATCGAAGCGCGGACCACTCGGCGCCGGCGCGGCGAGGCCGTTGGCGGCGAACCACATGTCCCAGCGCACCTTCTTGTTGTCGCTCTCGATCAAAGTCTGGCCGAGCAGCGCGCGGGGATCGATGATCCGATATGCAAGCTCCGGCGCACAAAGCGGCGTCACCACCTCCTCACCGAGCGGCAGCGTCACCATTCCTTCCAGCCGCGGCTTGCCGTAGACGATGTCGGCGTCGAACTCGTCCGAGACGAACCGGGTGTAGTCGGTGCTTGCGGCGAGCCGCAGCTCGATCCCGGGACATTCCCGCCGGAACCGCCCGAGCCGGGGCGTCAGCCATTGCGCCGCGAAACTCGGCGCGCAGTGCAGCCGCAGCAGGTGCATGTCCCGCGCCGAGACCGCGACGATGCCGCGGCGCAATTCGGCAAAACCGCGCTCCACATAGCGCAGCAGCACTTCGCCTTCCGGCGTCAGGGCCATGCTGCGGCCGTCGCGCATGAACAGCACGGCGGCGAGCTCGGCCTCCAGCTTGCGCACCGCGTGGCTGACGGCGCTCGGCGTCAGCAGCAGCTCTTCGGCCGCGGCGCGGAACGACCCGCCACGGGCCGCGGCCTCGAACACGCGCAGCGCGGAGAGCGGAAGGTATTGGCGCATCGGGCAATGATGAACCGGATTCACCTTATGGTGCAAACTTCGCGTTTTGGCGCGACCCGCCCCGGCGGCAGATTGGCGGCAAGCAACGAGGAAACGTCATGCTATTGGATGGCAAGACGGCCGCCATTTCCGGCGCCGCCAGCCCGCGGGGAATCGGCCTCGCGACCGCCCGACTCTTTGCCCAGCACGGCGCCCGGGTCGCGATTCTGGACGTGGACGCCGACCAGGCGCGCGCGGCCGCCGCGGACCTGGGCGCGGACCATCTGGGCGTCACCTGCGACGTCACCGACGACGCCGCGTGCCGTGCCGCCGCCGGGCAGGTGATCGCGCAATTCGGATCGCTCGACATCCTGATCAACAATGCCGGGATCACCCAGCCGCTGAAGCTCATGCAGATCGGGCGGCCGGAATGGGACGCGGTGCTCGACGTGAACCTGCGCGGCGTCCTGCTGTTGAGTCAGGCGTTCATCCCGCACATGCGTGCGCGCCGTCGCGGCTCGATCGCCTGCATGTCATCGGTCTCCGCGCAGCGCGGCGGCGGCATTTTCGGCGGCCCGCACTATTCGGCGGCGAAGGCCGGCGTGCTCGGCCTGGCCAAGGCAATGGCCCGGGAGCTGGGACCGGACGGGATTCGCGTCAACTGCGTCACCCCGGGTCTGATCCAGACCGACATCACGGGCGGGAAGCTCACCAACGAGATGCGCACCGACATCCTCAAGGGTATTCCGCTCAACCGTCTCGGCGATGCGGCCGACGTTGCCGGCGCCTTT
>DATJSJ010000190.1:0-5689 GCA_035504175.1 Acetobacteraceae bacterium
CATCCCGGCCGCGACGAAGCATCCACGCGCGGCCATCCTTACCGCCGTCGCGGAAATCCTGGACGCGATCGGGGCCGCGCAACGTCCCGGCAAAGGCGCAGCCTTTGCAATCCTTCACTTAAGTCATTGGGGTCTGGGGCCGTACGGCCCCAGCGGGTCCAGGGCAGAGCCCTGGCCTTTCTTTTTCAGCACCCTGCCAGGCGGCAGCGCAGCGTACCGTTTTCATCGGTCGCCTTCGCCGGGACGTTGCGTGGCCCCGATCGCGTCCAGGATTTCCGCGACGGCGGTAAGGATGGCCGCGCGTGGATGCTTCGTCGCGGCCGGGATGCTGATGCTGACCCCTCCCCTGCCCGCCGCCTTCTGCCCCCGCGCCAGGATCGCCCCATCCGCGGCGCGCACCAGATGCTCGGTCGCACGGGCGGCGCCACGCGGCTTACCCGCCGGCGCCGCGATCGCGGTCAGGCGCCGCATCACGGCCGCCGGCGGCATCCACGGCGCGCGGCGCTCCGCAAGCGCCGCCTGCTCGGCGCGGATCGCACGCGCCTCGGCGAGCACGCGATCCCGCTGCCCCTCGATCCGCAGCAGCGGCGCCAGGACGGCGGCGTGGCTGATGCCGATGACCTGCGGCGAGCCGAAGGCGGCCAGAACGTCGTCCGGCAGCCGGGCGAGTTCGAGGTAGCGGCTCAGCCAGCTTTTCGTGACTTCGAGGCGCTCCGCCATGCGCTGCTGGCTGCCGTCGTAGTAGCGCTCCACGGCGCGGGCGTAGTCCCGTGCCCGCTCGTAGTCGGACAGGTCCCGCCGGCTGCGATTCTCGAGGTCGGCAACGCGGAACGCTTCTTCGTCGGTGAGCTCGCGCGGTTCGACGAGAAACTTGAAGTCGGGGTAGTCGTGCGCGCGCATCCACGCGACGCTCCAATGCCGCCGCGCGCCGCAGATCACCTCGTACTCGTGGTCGGGATCGCCGACGACCCGGCGCACGATGGCCGGCACTTCCTGGCGCCCCTGCGCCTTGAAGCTCTCGATCAGGTCGGCGCAGGTCTCCGGAGACAGGGCGCCGTAGTCGCGGTTGTGGCCCTCCCAGATGCGGCAGCGCGCCGGATCGACCAGTTCGTGCACGCGGGTGACCGAGTTCCCCGCAGCCAGGGCGGCGAGGCGGTTCTCGCGCGAGTCCAGGATACCGGTGCGCGGCGGCAGGCGCGCGGCCGGAGCACCCTGCCCTGCCCCGGTCAATCCCTGCGCGAACCCTCTGTTGCCCAACGCCATGTCATTTTTCCGTTTTATTTCAGCACTCTAGCTCAAGGTTGCAGGTCTGCAACCCGCTACAGGATGCCCTCGGCGCGCAGCCGCCCGGCCTGGCTGGGCCAGGTCAACCGCACCTGCATTTCGACCTCGGCGGCAACGCCGTTGAGATAGGTCATGCAGCGCTGGTAGGTCTCCCGGGACGTCACCGGCTGCTCGAGATCGTAGACCGTCATCAGCCGCGCCGAGGCGTTGTCGATCTCGGCGCTGTCCTTCAGCACGGTGCGCAGCAGCGTCTCGCCGAACAGGCTGCGCATGACGCCGAGCAGCTCGCGCTGCATCGATTTCTGCTCGTCGGCGCGGGTGGCGACGAAGCGCATCCAGCGCAGGTCGATCGGCAAACCCCGCTCCTGCAGGGTGAGCATCGTCTCGTACAGCATGGCGAGGAAGGAGGTGGTCGAGGTGAAGTCGACCACCGTGGGCGGGATCGGCACCAGCAGCGCGTTGGCGGCGCGCATGACGGAGAGCGAGATCGCGCCGAGCGCCGGCGGCGGATCCAGGATCACCACGTCGAAATGATCGGCGATCGAGGCAATGCCCTCGGCCAGGCGGTTCAGAAGATTCGGCTCGGCCCGCGCGACGCGCGCCGCCAGCTCATACTCGGAGGAATAGAGCTTCAGGTTCGCGGGAACGAGGTAGAGCCCGTCCCAGTGGGTCTCGCGCACGGCGTAGGCCAGGCTGGCCATCTCGGCGTTGCGGAAGAACGGGTAGAGCGTGTCCTCCTCGCCGATGTCGAGGTCGGGGACGTAGCCGAACAGCGCCGTCGTCGATCCCTGGCTGTCGCAATCGAGCAGGCAGACGCGATAGCCCCGGATGGCGAGAAACTGCGCCAGGTGCGCCGAGACCGTGGACTTCCCTACCCCGCCCTTGAAGTTCTGCACGGCGATCACCGCCAGCGGATCCTCCGCGGTGCGCCAGGGCCGCGTCCCGAACACCGCCCGCATCTGGTTGATTTCCGCCAGCGTGTAGCCGACGCGCCGGCCCGACGCCGTCCGCTCGACCGCCGGCAGCCGCCCGTCCTTCTCCGCCTCGCGGATCGCGGCACTGGTCCGCCCGACCAGCTCGGCGACGCGGGTGATCGGATAGCGCGGCGCCTGCCGGCCACGCGCCTCACCCGACACGCCCCGGCTGCGGAGCGATTCCAGGATGCCGAGCGAGCGCGTGTACAGGCCGGCGATCGAGTCCGTCGACGCAAACCCGTCCATGGTGTCTCCGTCAGGTGCGTGGAACGGTCATCGGGATTTGCGGGCGATGACGGCCGGGGTGGTTGGCAGGTCGACCGCGACCGCCGCCTGGGCGAGCGCCTGGCTGAACTGGGTCGCGATCCAGTGCGCGATGAAGCGCGTGCCCGCGGTCACCGTCCAGGTGCCGTCGATCTCCTCGAGCCGCACGTCGCGGAGCCAGGCGCGCGCGTCTGCGGCACCGAGTGTGGCGCGCAAAGCGGCGAGGAAGCGCGCCGGGAGGTCAGGTTCGGCGGTCGGGGATGGCGGCGCGCTCGCAGCGCTGCCGGCCGTACCCTCTGCATCGGTGACCAGTTGCAGATGAGCACCCGGGACCCGCTTCTGCTGCAGCGGTGACGGCGACGCGTAGAGCCGCACCAGTGTCGTGTCGAAATCCGCCTTCGCCTCTGGATAGACGCCGGAGACATGCCGCTCCCAGGCGTCCCGCACGGTCTGGCGGAATTTGCGGATGTTCCGGCCGTCATTGCCGAAATGCACGGCGAGCTGCTGCCAGCTGATCGAGACCGGCCGCTTCGGGCTGATCCGGGGCAGCCGGTAGGCGAGCCAGGTGTAGAGGTCGAGCGCGGTTGCCGAATCGCGCAGCTGGCGGATGGCGTTCTCGTTCAGCGGCACCGCGTGCTGGCGGAGGTGGTCGAAGAACTCCTCGGTCATGAGGATCTCCCGGACGAACCCGCCGCTTTTCCGGTCGACCCCGCCATATTCGTTGGTCAGCTTGATCTCCTTGACCCCGAATTCCCGCTCGCTCTCGGCGCCTTCCTGGTCCCAGCGGATCATCCATTCGCAGGCGAGCAGACGGTCGAGCTGATCGCGGATCAAGGTCGCGGAGCCCCGGGGTCCGTAGCTGATGGTCCGGAACCCCATCCGCCGCATCCAGTCGGTGAAGGTGGTGCCGAGCACGATGTGGCGGGATTTGGTGCGCACCGCCTCCGTCATGATGTGGATGAGCACGAGGCGGGGCAGGGATCCGAAGGGCACCCCGAGGCTTTGCAGCCGGCGTTGGCCCGCCGGCGACTCGGTGACGACCGGCTTGGGGTTGATCACCAGCGTGTACTGGCCGTCCTGGCGAATGATCGGGGCGTGCTCGTCGGCTGGCCGGCGGACCGGGAGCGACATGGCGCAGAGCGCGGAGTGGAGAAAACTCGGGGAGGGCGCCTCGGTCGCGACGGCGCGCACCCGGTCGAACAGGTCCGGCTGGCCGGCGTCGTTTGCCCGGGCGAGAGCGGCCGGGGGGCCGCCCTGGAGCAGTGCCGTGTGCACCTGCTGACCCAGCGGGGAACGCGGAGGCAAGTCGCTTCTCCATCGCGAATCGGCCGTTAGCCCGCATCGCTAGCATAACGGGTGAGGAAAGCCGAGGCATTTGCGAAATCTGACCTGATCGGGGCGGAAAAGCGCAAAGTGACCGATGAAAACCGTACGCGAGTCGCAAGCCTGCCGAGGACGCCTTCGGCACGGGATTTTAGGTTATCGGGACTCTAGGGAGTCGTACCGTCCGCATCGTCGGTGCGACCGAGTCCCGTACCCCCGGCATCGGTGATCAGGGCCCATGTCGTACCCGGTTCAGCGGCGGCGCGTACCGTTTCCATCGGGCGGGCAGGGGAGTACCGAGATCATCGGTCGCTGAACGGCGAGGTCGTGTCCCGCCCGGTGGCCTACGAGACCACTGAGCAACTCGCCGAAGCGACGGGCGAAGGCCGGGGAGGGCGAGTTGCAGGCCTGCAACTCCGGTGCAACGGCATGATTCTGTGCCGGCTTGCCGATTGGCTTGCCGTCTGGCCGGCCTGTCGGTCTCTCGAGGTTGGATACCAGCCTCGGCGTCCGGCGATCGCGCGGCGGCTGGCACTTCACACCGAGCGAAGCCTCGGGCTGTGAAGAGGCGAAGCCGTCCAGTCTGCTCACGCTGCGATAGTCGGGCTTAGGCCCGGTCCTGCCCCGGTCCTGCTCAGTGACGTCGAGCCGGTGGCCATGACCTTCCGAAGGCATGCGACCGCCGGTCCCGACATCGTGCCCGACCGGCACGCTTTGCGACCCGGCGATCCCTACGCGCCGCCGAACTCGTCCCCGAGATGACGCTCGATCTCCATTGCGTCGTGGAGCACGCGGCCGATCTCGACCAGGTCGGGTGGGCGCACGCGATAGACCAGCAGATGCCGCGGCCGCCGCACCGGTCCAAGCGGCATGCTCGCACGGTCGCGGCTGTGGCGGAGATGGTAGCTGCGGGCGCCGGCACCGAGTTCCGGCCGTGCGATGCTTCCGGCGCGCTTCGGGTCACTCGCGACATCGCGCAGTGCGGTGACGAGCAGCGCCTCGTAACGCCGCCGTGCCGTCTCACCGAAGCGATCCTGGGTGTATGCGAGGAGCCCGATGATGTCCGCCTCCGCCGACGCCGAGAGACGGCAGGCCGCCACGCGCTACGGGCCGCCCCGCTGCACCCGCTCGCCAGCCCGGCGGCCGAGAGCGGCGACGAACTCGCCCAGCCCGTCATCGGCGACGTCCCGATAGCGCCCGGCCTCGAGATCGGCAAAGCCCGTCCGCGCCGCTTCCTGCAAAGCCTGGAGTTTCACCGCCTCGCGCGCCTCGCGGGCCTCGATCAGACGCAGCCCATCGCGCAGCACCTCGCTTGCGTTCTGATAGCGGCCGGTGCCGACCAGCGTTTCGATCAGGGTCTCGTGGTGCGCGGTCAGGACCACATTCCGGGTTGGCATGGCACGTCCTCTTGCACGGGCTCATTGGCATATTATGCCAATCGGCCTTCGGCGCCAGAGTCAGATCATACCCTGGAGCGGATGGCCCTCGAACGGGTCGCCGAATTCGAGATAATCGCCGAGCACGTCGAAGCTTTTGTGCCGGCCGAGGCGCTTGAGCCGGGCGGGATGGGCGCCGCGCTCCATGCCGGTGGTGAGGGCGCCGCGCTTGAGGCTGTGGCCGCCGAGCTCGCCCCGCCCGAAGCCGGCGGCGACGGCGCGGGCCTGGATGATCAACGCCACCGCCTGGGCGGAGAGCGCGGCGGTGCCGAGCCGGGGCGCCGGCGGCGCGGCCGCGGCGGCGCCCGATGCCCGCGGCGGCAGCCAGAGCCGGCGGAACACCGGGCCGTCGGCGATCGCGGCGGCGGCGAGCCAGCGCTCGAGTGCCCGCACCGGGCAGAGTTCGGT
>DATJSJ010000191.1:0-26241 GCA_035504175.1 Acetobacteraceae bacterium
GCCTGCACCTCGAGCGGATGCATGCCGCAGAACTCCGCAATCTGGGTGAAAGTCAGCGCAGTCTTTTCGATCAGCCAGACGGCGGTCGCCTTCGGCATCAGTGGCAGGGTCATGGCGGCGGTTACCTTCCGGCCCGGCGGCCCGGCGCTTCCGGCGCGGGCGCAGGCCGTTGAAAAATGGATGCAGAACCAGCGATATGGGACGGCGCGCGCCGGTGGGTCAAGGCCGAAGGCCGGCGCCGAAAGGGGGTCGGATGCGCGAGGATGATGATGCACCGCCGCGACCGCAGGCCCGGCTCACGCCACTGGTGCTGGACGGTCTCGGGATCGCCGAGCTCGAGGGCTACATCGCGGCGCTGCGGGCGGAGATCGCCCGTGCCGAGGCGGAAATCGACCGCAAGCAGGGCCATCGCAGCGCCGCCGACGCGGTGTTCCGGCGCGGTTGAGCCCGCGCAATTGAGGCCCGGCGTCGCGCCTTCACCCCACCCCGCCAGGCCCGGCGGACGCGTGAAGGGCGCCGCCCGATCCGGACGGCGCCCCTTGCGGACGCACTGCGCGGTCCGGCGCGAGGCCGGGAGGCGCGCGCTCCGCCCGACGTCAGGCGGCCTTCTCGCTGACGGCCGGGTCGTTCGCGGCGAGCTGCGGCGCCGCCGAAGCGCTGCCGATCGTGATCTTGCGCGGCTTCAGCGCCTCCGGCACCACCCGCTTCAGGGCCACGTGCAGCAGCCCGTTCTGCAGGTCGGCGCCCTCGACCACGAGGTGGTCGGCGAGCACGAAGCGGCGCTCGAAGGCGCGGCCGGCGATGCCGCGGTAGAGGATCTCGCGCTTCGCCTGCTCGCCGTTCACCCGGCCGGAGACGACGAGCGTATTGTCCTGGACCGTGAGGTCGAGATCGGACGGCGCGAAGCCGGCGACCGCCATGGTCAGCCGGTAGCTGTCCTCACCGGTCTTCTCGATGTTGTACGGCGGGTAGGACGGCGCGGATGCCGCCTCGCTGGCGGCGTCGAGCATGCGGGCGAGCCGGTCGAAACCGATCGCGGTACGGAAAAGCGGGGCAAAGTCGGGGGTCATCGGCAACCTCCTGCGATGAGCAAGGTCAACATGCGGACCGCCCTGACGGGCCGGTCCTGGGGCTCTGCCCGCAGCCCCGGGGACGGGCACTGCGAACGCGGCAGATATGCAAAGCGCGTCCGGCGGTTTCAACCCCGCCCGGGCGCGCTGTTTCGGTCTTGGCGTCGCGGTTAGGAACGCCTGGTGCCGAGCCCGGCGAAGCGCTTGTTGAACTTCGCGACCTGGCCGCCGGTATCGATGATGCGCTGCTGGCCGGTCCAGGCCGGGTGCGATTTCGGGTCGATGTCCAGGCGCAGCGTGTCGCCTGGCTTGCCGTAGCAGGAGCGGGTGTGGAACTGCGTGCCGTCCGTCATGACGACCGTGATTTGATGGTATTCGGGGTGGATGCCCGGCTTCATGGCGTGACCTTTCGCGCGCTGGCGCCGCCGATCCCGACCGGCCGCGCAGGCGGCGCGTATAACGGCATGGGCCACGCGCGGCAACTCAGGTGACGCGCTCGACACCCACGCCAAGCGAACGCCACCGGGCTGGAGCGACGTCAAGGCCGAAGCCGCGCTTCGCGCGGTGCGGCTGAACGCCGCAGCCTTGACGTCGCTCCAGCCCCGTGGCCCAGGGCAATGGGCGCCTTCGACGGTGTCGAAGGCGCCCGAGGACGCCTTCGCCGGCGGATGCAGGCGGACAGGCACACCGGCAAGCGGTGACGCTCAAATGATGATTCCTGGGCGACGAGGATTTTGTTCGCCTCGGCGCCGCGGCCTGGCGGCCACCCGCGAGTTGCCCCCGCCGCGCATTGCCGCCACAACAGGCGCATCCCGCCGCGCTCCGCGGCGGCGACAAGAGGAAAACAGGCGTGCGGCTGCGGGACAGAGTGGCACTGGTGACCGGCGCCGGCGGCGGCTTCGGCGAGGGCATCGCCCGCTGCTTTGCCGAGGAAGGCGCGCGCGTGGTCGTCGCCGATCGCGATACGGCGGCGGCGGAGCGGGTGTCCGGCGCGATCGGCACCGCCGCGGTCGCGGTCGGAGGCGACGTCGCCCGCGGCCCGGATGTCGCGGCAATGGTGGCACGGGCGGAAGCCGCATTCGGCGGCCTCGATATCGTCGTCAACAATGCCGGCACCACGCATCGCAACCAGCCGATGCTCGGCGTGTCGGAGGCCGAGTTCGACCGCGTCTTCGACGTCAACGTGAAGTCGCTCTACTGGATGGCGCAGGCGGCGATACCGCTCCTGCGACGGCCGCGCCCGGACGGTCGCCGCGGCGGCTCGATCATCAACATCGGCAGTACCGCCGGCATCCGGCCGCGGCCGGGACTCGTCTGGTACAATGGCACCAAGGGTGCCGTGCACGTCATCACCCAATGCATGGCGTCCGAACTCGCGCCAGACAACATCCGCGTCAATGCGGTCTGCCCGGTGATGGGCGCGACAGGTCTGCTGGAGCAGTTCATGGGTGTGCCAGACACGCCGGAGAACCGCAGCCGCTTCCTCGGCACCATTCCGCTCGGCCGGTTCAGCACCCCGGGCGACATCGCCAATGCCTGCCTGTGGCTGGCCGAGGATGCCTCGAGCTTCATCACCGGAATCCTGCTGCCGGTCGATGGCGGGCGCTGCGCCTGAGCGGCACGGCGTGACGGAGAGCCCCGCTTGAACATCCTCTCCATCCAGTCCTGGGTCAGCTACGGCCATGTCGGCAACGCCAGCGCCGTCTTCCCGCTGCAGCGCCTCGGTGCCGAGGTGTGGGCGATCAACACCGTGCAGTTCTCCAACCACACCGGCTACGGACACTGGACCGGCCAGGTCTTCACCGGTGCCATGGTGCGCGACCTGCTCGACGGCATCGAGGCGCGCGGCGTACTGCCGCGCTGCGACGCGGTGCTGTCCGGCTATATGGGGGACGCCGGGATCGGCGCGGTGATCCTGGACGCGGCGGCACGGGTGCGCCAGGCCAATCCTGCCGGACTCTATTGTTGCGACCCGGTGATCGGCGACATCGACACTGGCGTCTATGTCCGACCCGGCATCCCCGAGTTCATGCGCGATCGCAGCGTGCCGGCGGCCGACATCGTCACCCCGAACCAGTTCGAGCTGGAATACCTCACCGGCCTTCCCTGCCGGACGCTCGAGGCAACGAAGCAGGCGGTCAGCCGGCTGCAGGCGATGATGCGCCCGGGTCCGCGCGCCGTGCTGGTCACCAGCCTGCGTACCGACGCCACGCCGCCGGATGCGATCGACATGCTGGCCGGGGAGGGCGGACGGTTCGACCTGTTGCGCACGCCGCGGCTGCCGATCAGCGTCAACGGCTGCGGCGACGCGATCGCCGCGCTGTTCCTGTACCACCGCCTGCGCGGCGGCGAGGCAAGGGCGGCGCTGGGAGCGGCCGGCAGCGCCGTGTTCGGCCTGATGCGCCGCACCGCCGAGGCGGGGTCCGCGGAGATTCTGCTGATCGCAGCACAGGAGGAATTCGTCTCGCCGAGCCGGGTGTTCGCGCCGCAGCCCTGCTGAGGGCGCGACGAACGACCCCCGGGGGGATGCTCGGACTCAGGCGGCGGGAGGTGCAAAATCCGCCCTCATGCTGCCGTGATTGGCCCCTAAGGCTCGGATAAGGGGAGAGTTCGGACGGCGGGCGGTGGCCATGGGCTTCCTAACGACATACGCACGCGTGTTCGGACTGCTGCGGCAGGATCGCCGGGTGGTGATCGGACTGGTCGTGGCCAACGCCATCGTCGCCGGCCTGCAATTCCTCGACCCGGTGCTGTTCGGACGGGTGATCGGGCTGCTGTCGCGCTCCGACCAGATCGGCGGCGTCGCGGTCTGGGCCCAGACCGTCTCGCTGCTCGGCATCTGGGCGCTGGTCGGCGTCACCGGGATCGCAGCGAACGTCGCGACCGTGGTGCAGGCCGAGCGGATGGCGCACCGCAACCGGCTGCAGGCGATGAGCCGGTATTTCGCGCACGTGCTGGCGCTGCCGCTCTCGTTCCACGGCGACGCGCATTCCGGGCGGCTGATGAAGACCATGCTGGCCGGCTCCGACAGCCTGTTCGGCCTGTGGTTGGTGTTCTTCCGCGACCAGCTCTCGACCTTCATCTGCGCGATCGCGCTGCTGCCGCTCACTGCGCTGATGAACTGGCGGCTGAGCCTGGTGCTCGGGGCGCTGGTGGTCGTGTTCTGCAGCCTGGCGATCTTCGTCATCCACCGCACCGAATCCGGCCAGCGGTCGGTCGAGCGCTACCATTCCAGCCTCGCCGGTACGGCGCAGGACGCGCTCGCCAATGTCATGGTGGTGCAGTCCTTCACCCGCCTCTCCGCCGAGATGGCACGCTTCGGGGAGACGGTGCGCGACCTGATGGCGACGCAGTTCCCGGTGCTGAACTGGTGGGCGGTGGTCAACGTGCTGACCCGCGCCTCCTCGACCATCGCGGTCATTGCGATCGTGGTGATGGGCACCCTGCTGCACATGCAGGGTGAGGCGAGCGTCGCGCAGATCGTCTCCTTCATGGGCTTCGCGACGCTGCTGATCGGCCGGCTGGAAGGGGCGATGAATTTCGTCAACCGCCTGTTCTTCTACCTGCCGCAGATCGAGGATTTCTTCGGCGTGCTGGATGCGAGGAGTTCGGTGCCGGAGCGGTCCGCCGCGCGCGAACTCGCCGTCAGGCGCGGCGAGGTCGTCTTCGACGACGTCTCCTTCGGCTATCCGGGCGGGCCGAGGATCCTTGCCGACGTGTCGTTCGTGGCAAAGCCCGGCACCTCGGTCGCGCTCGTCGGCCACACCGGCGCCGGCAAGTCGACGGCGATGAGCCTGTTGCAGCGGCTGTGGGATCCGACCGAGGGCCGCATCCTGATCGACGGCCAGGATCTGCGCGACGTCAGCCTCGACAGTCTCCGCCGCTCAATCGGCGTCGTGTTCCAGGAGAGCCTGCTGTTCAACCGCTCGATCCGTGACAATTTGCGCATCGGCCGGCCCGAGGCGACGGATGAGGAGCTGGAACAGGCCTGCCGGCTGGCCGACGCGCATGAGTTCATCATCCGCCAGCCGCAGGGCTACGACACGGTGGTCGGCGAGCGGGGTGCCACCCTCTCCGGCGGGCAGCGGCAGCGTCTGGCGATCGCGCGAGCGTTACTCAAGAACCCGCCGATCCTGATCCTGGACGAGGCGACCAGCGCGCTCGACGCCGCGACCGAGGCGCGCGTCTCCCGCGCCATGGCCAAGCTGATGCAGGGTCGGACGACGTTCATCATCGCCCACCGGCTGTCCACGGTGCGCGACGCCGACGAGATCCTGGTGTTCGATTCCGGCCGCGTCGTCGAGCGCGGCTCGTTCGACAGCCTGATGGTGCGCAACGGCCGGTTCGCCGATCTGGTGGCGACCCAGCTCGCCACCGTGCCGATGCTGCGCGCGGCGGAGTAGCGCCGCCGCCTCACGTCCTTGCTGCACCGCACGGCTGTTTCTTGCGCGGTCACCCCGGCGGCGCGCAGCATGACGCATGTCTTCCGGCCAGGTCCGGAAGGGCGCGCAGGTCATCGGCGCGGACAGTGCGGCTTGCTCATGGGAGCGCAAGCCCCTCCGGGCCGGCCCGGGACCGATGCCGCAAGCGCCTCCGTCACAGGGAGCTCAGGGTATGACGATCGCCGCCATCCTCAAGCACAAGGGATTCGAGATCACCAGCGTGGCGCCCGAAGCGAGCATCGCCGAGGTGGCGCGCACGCTTGCGGAAAAGCGCATCGGCGCCGTGCTGGTGCTGGATTCGGCCGATCAGCTTCTCGGCATCGTCAGCGAGCGCGACATCGTGCGCACGCTGGCCGAGCTTGGCGCCCGCACGCTGGAGATGACCGCCGGGCAGTTGATGACGCGCTCGCTGAAAGTCGCCAAGCCGTCCACCACCGTGGGCGAGGCGATGGAGATGATGACGCATGGCCGCTTCCGGCACCTGCCGGTGGTGGAATCCGGCACGCTGGTCGGACTGGTCAGCATCGGCGACGTCGTGAAGGCCCGCATCCTGCAGCAGGAGAGCGAAGTCGACAGCCTGAAGGCCTACGTCGCCGGCTCGGCCTAGCCAGGCGAGCGGCACCCGGCGGCAATCCGGCGGGTGCCGCCGATCCGACGCGGCTCAGTCGCCGCTGGCGGTGCCGTTCGGGGTCGGCACCCGCGTGTTGGGATTGTTCCACGGCGGCTTGCCGAGATTGAGCTGACTGGGCGAGGTCGTGGCGCCCGTCACGGCTCCCGCGCCGGCGCCCACTCCCGCTCCGACCGCCATTCCGACCGGCCCGCCCAGCGCGCCGATTCCGGCGCCGGTCGCAGCGCCCGCCGCGGCACCGCCGGTCGTGCGTTCCTTCGTATTCGAGCCGCAGCCGGCGAGCAGCGCCAGGGCACCGATCGCCGCGACCGTCAGCATGCGCTTCTTCACCGCTCGCACCTCTCGCTCATATCGCCGTCGAGACCACGCGAACGTGCCAGGGGCGGGCCGGTTCCAAGTCAATCCGCACTGCCGCATGGGCATCCCGGCTCGGCGAGCGCCGGCAGGCGAGCGGGATCGGGACGGGCCGTCGGCCACGCCGGTCGGGCTTGCCGCCGGCCGCCGACCCCCGCACCTTGCCTCTCCCGGTTTCCGATGCGGCGGGCTCGAGCGCCGCGGGGCAGCAAGGAGCCGCGGGGCAACAACGAGGAGAAGACCAGCGTGGTGGAGCTCAGAATTCCCCGGGTGAGCTGGGTCGACGAGTTCCGCGCGTTCATCATGCGCGGCAATGTGATCGACCTCGCGGTCGGCATCATCATCGGCGCCGCCTTCACCGGCGTCGTGAACAGCCTGGTGAAGGACATCTTCACGCCGGTGCTGGGACTGATCGTCGGCGGCATCGATTTTTCCAACATCTTCATCACCCTGACCGGACCGCATGAGAAGACGCTGACGGCGGCGAAGGCGGCGGGGGCGGCAACACTGAACGTCGGACTGTTCCTCAACGCCTGCATCAACTTCGTGATCATCGGCTTCGCCGTGTTCTGGCTGGTCAAGGCGATCAGCCGGCTCTACCGCAAGCACGAGGCGCCGCTGCCCGGGCCGACGCCCAGCGAGGTGCTGCTGGCGGAAATCCGCGACGAGCTGCGCAACCGGCCGGCGTTTCCGGCCGAGCCTCGCCCGGCCAGCCCGGCCGTGCCGTCCTGAGCCGCAATCGGCGGCGGCTCGCGCCGATGCCGCGGGGCGGACGACGCGATACGGCAGGGAGACTTGCACGAAGCGGGCTTGGTCTCGCTTTGCCGGTGCTGCTCGTGGCCTGCGCGGTGGGACCGAGCCCGGCGCGGGTCGCAGCCCTGAACGCCACGATCGGGATGAGCGAGGCCGATTTGGTCCGGGCGTACGGCGTGCCGACCCGCAGCATCGACGCGGACGGGCACCGTTTCCTGGCCTATGTGCAGAGCCATACGACGGTCATCCCGGGCAGCGGCGGCTGGCCCGGTTGGGGATGGCCCGGCTGGGGCTGGGGGCCGGGCTGGGGCGGTTTCCCGCCCGAGGTGGTCGAGTATTCGTGCGAGACGACCTTCGAGCTGACCAAGAGCCGCGTCGTCTCCTGGAACCTGCGCGGCAACGACTGCCGTTGAACCATTCCGACGCGGCAAGCGTTGCAGCCGCCACGAGCAGTTCCGGCCCGTCTCCGATCGCTTCGCTGCGGCCGCCTCTGATGCGGTGGACCGTGGCCTTGGTTGGATTGGCGCCTCGTCGGAGGAGCCCTCACGGGCTGCCGGCGGGTGGAGCGGTCGCTCGCGCGGGTGGCAGTGACAGGTCGTCGAGCCCCCGCTCATTTCCTGCCCGTTTCGGGGCCAGCGGAGGATTGACCGGATGCGAAAAGGACTGATTGCCGGCGCGGTGAGCCTGGCGGGGCTGCTCGCCCTTTGTGGCTGCAACAGCGCCAACGCGCCGCAGAACGAAATGATACCGCCGGGACAAGCGGTGGCCCCGACGTCCTCGACGTCGCCGGCCCCGCCCACCGCCAATTCGGGCGTGCCGACGCCGGAATCCGGCGGAACGCATTCCGGTACCGGCACCAGCGCGGGCGGTACGGGCGGCGGCAGCTCGCCCTGATCCCGCAAGCGATCCCGCAAGCCGGAGCGGACGGGTTCGGGCAGCCGAACTCGTCCCGCTCCTGGCCTTGCCGCATTGTGCGATGGCGGCGACTGGCGATCCGCCTTGCGTGATCGCGCCATCCAACAGGATCGCGTTGGTCCGGCAAAGCGCGATCCCGCTCCACCCCCTTGTGGTCGGACCGTGGCTCAGGCCGGTGGCAAGTCCACCTGCGCCGATCACACCAGATTCAATGGTGTAGTGGCCCGATTCACGTGAAATTCGCTGCAGCGAATTTCACGACCGGGACACTAGCGGCCGGCCGCGCGAATGGCGTCGAGCATCGCGCGCACTCCGGCCGCGGAGCCGTCCGGATGGCTCCAGACAGCCGACGAGACCGCCAGGAAATCCGCGCCCGCTTGCACCAGCGGGGCGCAATTCTCCGCCGTGATTCCGCCGATCGCGACGCAGGGCAGTTCCATGAGCGCCGACCACCAGGCGAGAATCTCCGGATCGGCGCGGATCGGCGCGTCCTTGGTGAGGCTCGGGTAGAAGGCGCCGAAGGCGACATAGTCGGCGCCATCCTCGCCGGCGCGCATCGCCAGGTCGCGGCTTGCGTGGCAGGTCACACCCAGCGTGAGATCGGGCCCGAGCAGACGCCGCGCCGCCGCCGCCGGCATGTCGTCCTGACCGACATGCGCGCCGTCGCAGCCGGTCGCCGCCGCCAGGTCGGGGCGATCGTTGATCAGGAAGGCAACGCCGCGGGATTGCGCGGCCGGGCGCAGGACGTCGATGGCGCGGCGCAGCGCGTCGTCATCCATCCCCTTGAGGCGCAGCTGCACCGCCGCAACCGCGCCTGCGTCCAGGGCCGCGGCGAGGATCGCCGCAAATGCCGCCGGCTCCAGCGCCGACGGCGTGACGAGGTACAGGGCACAGGATTTGGCGCCCTCATCGACGGTGAGTCCGGACGGTGCGCCGATCTCTGCCACCATGGCGCTGCACGTCTCCCCGAACCGGCTGATACAGCCACGACTCTAGATGATGATCGCGCGAGGCAGAATCACCGAACACGCAAAACACGGTCACGGAACCGCAGGCCCGATCGTTCGACACCATCGGAGCGATCCTGGCCCTGCAGCCGGTGCGAGACAGCGTGCCGCTCCACGGCGGGAGCGGGCCCGTCGAGGCACCAGTGCCGGTTTCAGCCATGCTCAAGCCACGCCTGCAACCGCCGCGCGGCGCCCGGCGCGGCGAGATCCAGGGCGGGCGGCCGGCCCGTCTGCAGCACGGCGCCGCAACCCATGGCGGTCGCCGCGACCTCGGCGAAGCCGGGAGCCTCGGCGGCGAGGATCAGCGCCTTCTGGCCGATCCGCAGCGCTTCCAGCGCGCGGCCCGGCGCGTCGCCGCAATCCAGCAGATCGCGCGCCACCAGGCCCGGATGCGTCGCGGCCGCCTCCGCGACGAGCGCCCGCCACCAGGCGCATCCCGCATAGAGCGCCGCGCCGGGGGCGGAGAGCAACGTGACCGGCCGTCCGGGCGCCAGCGCGATGCGCAAATCGGCCGGCCCGTGGACGATGACGGCCGGCGGCGCGGCGGCGGGCGGCTCCATGCTTGACGGTCAAGGGCCTCGGCGGTTGAAGTCAAGTCAGAGGGTTCGGGGGAACGATGCCGCAGATGTCGGAGGCGCGCGTCGCCGCGGCGCGGCTGGAGGCAGCGCTCGCGCGCATCGCCCGTGTTGCGGCGCGCCCGCGCGAGCCGTCCGACGTCGCGTCCGGGTCCGATCCCGAAGCCGAGCGGCGGCAGCGGGAGCGCCAGCACGAGCTGGCAGCCCGGCTCGATGCCCTGATCGCGCAGGTGCGGGAGGCGCTGACCGGACGGACTTGACCGCGCGACATCGGGAGCGGAACCGCGGCGAACGTGCCGGCCCGGACTGCGTTCCCGGCGCGGTGCAGGGGCGCAGCAGCAAGAGGGTGAGGGCAGGCATTGGCGCAGGTCACGGTCAGGATCAACGGCTACAATTATGTGGTCGGCTGCGAGGACGGGCAGGAAGGGCATTTGCAGGCGATGGCCGAGCAGGTCGACACGCGGATCGCCAGCATCAAGACGCTCGGCCAGACCGGAGAGGCGCGGCTGCTGGTGCTGGCGGCGCTGCTGATGGCCGATGAGTTGCACGACCAGCAGCTCGAACTGCACCGGGCCAGCGCGGCGGCGCCGGGTGATCGCGAGCTGGGCGAGCGGCTGAACCGGCTCGCCGACCAGGCCGAGGCGATCGCCACCCACATGGAGGGCGCGGCCGGCTGAACGCGCGACCGCGCACCGGCATTGAGGTCGGCCGGTTCGTCGCCTAATTAGACGGGGCGGGGCTGCCCGGTGCGTCAGGCAAATCATCCCCGGGGCCAGTAAGCACACTCCCGGGGGCTGGCTCTGCCGTGGCCCTGGTCACGGTACCTGGCACCCACCTGCACAAGCAGGCTCTGGGAGGATGTAGCGCCAACGGCCATGGCGGCTCCGCGCCCGTCCTGCGACCGTCGCGTCGCGCCCTGATGACCCGCAAAGGTGCCACGCTGTCCGACGGTGACACGGCCAGCCTCGATCAGATCGACGCGGCGAAGCGCGCCCTCCGGCGCACGGCCATGGCGGCCAGAGCCGATTGCGACCCGGCGGCAGGCGGCGCGGCCCTGGCACGACATCTGCTGGCCGCCTGGACCGATCCGCCATCCGCCTGCGTCGCCGGTTTCTGGCCGCTGCCCGGCGAGATCGACCTCCGCCCGCTGCTGCAGGCGCTGCACGCGCGCGGTCACACGATGGTATTGCCGGATACCCCGAAGCGCGGGCTGCCCCTGTGCTTTCGCGCCTGGCGACCGGGCGGGGCCCTGCTGCCGGGCCGGTTCGGCACCCTGCATCCGGACGGCCCGCTGCGCGATCCCGACATTCTGCTGGTGCCGCTGCTGGCCTTCGACCGGCGGGGGCGCCGGCTTGGTTACGGCGCCGGCTATTACGACCGGACGCTGGCGGCGCTGCCTGGACGGGTGGCAATCGGCTGCGCCTTCGCGGCCCAGGAGGTCGCGGCGGTTCCGGCCGGTCCCGCCGACGTGGCGCTGTCGATGGTGGCGACGGAGCGCGGTCTGATCGCCTGCGGTGCCGGCTGAGCGGTGCGGATCCTGTTCCTCGGCGATGTGGTCGGCCGCACCGGTCGGGAGGCAGTGGCGCGGGAGCTGCCCGGCTTGCGCCAGCGGCTCGCCGTCGACCTCGCGATCGTCAACGGCGAGAACGCCAGTCACGGTTTCGGGCTGGCGCCGGAGATGGCGCATTCCCTGTTCGCCGCCGGGGCCGATGTCATCACCCTCGGCAACCACGCCTGGGATCGCCGGGAGATCATCCCGGCCATCGCGCAGATGCCGCGCCTGCTGCGGCCGCTGAATTTTCCCCCCGGCACGCCCGGCGCCGGCGCGGTGGTGGTGGAGGCGGGCGCGGGGCGACGGGCGCTCGTGGTCAACGCGATGGGCCGGCTGTTCATGGAGGCACTCGACGATCCGTTCCGCGGCACCGCCGAGCTGCTGGCGCGGTACCGGCTCGGCGTCACGGTCGCGGCGATCGTGATCGATTTCCATGCCGAGGCGACGAGCGAGAAGCTCGCCTTTGCCCATTCCTTCGACGGCAAGGTCAGCCTGGTGGTCGGTACCCACACGCATGTACCCTCGGCCGATCACCAGGTCCTGCCGGGGGGCACCGGCTACCAGTCCGATGCCGGGATGTGCGGCGACTATGACAGCGTCATCGGCATGGCGAAGCAGGGGGCGGCGGCGCGGTTCTGGCGCAAGATGCCGGGCGAGCGGCTGCAGCCGGCCGACGGCGAGGCGACGCTCTGTGGTCTGCTTGCCGAGACCGATGATGCGACGGGGCTCGCACTCCGCGTGGCCCCGCTGCGGATCGGAGGCCGGCTTTCGCAGGCGCACCCAAGCTGAGCCGAAGTCCCGGGCTCTCCCCGCCGGTGGCGTAGTGATCCTTTAATGACCGATCCGGGCAGCGGCCGGCCGCCCTGCTGCATCCGGATGCGGCAGACCTCGATTATCACTTTGATAGAGGCGGCTTTTTCATCGAGAACGGGGGCGTCAGCAGTTGTAATCAATCGAGTTACATATATAGGAGCTTTAACTATTCACGCAGGATTCACGGTCGCCGTAACGCTCGCATCCGCAGCAAACGTGTTTATTGGCCCGCGACGGACGAACTCAGACGTGGGCTGGGCCGCCCAGGGGAGATCATATGGCAAGCGTGACCGTAGCCGGCGGCAACGGGCTGGTGTTCAACATCAAGCTCGATTCCAGCGCAAATGTCGCGTTGGCCAAGAATTTGGCTGGCAGCATCACCGCCGGGGTGCAGTCCGGAACGCTCTTCCCGGTGATCGCGACCGGTGTGCCGCTGCCGACCGTGCCGGCCGGCACGTTCGGATATCTCGAGCAGACCACCGACGGCATCTCGAAGATGACGCCGCAGTACAAGGTGCTGGTCGACACGGCCGCCTCGGCGACTGTGTTCGGCGGCGGCGGCGCGCATCAGTCGGTGCTGTCGAGCCAGGGCAACCTCACCTACTTCAGCGGCGGCGACTCCGGTGAACTCGTCGCCGGCGGCGGCAACAATTTCTTCCAGGGTTCCAGCTCCGACCGCGCCTGGTCGATCTACACCGGCAACGGCAATGACACGATCCTCGCCGGTGCGGGGAATGTGACGATCGGCGCCGGCGCCGGCGACAACTACATCTCCCTCGGCAGCGGCAACGACCTCGTCAACTCCGCCGGCAACGACACGATCCAGGGCGGTTCGGGCAGCGCCACGGTCGGCGTCACCGGCAGCGGCGACGTGCTGGTGAACGGCGGATCGGGGATGCTCACCTTCCTCAACGGCTCGGGGATGAGCACGGTCTCCGGCGGCACCGGCAGTGCGACGATCTTCGGCGGCGCGGGTGGCGGCGTGTTCAGCGGCGGCTCGGCCGGCAACAACCTGATCTACAGCGGCGCGCAGGCGACGACGATCTATGGCGGCGGCAGCGGCGACCAACTCTTCGCCATCGGCTCGGCCAACGTCCAGATCACCGCCGGCGCGGGCAACGAGACGCTGAACGCGGGCGGCTCCAGCGGCAACGACTCGCTCACCGCCGGGTCGGGCAACGATTCGATGCAGGCCGGCACCGGCGCCGACACGCTCACCGCCGGCACGGGCGACGCCACGATCACCGGCGGCGCCACCGGCCACGACCTGTTCCAGTTCATCAATGGCCAGGCGGGCGGCACCGACCTGATCCAGAGCTTCAACGTCAACCCGGCCTCGGGCGACCTGGTGGGCCTGGTCGGCTACGGGCCGACTGCCATCGCCGACGCGCTGGCGAGCCAGACCAGCTCGGCTGCCGGTGTCACCATCACGCTCAACGACAGCACCAAGGTGACCTTCGCCAATGTGAGCCACCTCACGTCGAGCAACTTCACCAGCAGCTAGCATCGGCCACCTGGCGAGCGACCTCCCGGCCCGCCAGTCGGCCCCAAACCTTGCCGGATCCCCGCTCGCGGGGGTCCGGCTTTTTTATCGACCGCCGGGCGGTGCTGGCTGGCGGCGGTCAGGTCGCTGACGAGGCTGGTGCGCGTCGCCCGCAAACGCGCGGCGACCCGGACACGGGTCCGGGTCGCGCCTCGACCGCCGGCGGCGATCGATCAGTCGTTGTCGATCTTCTGTCCGTTCGGCGAAACCAGATACCACTCCCCGCCCATGCCCTTCACGCCGGCGCCGGCGGTCGTTCCGGGACCGTGATCGCCGACGAAGTAGTAGAGCGGCATCCCGTTATAGGTGATCTGGCTGCTGCCATCCTGGCGCCGGGCCGTGCCCAGCAACGCGGCACTGACGCCGTTTCCGGCCGGCGGCGGGCCGAGCGCCTGCAGCGGCGGCCACGCCTCGGCGCAGGACTTGTAGCAGGTGCTCGTTCCCGGGTGATCGGACGTGAACATGTAGACGGCGCGGCCATGGGCATCCGCGAGATACTGGCCGAACGGCTGCTTCGCGACGGTCTGCAATGTTCCGCCGTCAGTCTGCCCGACGGCCAATGCGGGACAGAGCAGCGACAACCCGACGGCTGCGGCGAAACTCGTTGTCCTCGCAGCGCGAATCCGGAACGCTGTGGTTGCTCGCATGTTCAACTCTCCGACCTGATGACAGCCGCGCGTCTCGATCAGCGGCGCACTTGGGTCGACGAGCGGGTGCCGGATTTATTCCTCGCGCGAATCGCGCTGCGACGGCGACGCGGGTGCAACCCGGTTTCGACGATCGCGCCGCCCGCGCCGCACGGTCGCGACTCATTCCATCGCAGCCGCGGAAGGATCGCGCCCGCAGGCGGCGCATTCTGCGGCAGCTATGAGCCGCGCGCGGCCGACTCCTCACGCACTTGCTGCGACAGATCGACGAGCCGTCCGTAAGGCTCGGCCGCAATCAGGGAATAGCCAAGACCGCGATCGATCCAGGCGCAGCCGTCGATCGTGCCGATATCGATGGCCTCCAGCGGCGTCGTGCCGCCGGCGGGCACGGGGCGGATATAGATCACCAGCGACGTGCCGTGGGCGTTCCTGTAGTGCAACATTGCCGCGGATCCGTGTGCGGCGGGCACCAGCGCCGCGCCAAGCAGCCGGTAACCGGCTTTGGCGAGATCGGGTGCTTTGACGCTCCGCCCGACGCCGTGCGCGACCCATCCCACCAGCGCATCCGCCTCCCTGAACGGTGACGCATCGGATTGGCTATGGGCGCTGACGAAGACCGCGTAGCCCGCTGCGGCTTCCTGGCTCAGCGTGGCAATCGCGGCCGGCGGCCGGCTGCCGAGGAACCAGCCGCCACCGGCCCCGATCGCCAGCGCCAGCACGGCGGCGGCGGCCGCGACCCAGCGTTGCGGCCGAAACCTCAGCCGCTCCTCCACCAGGCTCGACAGGTTGAGCTGCGGGGGAATCGGCTCCAGCGCCGGTGCCGCAAACGCGGCGCGCAGATCGGCCCGTTGCGCGACGTAGCTGGCAACGCGCTGGCCGATCTCGGGGTGACTTTGGAGGTATGACTCGATCGCGGCATGCCGGTCCTCGTCGAGCACGCCGTCGACATAGGCATGCAGATCATCCTCGGAGATCGGGCGCTTTGGCGTGGTCATTTGACGACCCGCAGGCGGCGGCTCTCGGCATGTCCGTTCTTGGGCTCGCTGACCATCTCGCGCAGCCTTTCACGCGCTCGTGCCAGCCGGGACATCACCGTTCCGATCGGAACGCCGAGCACCCGCGCCGCTTCCGCGTAGGTATGGTCTTCGACGGAGACGAGCAGAATGACGGTTCGCTGATCGGCCGGCAGGCGGTCCACCGCCCGGATCAGCTCCTGCCAGCGCAGCGTATCTTCCTGCGTGCTGGCCGCGTGAAAGGCAACGCCTTCGGCCGCGTCGAGCGGGTCGTGCTCCGGACGCGATGCGGCGCGGCGTCGCTGACTGATGAACAGATTGTGGAGGATGCTGAACAGCCAGGCCCGCACGTCGCCATCCTCGTGGCGCGTGTGCAGCTTGTCGAGCGCCCGCACCAGGCAGTCATGCACGAGGTCGTCCGCGTCCTGCCGGTTGCGCAGCAATGCGGCGGCGTAGCGCCGAAGCGCGGGAACGCAGGCTTCGATCTGCGACAGCAATGCGATCGGTCCCTCACCAGAGGTCCGGGGTCCGAGGACCATCCTTGATCGCCATCCCGCCCTCACCAAGCCTGGACGCCTGCAACCCACGGATTATTCCCTGGGTGACGAGAGCGCCGATGGTGCGCTCGGGTCCGCGCCGTGTTGCCTGAACCCCGACCTCATCCCCACATGCGCCCAATGACCAGACCGAGCCGGACATGATCGGGGCCGCAGAATGAGTAGCACCAGCCCGAATCGCCCCGCATCCGGCCCAGCCGACCCGCCGTCATCCGCCGTCCTGCCGACGGAAGCCGATGTGGTGGTGGTCGGTGCCGGGGTGGCCGGGCTCGCCGCCGCCGCCCTGCTGCGTCGGGCCGGACAGCGTGTCACGGTGCTCGAGGCGGGCGGCCGGATCGGCGGCCGGGCGTTGACCACCTGCCCGGCGGCGCTGGGTGGCGCGCCTTTCGACCACGGCGCCTCCTGGCTGCATGCCGCGGAACGCAATCCGCTGGTGCCGATCGCCCGCGACGCCGGCGAGCGTCTGACCGGCGGCGACGGCGCCCGGGACTGGCGCATTTACGTCGATGGCCATCTCGCCGACGCGACCGAGCGCGAGGCCTATGCCGCCGCGGAGACGCGGGTGCAGGAGCACCTGCGCGGCCGGCTGGCAGACGGCGCGGATACCAGCCTGGCCGCGGCCCTCGATCCGCTGCGCGGCGACCCCTGGACCGCGACGGTCGAGTGGTGGGAGGGACCGGTGATCGCGGCGGCGCCGTCGCGGGCGCTCAGCCTGCGCGACTGGGCGGACAACGCGCTGAGCGGCAGCAATCGGGGCGTCGCCGGCGGCATCGGCGCCTTCATCGCCCGCCGCCTCGGCCCGCCGGCCGGCCCGGTGCATCTGCAGCTGCCGGCAACGCGGATCGAATGGGACCGTACGGACGGACGCGTTCGCGTCGCCACCCCGGCCGGCCTCGTCATCGCCGCGGCCGTGGTCGTAACAGTCTCGACCGGGGTGCTCGCGGGCGGCGGCATCGGCTTCGTCCCGGCCCTGCCGGAGGCGGTTCGGGCCGCAATCGCGGCGCTGCCGATGGGGTTGCTGACCAAGGTGGCGCTGCCGGCTGCCGGCGCGGCGCGGCTGGGGGTGCCGCCGAATTGCGGGGTGGAGCATCGCATCGCCGCGGAGGGCGACGCGGCGATGAGCTTCATCCTCTGGCCGCACGGGGCTTCCCATGCGATCGGCTTCATCGGTGGCGACGCCGCCTGGGAGTTGTCACGCGCCGGCGATGCCGCGACCGAAGCCTTCGCCCGCGCCGAGCTTCGTTTGCTGTTCGGCGCCGAGGCGGACCGCAGTTTCCGCCCCGGCGCGGTGGTGACCCATTGGGGCGGAGATCCGCTGGTCCGCGGTGCCTACGCCTATGCCGTGCCGGGCCAGGCCGCGGCGCGCGCGGTGCTGGCGGAGCCGCTGGCCGGCGGCAGGCTGGTCTTCGCCGGCGAGGCGACGCATATCGGTCTCGCCGGCACGGTCGGCGGCGCCTTTCTCACCGGCGAGCGCGCGGCGCGCGCGACGCTTGCCGTGACCGCGCCGGAAGCGGCGGCGCCGGCCGGGTAGCGGCCGCGGCGCCGGGCGGCGAGACTGCAACGATCGAACGCGATGCGGAGACCGCACCATGGCTGAGCCCGACCCGCCGCAGGCCACGCCCGAGCCCGGCGCCGCGCCGCGGTCGCCGCCCGAGGCGATCCACAGCTACCACGCGCATGTCTACTTCGACGCGGCAAGCCGTGACCGGGCGGCGCGACTGCGTGAGCAGATCGCGGATCGGTTCCGCGTGCAGCTCGGGCGCTGGCGCGAAGCGCCGGTCGGGCCGCACGCCCGTCCGATGTACCAGGTCGCCTTCACCCCGGATCTGTTCGGCGAGCTGGTGCCCTGGCTGATGCTGAACCGGATGGGACTGCCGGTGATGGTGCATCCGAACACCGACAGCCCGCATGATGACCATCTGGCGCAGGCACTCTGGCTGGGCGAGCAGCTCCCGATCGATGCCGGGATGCTACCGCGTTCGCTGCGCGAGACGGGAGCGACCCACGATCCGGTGGAGCCGAACACCGGCCCGGCGTGAGTCTGGCCGGGCCGTTTTGCAACGCGCCCGGGTGCCTGGTCGCCGTATTGGAGGCGTTCGCGCGTCATCGCCGGCGCAGCGGCCCGGCCGGGTGACGCCGGACTCACGGCACGGCGCGGCATCGCCGTCAGCGGGGGTTGCCGATCGTCGAAAGCATCGCAGCTGGCCGCCTCCTCCGCGCCTGGGTCGACCGGCCGCCGCGACGCCCGGTGGGTGGTGGCGCGGCGACGCGTGCGGGCCGGGCCCCTACCAGGTGAAGTGCGTGCCCGAGACCTCACGATCGCCGGGCCGTGGCGCGCCGGACCACTCGGTCACCGGCATGAAATGCTGCGCCAGGAAATGGTAGGTGCGCGGCAGGAGCGCCCAGAGCGCCTCGTCCGTGGCCCCCGGCGCCGACCACTCGTCCAGCAGCCCGCCCCAGCGCCGCAGCCAGCGGTACAGCCAGTCGCGATGCGAGCGGATGAAAGCCTGCTGGCTCGCGAGATTGCGCAGCGCGCTGACGACGTCCGCGGTCTGCGCGTCGACGAACTCGAAACGCTCCCGGATCTCCTGCAGCGCCGCTGCGGCCAGGCCCTGCACCCGGGTCAGCGTGTCGAGATTGGCGCCGTCCGGTCGCGGCAGGCGTCCGAGCCGGCGGCACAGCGTCTCCACCCGCCGCAGCAGCCGGTCGCGCAGCGCCTCGATGTAGGATAACTCCTCAGCCAGCTGCTCCACGACATCGACCACCGCATTGGTATTGGCCAGGCCGAGCGTTGTCGCGGCCTTGCGGAACGCCTGCTGCACCTGTCGTCGGCGTTCCGGCTGCTCGATGGCCGCGAGGAGCCGTTCGGCGTCCGGCGGCAGTTGCGCCGGCACGCCATCATGCTCCAGCCAGGCGACGAGCTGCAGCCGCACCCGGGCCGCAGCGACCTGGAGGTGAATAGCATCCGGACGCCAGCTTGCCTCGCCGGTCAGCACCTCGGTCGGGAACGCGTCGCCCGGACGCAGGCTGCCGACGAAGTCGAGCGATTCCGCGACCAGCGCCAGCACTTGTCCGTCCTCGGATTCCGGGCCGATCTCGAATTCCCGCTGCAGCGAACGCAGCGGCACCGCGGCCTCCCGCTCGCCCAGCGGCACCACCATCACCGGCTCGCCATTGTCCTCGGCGCGGCGGAAGACGATCGAGGAGAACAGCGAGAACAGCCGGTGCTCCAGGCGGCAGCGGCGGGGCGGCTCCGGCGTGTTCGCGGGCTGCGACATGGGCGATCCGGCCAGGGCATGCGATCGGGAGAACCATGCCACCGCCCGGTCAACACGATTCTAACGCCGGGCCTGCATTCCGATGCGCGCCGCCGCGGCTTCCGGCCCCTCGCGCTGCCATCGTTAGGATCGCATTCACCACTCGCCCGCAGACTGAGACTCGTTGGAAGTCGCGAGACGCGGACATGTTGATGAGCCTCGATCCTATCCCTGAGACGCTGCAGGTCCGGCAGCCGCGCCGCGCACCTCGTGCCGTGGCGGCCGGCCGCAGGTGGGAGGAGCGTCGCCTCGACCAGGTACTGCGCCGCGCCGCCCGAGACGCGCGCCCCGCGTTGCAGTTTCGGCCACGCGTCGACCTGGCAGCCGGATTGGTCCGCGGTGCGGAGGTGTTGGTGCAGGGTCCGCGTCGCCGGCGCCTGCCCCGGCCGGGTACCGTCCTGCCGCCGGCCGAGCCCATCGATCTGGAAGGCGAGACTGACCGCAGGGTGCTGCGACAGGCCTGTGACGAGGCGGCCTCCTGGCCCGAGGATTGGCGCATGTCGGTCGGCATCTCGGCCGGGCAGCTCCAGCGGCGCGGGCTGCTGTCGGCGCTCGTCGCGGCGCTGGACGGCTCCGGCCTGGCACCAGGCCGGATGGAGCTGGAACTGGCCGAATCGGCCCTCATCCCGTCGCCGTTGACCCGCGACGACGCGGAGATGCTGCTCCTGCTCTCCGCCATCCGCGACCTCGGCGTCGGCTTCGCACTCGGCGCGTTCGGCAGCGGCCTGGCCAGCCTGTCGCTGTTGCGGCGACTGCCGCTCACCGCCCTGCACCTCGATCCCGCCTTGATCCAGCGCTTGCCCGAGGATTGCGAGGACGCGGCCGTCGTGCAGGCGGCGGTACACGCCGGCCACGCGCTCGGGCTTGCGGTGGTCGCGGACGGGATCGAAACCGAACCGCAGCGCGCCTTCCTCGCCGGCATCGGCTGCGACGAGGGGCAGGGACCGCTGTTCGGCGGCCCGATGCCGGCGGCCGCGCTGCGGGCCTGGGCGGGACGATAGGGCAGCGTCAGCCGGACCTGGCTTGCTGTTCCCGACACATCTGGTCAGGCAAACGGCCGATCAGACCGGCTTCGGGCCAACGCGGCTACCTTGTGGTCCATCCGGCGTGCGCCGGCCGGGGCCGGGGTTCACGGGGGCGCTGGCGTCTCCTCCGGAAGCCGTCCGCCCCGAGGGGCTCGTCGCGGGCGGGCGCTGCTGCCTGGGAATTACGCAAGTTTAGTCGGCGCGAAGCTTGCCGCGGGCAACGGTCCGGGGCAGCGTCATTTCCATGACTGAAGCCTTGCATTCGTCCGCCTGCTCCGCCATGCGGCTGCGTTCGGGCGACGGCCGGATCCAGCCGCTGCCCGACCGGGCGGCCTGGCCGCGGATCTGAGCGGGAGACTTCCTCACCATGGCCAAGCTCGGCGTGTTCCTGCGCGACGCCTGGCGGCTGTCCAAGCCGTACTACACCTCGGAGGAACGGTGGTCGGCCCGTCTGCTGCTCGGGGTCATCATCGCGATGAACCTGGCGCTGGTCGGGATGGACGTGATCCTGAACTTCTGGAACGGCGCCTTCTACGACGCGCTGCAGAACAAGAACTGGCACGCCTTCATCAGCCTGCTGATGTTCTACCATCGCACGTCGAGCGGATTCTTCGGCATCATGCCGGGCTTTTCGGTCGTCGCCGCGCTCTACATCGCCGTCGCCGTCTACCGCACCTATCTGCGGCAATGGCTGCAGATCCGCTGGCGCCGCTGGATGACCGCGCGCTTCGTCGATGAATGGCTGGCCGACCGCGCCTATTACCGCATCAGCCTGACCAGGCCCACCAGCGGCACCGGCACCGACAACCCCGATCAGCGCATTTCCGAGGACATCCGCGACTTCGTCACCGACACGCTGGTGCTCGGGCTCGACCTGCTGTCCAACGTCGTCGAGCTGGTCAGTTTCGTCGGCATTCTGTGGAGCCTGTCCGGGGCGATGCACCTCTTCGGCATCTACATCCCGGGCTACATGGTCTGGGTCGCACTCCTCTATGCGATCGTCGGCACCTGGCTCACCCACCTGGTTGGTCGGCCGCTGGCGGCGCTGAACTTCATGCAGCAGCGCTTCGAGGCCGATTTCCGCTTCGCCCTGGTCCGGTTCCGCGAGAACACCGAAGGCGTCGCCCTCTATGGCGGCGAGGCCGAGGAGAAGCTGGAGCTGAGCCGCCGCTTCACGCACGTGATCCACAACTGGTGGGGGATCATGCAGCGGACGAAGCTCCTGAACGCGCTGGTCTCGGGCTACACCCAGATCGCCATCATCTTCCCCTTCGTGGTGGCGGCGCCGCAGTATTTCTTCGGCAAGATGCAACTCGGCGGCCTGACGCGAACCGCCAGCGCCTTCGGCCAGGTGCAGACGGCGATGTCCTGGTTCGTCAACTCTTACGCCTCGTTGGCGACCTGGAGTGCCGAGATCGAACGTCTCGCGACCTTCCATCGCTCGATCATCGCCGCGCACGCGGCCGTAAATCAGGGTGTCGGGCGTCAGAGCGTGCCGGGCGGCCCGCTGGCGCTGAAGGACCTCACCCTGGCCCTGCCCGACGGCAAGGTGCTGCTCGAGCACGCCGGGCTGAGCTTCCCGCGCGGGAGTGCCACCGTCATCAGCGGCCGGACCGGCAGCGGCAAGTCGACCCTGTTCCGCGCCATCGCCGGGATCTGGCCGTTCGCCTCCGGCAAGGTCGAACTCCCGTCCGGCAGCTACCTGTTCCTGCCGCAGCGCCCCTACATTCCGCTCGGCACCTTGCGCCATGCGATCGCCTACCCCGACGACAGGACCCGCTACAGCCAGGAGCAGTTCGAGCAGGTGCTGACCGATATGTCGCTGGAGCACCTGATCCCGCACCTGGACGAGGAGACGCTCTGGACCCAGCGCCTCTCCGGTGGCGAGCAGCAGCGCCTGGCGCTGGCCCGCGCCATTTTGCTGCGACCCGACTGGCTGTTTCTCGACGAGGCGACGGCCAATCTCGACCCCGAGTCGGAGCGCGCCGCCTATCACATGTTGCGCGAGCGGCTGCGCGATTCGACGATCGTCTCGATCGCCCACCGGCCGGAGATCGCCGAGGCGCACGACCGCCGGCTGGAGTTCCGCCGCGACAGCGCCGCCGCGCCCGGCCGGCTGGCCTCGGCCGACCCCGAGCCGGTGTGACGGCGACGATCGGCGAAGCGCACGCGCATCGGCGCGCCCGGTGAGAGTCGCAGTGCGGCAGATGGGCGCCGGTGACCGCGCGGCCTGGGCCGCGATGCGGGCCGCGCTCTGGCCCGACGAGACGCGAGAGAGCCACGCCGAAGCGATCGACGCGTTGCTCGGGAGCGACGGAGGCCTGGCGCTCATCGCCGAGGCCCCTGGCGGCGAGCCGGCCGGGTTCGCCGAAATCGCGGTGCGGCCATACGCCAATGGCTGCGACTCCCGGCCGGTCGCCTTCCTCGAGGGCATCTGGGTGCAACCCCGGTTCCGCCGCACGGGCGTCGGCGCCGGGCTGATCGGTCACGCCGAGGCGCTCCTCGTCGCACGCGGATTCCGGGAGCTCGGATCGGACACCACGATCGACAACCGGGATTCGGAAGCGGCGCATCGGGCCTGGGGATTCACCGAGACCGAGCGGGTCGTCTATTTCCGAAAGCCGTTGGCCTTGCCCGACCGCCCGGCCAATCCGGTCGCGCGGGGCCGCTGACAGAGGGGCCGGCTCAGCCGATCTCCTCGCGCAGCCGTGCCACGAACCCGCCGATCTCGGTCGGCTGCACCACCGCCGCGCGGATCAGCGCGTCGAAATGCAGCGTCAGCTCGCGCACGTGGTCGCGCGCGTTGAACACGAAATACGACCGCCCGACATAGATCGCCGCCCGGATTGGCCCGAAAATCGTCACCGGCACCGAAAAGACCTGCTTGCCGCTGAACAGATACCAGCGGAACCGCGGATAGAGCTCGTCGGTCAGGCGGATGAGCTGGTCGAGCTGCTCCCGCCGCACCTCGGGATCGAGGCCGATCCAGCGCCCGTCGCCGCGCGCGAAGCTCTCCAGCATGTGCACCGGCGTGCAGGCCTCCATCTCGGTCTCGGGCCGGCGCAGATAGTCGAGGCGCGACTGGCTGATCTCCATCCGCCGCTGCGGCGACAGCGCCAGGAATTCCTCGTATTCGAAATTGATCACCGCCGACGTCTTCAGCACGTCCGGGAAGGTCGTCGGCACATGGCGGATCTTGTAGCCCGCCGCCTGGTCGAGCCAGCCGACCAGCCGGTCATCGACCGGCGAGGGCGCATCGCGCTCGATCCCCAGCACGTCCGAGATCACCCCCGGGTCGCGCTCGGCCACGTCGCGCAGCCCGAGCAGCCAGTCGAGCGACACCTTGCAGACCTGGGCGATCGCCACGACCGACTCGATCCGGGGCAGCCGCTCGTTTCCGGGCGACAGGAGCTGCGACAGCGTCGAGCGATCGATCCCGACCGCATGGGCGAAAGCGGTCTGGCTCAGCTCCGATCGCTCGATCACCTCGATCAGCCGATCGCGGAAGCGGCGGACGGTCTCGCAGCGCGCGGCAGTGGTCTGCATGCCGCGAATCCGCCACAGATGATGGAGTTACGCAACACCGATTTCGCCCTGGCGCTTAGTCGCACAAACAGTGCGCAAATGCCTTTGTTCGTGCGCATTCCCGCCTTCCGCGACGCGGTCCGAATGTGCTGCCATGATCCACATGGTTGCATTGCGGAGTATGTTGGTTGCGCCTGGGGCCACGCCGGATCGCCGGGGTCGGGGTCCGGAATGGCCGACCTGGCTCCTGATCGTCGCGATCTACGGTGGCTGGGCGCTGCTCACCTGGTACCACGCCGCGCTGCCCGTCTGGGCGCTCGCCGCCATGGGCGGCTGGGTGATCGCCTGGCAGATGTCGCTGCAGCACGAGCTCCTGCACGGCCACCCGACCCGTCGCCGCTGGCTGAACCACGCGCTCGGCTTCCCGCCGCTCAATCTCTGGCTGCCGTTCCGGGTCTATCGCCGCACCCATCTGCGCCACCACCGCGACGAGCACCTGACCGATCCGCTGGAGGATCCGGAGAGCTACTACCTCTCACCCGGGCGTCGCCTGCACGTGCTGCACTGGCGCTTCCTGCGCCTCTGCAACACCGTGCCCGGCCGGCTTCTCCTCGGTCCGGCCCGTGTCGTCACCTTCCTCCTCGCCGGCGAGGTGCGCGCGCTGCTGCGCGGCAATCGCGAGGCCTGGCGCACCTGGCCCACCCACCTCCTCGGCGTTGCCGCCGTCCT
Source organism: Acetobacteraceae bacterium (assembly GCA_035504175.1). Lineage (GTDB taxonomy): Bacteria > Pseudomonadota > Alphaproteobacteria > Acetobacterales > Acetobacteraceae > DATJSJ01. The sequence goes on from DATJSJ010000191.1 coordinate 24,466, forward strand.
CGCCTGGGTCAGTCTGGTCTGCCGCATGAGCCTCCCGGCTTACCTGGCGCTCTTCGTCTATCCCGGCGTGGCACTCACCCTGCTGCGCTCACTGGCCGAGCATCGGGCCGCGCCCGGAGTGCCTCAGCGCACCGCCGTCGTCGAAAATGCGCCGCTGATGGGCCTGCTCTACCTGCACAACAATCTGCACATCGTGCACCACGCCCGACCGGACTTGCCCTGGTACCGCATCCCGGCCTGGTACCGCGCCAACCGCTCGCTGCTGCTCGCGCAGAATGGCGGCCTCGTCTACGACGGCTATGGCGACGTGCTGCGCCGCTACCTCACCTCTCCCCACCATGACCCGCTGCACCCGATCGTCGGCATGAAGCCCGCCGCACCCCAGGCCCCGGCCGCGCCGACGTGACGCCGCTCGCGGCCAGCGCCCGGATGTACGCCGTCGCACCCGACGCGGCCGCCGCCTGGGCCCGGTTCTTCACCTGGCTCGCCGCCGCCTCCGGCGTCCCGCTCACCCTGGTCGAACATGCGTATCCGGCACCGCTCGCCGATCTCTGGGCCCGGCCCGATCTCGGCGCCACCTTCATGTGCGGCTGGCCCCTCTCGGGCGAAGCGCCCGGCCGGCCCATCCTTGCCGCTCCCGTTCCCGCCGCCGATTGGGCCGCCGGCCGCCCGATCTATCGCACCGACTTCGTCACCCGCGCCGACGCGCCCTTCGTCTCGCTCGAGGACGCGCTCTCCGGGCGGTTGGGGTTCACGGCTGAAACCTCCTGGTCCGGCGGCATCGCCCCGAGCCGGCACCTCACTTCGCGTGGACTCGCCTTCCGGCAACGCATCGGCTCGCTGGTGACGCCGCGGCGCGCCGCCGAGGCCGTGCGGGACGGCACCGTCGACGTGGCGCCGCTGGACTCCTACGCCCACGAACTGCTGCGGCGATACGACCCGGCACTCGCCGGTACCCTGCGCGTGCTCGAGGCGACATGCGCCGCGCCGATCCCGCCGCTGGTGGCGTCACACTCGGCTCCGGAGCGGGCCGTCCGTGCTCTGCGGTCGACGCTTCTTGGGGGCCTGCCGGCCGAGATTGCGGCACCGCTGGGGCTGGTTGGGTTCGATGCTGTCGGGAGAAAGGATTACGCGGCGGCGATGGGTGAAGAAGGAAGGCCAGGGCTCCGCCCTGGACCCGCCGGGGCCTGAGGCCCCGGACCCCCATGACCTAAGGTATGGGTGCGTTCTCGCGCGTTGACAGGAGCGGACCGGCCGGGCAATCCGCGGGAATGGCGGACGAGACAGGACGCGGCGGATCGGTGGAGCGGGTGCGGGCGGCTTTGCTCGCTGCCGGACATCCCGACACGATCACTGCAACGCCGGCGAGCGCCCGCACGGCGGAGGAGGCCGCGGCGGCGATCGGCTGCACCGTTGCACAGATCGCCAAGTCGATCGTCTTCCGCGCCGGCGAGACGCCAGTGCTGGTCATTGCCTCGGGAGTCAATCGAGTTGATGCGGCCCGCGCCGGTGCCGCGCTCGGCCTCGCTTTGGCGCGGGCCGATGCCGCCTTCATTCGCGTCGCGACCGGTTTCGCGATCGGCGGCGTCGCACCGGTCGGACACGTCTCAGCGCCGCGTGTGGTGATCGACCGCGACTTGCTGCTGCTCGACCCGATCTGGGCGGCCGCCGGCTCGCCGCAGCACGTTTTCCGCACCGATGCCGCGGCCCTTCAGCGCATCACCGGCGGCACGGTCGCCGAAGTACGCTCGGCGCCAAACGGATAAAAGTCTTTTT
>DATJSJ010000192.1:0-19310 GCA_035504175.1 Acetobacteraceae bacterium
GGGCGCCCAATCTTATCGGCATCGAGAATGGCAATCTCGGCAGAGTCGCCTGGTCCCGCGACGGCCGCACGCTGTTCGCCGCAGGCGGACACTGGGAGAACGATGCAAGGTCGGTCTTCGCCTGGAGCAACGGCGGCGCCGGGGCACGGCACATATTGCCGGGCGGCCTCGACACGGTGATGAGTCTCGTCCCGCTGCCCGGCGGCGACCTGCTGGTCGCGGCGGCGGACCCGTTGCTCGCTCGCGTCGGCGCAGACGGCACAACCCGCTGGTCGCATCCGGCGCCCAAGGCCGACTTCCGAAACCAAAGGGGATCGCTCTCCGTCTCGGCCGATGGCTCGGTCGTCGATTTTGCCTTCTTGGAGTGGGGGAAACAGGGGGCGCGGTTCGATATGGCGACGCGGCAGCTCCGACTCGCTCCGCCCGCCGATCGGCGAACCGCACCGCCGCGCCAGAACGGGCTGCCGATCCGCGACTGGCTCGACACGACCCACCCGACGCTCGACGGCAGGCCGCTGCAGCTCTACGCGTACGAGACATCGCGAAGCATCGCCATCCATCCCAAGGACGACCGCTTCGTGCTCGGCGCCGACTGGTTTTTGCGCGCCTTCGATGCCAAGGGCGCGCCGCTCTGGACCCGCCCGACGCCGGGCGTCGCCTGGGCGGTCAACATCTCCGGCGACGGCAGGCTGGTGGTCGCCGCCTATAACGACGGCACGATCCGCTGGCACCGGATGAGCGACGGGGCGGAACTGCTCGCCTTCATGCCGCTGCCCGACCGAACCAACTGGGTCGCCTGGACGCCGGAGGGCTTCTACGCCGCCAGCGCCGGCGCGCATGGCGTGCTGCGCTGGCTGGTCAATCGCGGCTGGGACGCGGCGGCCGAGACCGTGCCGATCGAGGACATCGCCGGCTCCTATCGCCCAACCGTGCTGCCGCTGGTGCTGCAGGAGCTGGAAACCCCGCGCGCCGTCGGCCTCGCGGTGATGGCCGAGCTGAGCCACGAGATCCAGATTCGCACCCACAGCGCGGTGCCGCCCGGCGCGCGATTGCACCTGCTCACCATCGGGATCAGCGCCTACAATCCCGACTACGCCAGGACGCTGCGCCTGCATTACGCCGACCGCGACGCCAGCGACCTCGCCAGTGCGATCACCAGCACCCAGGGCAGCCTCTACGCCGGCGGGATCCGCGAGATGGTGCTGCTGAACCAGGACGCCAACCGCGCCGGCATCCTGCGCGCGCTCGCGACCATGCGCAGCGAGATGGCGGCGAGCCAGCCGGGCGATCTCGCCGTCGTGCACTTCTCCGGCCACGGCGCGATGATCGACGGCCGGCTCTACCTGCTGCCATACGACGTCGACGCGCGCGATCCGGTCGCGATCACCGACAAGGGCATCGCGATCGACGATCTGCGCGCCCGGCTGCTGGACCTCGCGCAATACGGCCGCGTCCTCGTTTTGCTCGACGCCTGCCATGCCGGGGCGACGACGATGGACGGCGCGACGCTGGCGATGGATTCGACCAAGCTGCGCACCGGGCTCGCCGCCGCCAACGTCACCGTGCTGACCTCCTCCAGCGGGCTCGAACTCTCGCGCGAGAACGCGCAATGGCAGCACGGCGCCTTCACCCGCGCCCTGCTCGACGCGTTCGACAACCCGGCGGCCGACACGGACCGCAACGGGCTGATCAGCACCAACGGCCTCGCACATTTCGTGGTCAACGACGTCGAAACACTGACCAACGGCACGCAGCATCCGGAGATGGAGATCCGCTTCGACACGACCGTGTTCGCCAGCGGCGAGTAGCGGGTGCGAAAACAGAATCCCGTGAGCGCGCCGAGGCCGCGATGCCGGCACGGCCGCCCGGGCCGGCCGCGACGACGGCCGCTCCCGGTCCCCGTCGCGCTCCGCGCCGGACCCGGCGCGGACAAACTGGTTGAGCAAGGGCCGAACGGTCGGTAGCTTCCGCCGCCTATTACCGAGATTGCGCATCCACGCTCATGCCCTTGGACGAATCGATTACCGATCCGCCGTCGCACCGAGCCACGCCGCCGCCGCTGCGCCCGACCCTCGCGCCGGAGCTGGCGATCAACCACACGCAGTGGCAGCGCGCGCGGGACGCCGTCCTGGAGGCCATCGCCGAGGGCGCGCGCGTCATCGTGCTGGAGGGCGAGCCCGGCACGGGCAAGACCCTGCTGCTGCAGGCGCTGGCCGCGGAGCTGCAGCAGGCCGGGCATCCGGCCCGCATGGTGTGGCGCCCCGATCTGGAGCAGGCCGCACCGGAGCCATCGTTCCGCCTGGTCGACGAGGCCGGCCGCGCCGGTCCCGCCACCATCGCCGCCCTGGCGGCACCCCCCGGCTGCGTGCTGGCGGTGCTGCCATCGCAGGCCGGCGCGATCCGGGCGCAAATCCCCGGCGCGGTGATCGTGAAGCTGAACCCGGTCGAGCCGGACGAGGCGGCGTCGTTCGTCAACCAGCGCCTGGCCCTGGCCGGCCTGCCGGCGGAGCAGCTGCAGGACGCGGCGCTGGCCCGGCTGTGCGAGAGCGCCGGCGGCAATGCCCGCGAACTGACCCTGCTGCTCGCCGCCGCGATCAATTTCGCCGCCGCCTCCGATGCCGCCCAGGTCGAGCCCGCGCATGTCGACGAAGCGGTGGTGCTGCGCCACGGCCCGCTCGGCCGCGCCAGGACGCCACGACCGCCCGTCGGCCTTGCCGACGCGCTCGCCGCCTTCGCGGACCGCCTGCCGGAAGCGGCCGCCCTGGCCGGCCGCATCCGGGCCGCGCCTCCCCCGAATGCGACCGAGCCGGCCGCGCCGCCGGACATCGCACCCGAACCCGCCGAACCACCGGCCGCCGAGCCCGCCGAGGCGACGCTGCCGCCGGCGCATCCGTCCGCGCCGATGCTCGAGGCGGAACCCGCGGCCACGGGCGAGCCGGACGCGACGTCGGACGCCGGACCCGAACCCGAAGCCGAACCCGAGGCCGCCCTGGCGGCTCCGGCGCTGCCCACAGGCGATCCGGCCGCCCGGGCGCTGGTGCGCAATGCTGCCGCGGCGGAGTTGCCGGTCGCCGGACCCGCCGCCCCGCCCGCTGCCCCAGAGCCCGAGCCGGAGCGCGTGTCCGGATCGCGCGTGCGGTCCTGGCGTTGGGTCGGGGTCGCGGCTGCGATCGCCGCCGCGGTGCTGCTGCTGTCGCCGTTGCGGCCGCATCGCGGCACGTCGCTGTATGGCCGCCACGCGGCCGCTCTGCCGGCGATCACGGCCGCGGCGATCGTGGCGCCGCCGGCGCCGCTGCCCGCGCCGCCACCGGACCTGGCCGCGATGCCGCCCCGCCCAGTCCTCGTCGCGGCGCCCGGCCCGGCGCCGGTGCCGCCGGTGCCACCCGGCACGGTCATCGCGGCCCGGGCGGCAGGGGAGGTGCCGGCACCCACGCTCGCCGACGCGGCGGCCCCCGCGACGCCGGGTGCGGCGGCCGCGACCGCGCCGGCGCCACTTCCGACGCCGTGCCGCGTCCTGATCCACATCCCCTGGGCCGACGCCTCGGCGCGGGCGCGCGCCGATGCGATCGTCCAGACGCTGCGGGACGCCGGCGCCACGGTGCCGGCGCCGACCGCGATCGGCCGCCTAGCGGCGCGTGCGGCGCCCGGCAGCGCCGCCGGCGCGCTGACGCTGCGCTATCGCGCCGGGCGGGATGCGGCGACGGCGGAGGCCGTGGCGCACGCCCTCGGACCGCAGGCCGAGCAGGCGGTGCTGGTCGCCGATCCGACGTTCCGCTTCCTGCCCGGCACCATCGAGATCGTGGTGCCGGGCCGCTGACGCGCGGCGGGACGCACCACCGCCCCGGTTGACCTCCAGCCGGACCTGGCCGCTCCTGTGCCGGGTCGCCGCCGCCCTCCGGGCGGCCGCCACACGCGGATGGAGGCACCGGATGCGCCGAACCCTGCCCGCCCTGCTGCTCGCCGCCACCCTCGCCGGCTGCGGCGGCAACACCTCGTCCGGCCGCTATGTCGGCGACGTGACCCCCGAGGCGGCGGGCCGCGCCTGCGAGGCCACGCGCGGCCTGCTGCAGCTCGACGGCACGCATTTCCTCTTCACCCCGGCCGAGGGCGTGATCGTGATCCAGGGCACGCGCGACCAGAGCGGCGCGTTGCATGGCTCGGCGACCTTCTCCGGCGCGTCGCACCAGGCTTTCGTCATGAGCTTCCAGGGCAAGCTCACCGGCGAGACGATCAGCGGCGAGCTGGTGACGCCGCGCTGCCGTTCCCGGGTGGCGCTGGCGTTGATCCAGCGCGGGCTCGGCGAGGACGTGCTGCGGAACTAGGAAGCCGGCGCGCGCGTGGACGCGCGCCCGGGCCGCCGCCATGCTGGCGCGCATGGTGCGTCCGAGTCGGGCATGATCGAGCTGAGTGTCTCGCTGGTTCTGCTCGTCGTGCTGCTGGCCAGCGCCTGGGCGTGTCTGTCCGTGCAGCATCTGCTGCCCGAGCCGCACCGCTCGCGCGAGACGGTCGAGTTCGTCCGCCTGGTCAACGCCATGATGGTGACGTTCACGGCGCTGGTGCTCGGATTGCTGATCACTTCGGTGAAGGCGGATTTCGATGGTGTCGGCGCGGATGTGCGCGGCTTCTCGATCCAGATCATCGAGCTGAACCGGCTGCTGCACGATTACGGACCCGACACGGCGCCGGAGCGTGCGCTGTTGCGCGAGTACACCGCGGCGGCGATCGCCACCACCTGGACGGAGGAGAAGGCGCCGCCGGGGGCGCAGCGTCCGGCGCCGAGTCCGACCGATACCGGCGAGGAGAATTCCGCCCTCGGCCGGATGCTGGAGCAGATCGGCCGCATGTTGCGTGGGCTGCAGCCGAGCGATCCGGCGCAGCGCCTGCTTGCGGCGCAGGCGCGCACCCGGTTCGAGTCGCTGATGGAGCGGCGCTGGCGGCTGATCGAGGATTCGAGCAGCCAGATCTCGGTGCCGTTCTATCTGGTGATGGTGTTCTGGCTGGTCGTGATCTTTGCCAGTTTCGGCCTCAGCGCGCCGCGCAACATGCTGGTCTACGTCACGATCCTGCTGTGTGCGATATCGATCGCGTCGGCGGTGTTCGTGACGTTGGAGATGAGCACGCCGTTCGGCGGTTTCGTCACCGTCTCGAGTGCGCCGATGCGTGACGCCTTGGCGCATGTGGGGGGCTAGCCTTGCCCCCAAGCCACGGAAAACGAATGGGGGTCTGGGGCCTCAGGCCCCAGCGGGGTTTCAGGGGCGGAGCCCCTGATCCTTCTTCCTATTCAACCCCACCACGATGATCCCCACCGCCTCCTTATGCCACCGCTGCACCGCCTTATGATCGGCCCCCAGCAGCGCGCCCAGTCGCCGCCAAGGATAGAGGTGCCGCTCGCTCAGCGGGTGCACCAGCGCGCGCGCACCGACGATCCGCCGCAGCACGCGGCGGTCCTCGGGGATCAGTGCGATCCAGGCGAGTGCCTCGTCCATTGCGGTGATCCGCGCCGCCGGCGGCACCGGGATGCGTGCGCGCACCGCCTCCCAGCCGTAGCCCTCGCTCGGGTTCGGCATCACCGCGAGCCGCGACTGGCGCAGCCGCGTGCTGTAGCCGCCTTCCGGCAGGGCGAGCAGGGTCCGCCCCGCCTCTTCCAGCCGCGCCACCACGAGCTCGGCGTCCCACAGCGCATCCGTCGCGTCCCAGGCGCCCGGCGCCGCGCCATTCGCGCCAAACGCTGCGCCATCGGCATGGCGCGCGCCGGCGGGCGTCACGCCGGCTTCGGCGGTGCCCGTCGCGCCATATCCCCCTTTCTGCGAAAGGGGGTATGGCGCGGACCGCCCGGCCGCTGCCCGGCCCGCGCCATTCGCGCCGCATGCCGCGCCATTCGGCGTCGCACGACGCGTCGCGTCGGCGGTGTCGGAGCCTCCGGCCAGGTCGCGCGCGCGCGCGGAAATCGTCGATGCCATCGTCAGCTCCTGCCTTTCCAAGCAAAACCGGAGGTCGCGTCCGACGGCGCGCCCGGCGCCGGTCGTTTCGCGTCCACCACGCGCACGCCGCGCCGCGTCTTGCGCTGCGCCTCGTCGCGATACTCGGCCTCGAACAGCAATCCGGTGCGCAGCCAGGTGTCGATCACCTCGGCCGCCTGCTGCTCGGTCAATCCGAACTGATCGATCAGTACGCGCCCGGCCCAGCGCTCGGCCCCGAGGCCGCGGCGGTGCGGCGCGTAGAGCGTGCCGCGTCCCGGCCCGGTCGCGATGCGATCGAGGGCGGCGTTGCAATCCGCGTCCGACAGCCGCGCCCAGACCGATTGCGGCGTCCAGGGCAGCAGTGCCGCGACCTGGTCGCCGGCCGGGTAATCGGTGCTGGCATTGCCGAGTGCGACCGATTCCAGGCGGAACCAGCGTGCGCGTTCCGCGCGCGGTGCGAGATTGGCCTTGCCGTCGTCGAGGCGCACGTGGCGCCAGCGTTCCGTCCCCGGAACGCTGAGTCCGTCCGCCTCTTCCGCGGTCATCGGCGACAGCAGGAAGGCGCTGCGCGCGGCGTCGATCAGCGCGCGGCCGCCGCGGGCGGTGTCGATGTCCGGCCCCAGGCCGGTGCCCTGCGCCTTGCGCACGTGATGCACCAGCAGCACCGCGGCGCCGGTCGCTTCCGCGACCTCCGCCCAGGCGGTGGCGGCGGCGTCCATGTGCGGATTGCTGTTCTCGTCGAGGCCGTGCGACTTGACGAACGGATCGACGACGATGAGGCCGATGCCGCGGGCCCGTGCCTCCTCGATCAGCGGCGCCCGGTCGGGGTGGCGGATCACCGCGCCGTCCTCGAGCTGCGCCATGCACACGCGGCGCTGCCGGCCGGAATGCAGGAACAGCCGGTCGCGCAGCTCCGCCGGGTCGAGCCGGTGCAGCATGAGGATCGCCGCCAGCCGGCGGTCGAGCTCGTCCATCGGGTCTTCGAGGTTCAGCACCCAGGCCGGCACGGAGCGGTGCACGGTCTCGTCCAGGATCGGCCGCCCGGTCGCGATCGCCACCGCCACCGCGAGCGCGTAGGCCGATTTGCCGACGCCGCCCGGCGAGACCAGGACGGAGACGAAGCGGCAGACCAGCCGCGCGCCGTACAGCCATTCCCGCGGCGGAATGGTGGCCGGATCGGGCAGGCGCGCCGGCTGCGCCCGCAGGCGTGCCGCCTCCCACTCCCTCCACAGGGTTTCGGTATCACTCACGCCGGGTCGGGCGTCCCGCGCGGCGTCGATGCCGCCCCGAACCCGGACCGCGCGATCCCGGCCGCCCTGGTGCGCCGCCCGGGACCGGCCTGCAGCCATTCGCGGACCGCGGCCGCGGCCAGCGCCTCGCGCTCGCGGGGGCGCAGGGCGCCGTACGGATCGGCGCGCCCGGCGACGGCGAGCAGCGCCTCGCGCCCCTCGCCGGCCGCGACGGCGGCGCGCAGCGCGCGACGCGCCCGTGCGACCGCGCCGACGCGCGCGATGTGCCAGTCGCGCGCCTGATCGAGTAGCGACTGGACGAGCCGGGCCCGCAGCCCGGACCCATCCACCGCCGAGCCCTGCGCCGCTTCGGCGAGTGCGGCCAGGCATTCGGCGCGGCTCAGCGCGCCCTCGGCGAGCAGCCGGCCGAGCAGGGAGCAGGCGCGGTACGGCGCCGCCGGATCGAGCGGGTGCTGCACCGGGTCAGCCCCGCGCCGACGGATCGCGACCCAGCACCAGCGCCAGCGGATAGGGCGTGCTCTCGAGCGAGGTGCCCTCGGTCAGCACGGCCCAGGAGACGGGATGGCCGGGCGGCAGCGGCGCGCGCGCCGGATCCTCGACGGGTGCCGCGCGCGCCGGGCGCGGCGCGCGCGCCGGCAGCGCGTCGGCCAGGCCGAGCAGCAGCAGCCGGCCGCGGTCCAGGGCCGCGTTGCGCGACACGCCGATCACGCGGGCGATGCCGTCCCAGGTGGCACCGCCCTGCCGCATGGTCAGGATGGTGGCGTCGGCGCGCTCGGTCCAGGCGATCTTCTGCGGCATGGCACGATCCTGCCCTCGTATGTCGTGGGCGGAGTGTTAGGCCTACTAACTAACGGTTGTCAACCAAACTAACTGGACTTTGTTAGGAATTCTGACGCACCCTGGCGGCATGCTTCCCACCGGCCCCGGCCTGGCCGAGTCGCCCCCTGCCGTCGCCGGCGGGTCCGGCAGCGTCGGCCAGCGCATCCGCGACAGCCGTCAGCAGCGTGGCTGGACGCAGGACGCGCTGGCCGAGGCGGTGGGCGTGAGCCGCAGCGCGGTGGCGCAATGGGAGACCGACCGTGCCGGGCAGGTGCGCGGCAATCTGGCGCGCATCGCCGCCGCGCTCGGCGTGAGCGTGGAGTTCCTGCTGCAAGGCGAGGACAAGCGCGCGCCGGCGCTGGCCGCGGGCGGCGACGAGCTGGCGCTGCTGCGGCTGTATCGGGAATGCGATCCGGAGGATCGTGCGTTTCTGCTGCGGACCGCCCGCAAGCTCGCCCGCGCCGCGGCGCGGCGATGAGGGGCCGGTCCGCCGCAGCGTGCAACCGACAGGTCAGGGAGACGAGAGATGTGCAATGGCAGCGTCGCCGATCGCTGGGCGGGCACGGCGCGGATCCTGTTCCCGCTGCTCGGCCTCGGTTTCGCGGTGGCCGGGGCGGACAAGCTGCTCGGCCAGTCCGGCTATCGCCGGATGTTCCGCGAGTGGGGCTGGGGTGAGGGCGCGCAGCGCAGCGTCGGTGCCGCCGAGCTCACGGGCGGGGCGCTGATCGCCTGTCCGCTGACCCGGCAGCTTGGGGGCGCGGTGCTGACCGCGACCTCGGCGGCGATGCTGGCGGCGGAGCTGCATCGCGGCCGGGGCGAGCTCGCCCTGCCGCGGCTGGCCTTGCTGATCGCGGCGGCGGGCGCGCTGTGCCCGGGCGCGAGCCGGCGGTCGGGCCGCGCCTGAGCTGCGGGTTCAGCCGGCGGCGGCGATCCAGTCCGCGAAGGCGGTGATCGCCGCCAGGCGCCGGCCGGAGCCGGCGTAACGGCGCGCGCCGGCGCCGGATCGCGTGAGGCTACGCCGCGCGCACGCCGGCGACGAAGCCTTCGACCTGCTGCTGCATCCGCTCGGCCTGGCGCGACACGTCGGCGGCGGCATCGAGCACCTGGCGTGCCGCCGAGCCGGTGCCGTTCGCGGCCTCGCTGACGCCGGCGATGTTCGCGGTCACGTCCTGCGTCGCCCGCGCCGTCGCCTGCACGTTGCGGGCGATCTCCGCGGTGGTTGCCCCCTGCTGCTCGATCGCGGCGGCGATCGAGGTCGCGATCCCGCTCACCTCGCCGATCCGCTCGGTGATCGCGTCGATCGCTTTCACCGCCTGCTGCGTCGCCGACTGGATGCCGCCGATCTGGGCCGCGATCTCCTCGGTCGCGCGTGCGGTCTGGCTCGCCAGGCTCTTCACCTCGCCGGCGACCACGGCGAAGCCCTTGCCCGCCTCGCCGGCCCGCGCCGCCTCGATCGTCGCGTTCAGCGCCAGCAGATTGGTCTGCGCGGCAATGCCCTTGATCAGCGACAGCACCTCGCCGATCCGGCTGGCGCCGTCCGCCAGCGCGCGCACCACCGCATCGGTCTGGCGCGCATCCTCCGCCGCCGCCGCCGTCATCCGCGCCGAGCGCGCCACCTGGCCGCCGATCTCCGCGATCGAGCCGCTGAGCTGCTCCGCCGCCCCGGCCACCGTCTGCACCCCGGCGCTCGCCGTCTCCGCCGCGGTCACGACCGTCGCCGCCTGCGCATCGGTCTGCTCGGCCGTGTGCGACATCTCCTGCGCCGTCGCGTCCAGCCGCGCCGCCGCCGTCGACAGCGTGCCGACCATGCCGGTGACCTGGCTCTCGAAGCCGCGCACCAGCTCGGCCAGCCGCGCCGCGCGGGCCGCCTGCGCCGCATGCTCCCGTTCCTGGTCCGCGGCGAGCCCGGCATTGCGCACCATGCTCTCGCGGAACACCCGCACCGCGCGGGCCATGTGGCCGACCTCGTCGCTGCGGCCGACACCCGGCACGTCGATCGCCGTGTCGCCCTCGGCCAGCCGCTCCATCGCCGCGGTCATCGCCGTCACCGGGCGGGAGATGCCGCGCACCAGCGCAGCCCCGATCGCCGCGCACAGCAGGCCGGTCAGCGCCAGCGCCGCCAGGATCCAGCGCGGCGCCGCGGCGCTGATCGCCGCCCCAAGCTCGCCCTCGGCGCGGACATGCTGCAGCCGCACCGCCAGCGCCTGCGCCAGCGCGCTCTGGAACGATTGCGCGGCATCGTGCATGCGCATCAGGAAGAAGCTGACCGCGCTCGGCCGGTCGCCGAACATCAGCAGCGTCGCGAGCTGCTTCGATTTTGCCTGGTAATTGTGCCAGGCGCCGGCGAAGGCATCGGCGAGGCGCCGCTCCTCCGCCGAGACGATGGCCGGACGATAGGCGTGGAAGGCCTGGTCGAAGCGCGCCAGCTCCGCCTGGCTCGCGGTCCGCGCCGCGCGCAGCTGCGCCGGATCGCTCGCCAGCAGCATCGCCGCCTGCTCGAAGCGGAACTGCGTCGCCGCCTGCGACAGCGCGTCCAGCGCACGGGTCGCCGGCATGTCGCGATCGCGCATCGCCGCCGCCGCCCGCTCCACCTGGCCGAGCCGCTGCACCGCGAACAGGCCGAGCAGCACGGTGCAGCACAGCACCAGCGCGAAGGCGGCGAGAACCTTGACCCGGATGTTCAGGCTGAGAACGGCACGCCGCATCACTCTGTCCCTCACGCCAGTCGCTGCGGTCTTACCGCGCGCGCGGTTACGGACAGGTTGACCGCGCTCGCCTATACTGCCGCCGGCGCCGACGCGGGCCGGCCGGGCGCGCAGGCCGCGCTGTGACCCGGATCACAGGGTTTCGTTGCCATGCGGTTCCAAGCTGGCCGCCCCCGCGGGGCGGCGCCGACCGGGATCGCCGGCGGCCGGCTCACCGCAGGCGTGCGTCATGGACCGGCAACGACGCACCGGATCGCCCGGCGCGATCCCGCCGCCGCTCGTGCCGGACCGCGCCGTGCCGTCTCCCGCACCGATGCCAGGAGGGCAGACCCATGGACACCACCCCGAGAGCAACCGTCACCGCCGCCTACGACCAGGGGCAGATCCCCTCGATCGCCTGCGTCAACCGCTCGAGCGTCGCGCTCGGCGTCGACTGGGCGCCGCTGGTCGCGGCACTCGACGCCTATGCCAACACGGTGTTCGCCCCGGTCTGGGGCACGCCGGCGAAGCTCATCGACGCCGGCACCGGGCCGAACATCCCGAGCGGCTGCTGGGGCATGGTGTTCCTCGACGATGCCGACCAGCCCGGCGCGCTCGGCTATCACGACCTCACGCCCGAGGGCCTGCCGCTGAGCAAGATCTTCGTGCGCACGACGCTCGCGGACGGCGACAAGGTCTCCGTTACCGCCTCGCACGAGCTGGCGGAAATGCTGGTCGATCCCGGCATCCAGATGGGCGCCGTCGGCCCGGACGGGCAGACCTGGTACGCCTATGAGACCGCCGATGCGGTCGAGCGCGACGAACTCGAAGTCAACGGCATCGCCATGAGCGACTTCGTCTATCCCGCCTGGTTCGAGGGCTTCCGCGCGCCGGGCTCGACCCGCTTCGACCATCTCGGCCTGCTGCACGCGGCGTTCGAGCTGCGCCAGGGCGGCTATATCGGCGTGTTCCGCAACGGCAACTGGACGCAGCAATTCGGCTCGGACGCCGCGCGCCAGCGGTTCCAGCTGCACAAGCACCCGCGCGCCCATGCCAGGGCCCGCGTCATGCGGCACCACTCCGCGCCCAATCCCGCCTGATCGCTCGCCGCCTGCCCCGACCGGCGGCCAGTCGCCGGCGGCCGGGGCCGTCTGTTGCCGCATACCGGGATGATCGTTACTCTCCCGGCAACGGCCGCCGCCCGTGACCGCGCCAGCACGGCGGCACGGGCCGGCAACAACCAGGGAGGAAACCGTGAGCCATCGCCAGGGGAGCCGTGCGCTCCCGATCCCGCGCCGCGCCGTCCTCGCCGCAACCCTCGCCCTCGCCGGCGCGTCCCTCGCGCTTCCCGCCCGCGCCCAGAAGCCCGACACGGGCGACTGGATCACCACCTGGGCGGCGAGCCCGCAGCCGGTCTGGGCGGCCGACTTCTTCGCCCCGGTCGGCATCCCACGCCACCTGCGCGACCAGACCGTGCGCGAGATCGGCCGCATCAGCCTCGGCGGCCACCGCATCCGCGTCGTGCTGTCGAACGAATACGGCGACGCGCCGCTCACCATCGGCGCCGCGCGCGTGGCACTCTCGACCGGCGGCGCCGCGATCCAGTCCGGCACCGATCACGCGCTGACCTTCAACGGTCACAGCTCGGTCACCGTCCCGCCGGGCGCGCCGATCGTCAGCGACCCGGTCGACCTCACCGTCGCCCCGCTTTCGAGCGTCGCCGTCAGCCTCTACTTCCCCGACATCACGCCGACCACCACCTGGCACAATGACGGCAAGCAGACCGCCTACATCACCGACGGCGACCTCACGACCGCCCTCGACATCCACCCGACCGAAACCACGCTGTCACGCATCTTCCTCTCCGGCATCATGGTCGATGCGCCCGCCGACGCGCGCGCGATCGTCACCTTCGGCGATTCCATCACCGACGGCGACGGCTCGACCCCCGATGCTGACCATCGCTGGCCGGACTTCCTCGCCGACCGCCTGGCGAAGATGAACGTGCCGGTCGCGGTCGTGAACGAGGGCATCTCCGGCGCGCGCGTGCTGCGCGACCGCATGGGCGACAACGCGCTCGCCCGCTTCGACCGCGACGTGCTGAGCCAGCCGCACGTCTCGACCGTCATCCTCATGATGGGAATCAACGACATCGGCTGGCCCGACACGCTGCTGGTGCCGAAAGGCGAGCCCGAGCCGACCGCCGATGACATCATCACCGGCTACGAACAGCTCATCGCCCGCGCCCACGCGCACAATCTGCGCATCATCGGCGCCACGCTGACGCCGTTCGAGGACACCTTCCACGGCACGCCGCTGTTCGGCTACTACAGCGACACCAAGGAAGCCGAGCGCGAGGCGGTCAACGACTGGATCCGCACCAGCGGCGATTTCGACGGCGTGATCGATTTCGACGCGCTGGTCCGCGATCCGGCCGATCCCAGGCACATCAACCCGCAATACGACCACGGCGACCACCTGCACCCGAACGACGCCGGCTACAAGGTGATGGCAGGCTCGATCGATCTCGGCCTGCTCGGGATCAAGCAATAGGCGATCGGGCGGGGCGGCAACCCCGCCCCGCCTGCGACACTCGCCTCACGCCGGCGCCGAACCCCGCCGCCGCAGCCGCGCGGCATCGAGGCTGATCGCGCCGGCGCCATGCGCCGCGACGAACAGCAGCCCGCCGGCCATCGCGAAATTCTTCATGAAATGAATCATCATGTCCCGGTTGGCGAAGTTGCTGTGCGCCGTGATCGCGGTCAGGATGCACCAGACCGCGAGAATCAGCGCCGAGACGCGCGTCTGATAGCCGACCAGCAACGCCAGCCCGACCAGAATCTCGACGAACAACGCCACTGCATAGGCGGCGACCGGCACCGGCAGGCCGATCGAGCCGAAATAGCCGATCGTGGCACCCGGCGACATCAGCTTGCCGAACCCGGCCATCACGAAGATCCAGGCGAGCAGAATCCGCCCGACCAGCGTCAGCCAGCGATCCGCATCTTGCATGCGAGCGATCCTCCCTCTTTCGCGGCACCGGCTCGGGGCCGTGCGCGCGGAAGGGGAGAGAATACGCGGGCGCTCTGCCTTAGAAAAGGAAGGCGGGGGGCTCTGCCCCTCGACCCCGCTGGGGCCTGAGGCCCCAGACCCCCATTCATGTGAGATGCACCGAATGCAGCAGCGCTGCGGGACGCGACGCGACGGTACCCTCCGTCGCGCTCATGCCACCGGCAGAGGCCGCGAGTACGCGAACGACCCCGTTCGCCTTGAGCACAAACCTCTCGCCGCTGAAATCGCCGACCATGTGCAACACCTCCGACCGACCGCCGGTCTGCAGCAGCGTCAGCAAATGCTCCGCGGAATCGTAGTTGATGCCAACGAGGTCAGGCTCGAACAGCGTATCGCCGGGAACAAACCCGTGGATGCTGTCGCCACCGCCGAACGCCCCAACGACAAGGTGGGATCCCGCTGTCACGAAGGTGATCGACTGACTCCACAGGCTGCCGGTCACCGTGAGATTGCCGGTGCTCAGCTGCTGCCCGAGCAGAATCGCACCATGATCGTAGACGCTGCCGTCGATGGTGAACGATTCCGGGACAGAGATGGTTCCCTGATTGTACACGGTCGACCCGGCAGCGCCGGGCCCGGTGAGGGTCCCGAGATTGCCGACGAAGCTCGCCCGCGGCGATAACGTCACGACCGCAATGGACACCGACGCGTGGCTTCCGGGCGCTTCGTTCAGGTCGAACTCTCCCCCACCGAGCACCGCCACCTTGCCGGCGATCGCAACGTCGCTTTGGCCCACTGCAAAGTCCGCGCCATCTCCTAGAACGACATCGTGGCCCACCGTCAGGGAAGATAACTCCAAAACCGAGGCGGAGGCGGGTGGCGCCGTCCCGGGCGAGTCGGAGCCGAGCGCACCGATTCGAAGGTCACCCCCGATCGTCACAGCAACCTTGGCCGCGATAAAGAAATCGCCCCAGGGGTGGACGATGACGTTGCCACCATTGTCCCAGGTTGCATTCTCGGTCAGCCGCAGCTCTGAGAACACCAGCGCGGCAGTGGCGGTCCCGGAGGAGATGACCGTCGAGCCGGTGGTCAGAACCGTGCCGGCCCCGCCCTGATCGTCGTCCACCGTTCCGCCATTCGCCACCACCAGCTTGCCCGTGGTCAACCTGGTGCCGGGCATGAGCCGGACCGCAGTGTTGTTCACCTCGGTGCCCACGCTCGCGATGCCGGTCGTGGTGAAGCGGCCTGTCAGGTCGTAGCCTTGCGGTCCTGCCAGAAACCTCAGCTTACCCACCGTCGCCGGGCCGGCGACGGGCTGCGGTGCCGTCTGCCACCCTTCGAACAGCGCCACGTCGCCGCTGCCCGGGACGCCGCGCGGCTGCCAGTTGCCGCCATTCTGGAAACTGCCTCCGCTGCCTTGCACGAATCGGTAGTCCAAGATCGCCTCCCGACGTGGATTTGCCCCGCGATCACCCGACCCCAGGCGCCGCGAACACGACTCGACTGCAGGCCCGCGATGCTACAACGGCGGAACCGATGCCAGACCGACAATGTGCCACGCTCCGGAACATTCGCAAATACTCACGCCCCGAACGGCTCACCGGCCGTGTCGGCCTCACGGAGGGCCGCAAAGCGTGCGACGAAATGCGCCATGGACGGCACCAATGCGCCTCTCGTCGATGCGGGCCGAGATCAAGTCCCGAAGCCGCGCAGCGGGGCGCCGCAGGCGCCGGACTTGAACGCGGCCCACGGCGGAGTGACGATCCCAGGTGCCGTCGTCGCACCAGCGGATCCGTCGCTGCGAAGCAAGCCCCCTACCGCCTCCACCAATGCGCGTACATCCACCGCAACCCCAGCGTCGCCAGCGCAGCACCACCGGAACTGCCCGGTATAGCGACACCCATATCCGCCACGTGCGGCTCCGCCCCCAGCCGGTGCGTCACGCGGAACGCGACCAGCACCGCGGCAATGCCGAACACCAGACTCCCCGCCGCCTGCCCGACCAGCACGCCCGCCGGCCCATACGCCGCGCCCACGGTCACGAACGGGATCGTCCCCAGCGTCGCCCGCCCCCAGTTGAACGCCGTCGAGAACAGCGGCCGCCCGAGATTGTTGAACGCCGCATTCCCCACATACAGCATGCCGGTGAACAGGAACGAGCCCGCGAGATACGAGCAGAACAGCCGCACCAGCATCGCCGACTGACCGCTCGCCGAGAACGCGCGCACCACCAGCCCCTGCCCCAGCGCCAGCAGCAGCCACGCCCCGCCCACCGCCACCAGGATGAACACCAGGCTGTCGCGCAACGCCTCCCGAACGCGCTCCAGGCGCCCCGCGCCGAGATTCTGCGCGATGATCGGCCCGACCGCGCCGGACAGCGCATAGATCGTGGCGAACGCGACCGGCGTCAGCCGGTCGATCATCGCACTGCCCGCGACCGCCGCGGTGCCGAACGCCGCCATGCTGCGCGTCACATACGCGGCACCCACCGGCGTCGCGAGATTGGTCAGGATCGCCGGCCCCGCCACCGTCAGCACCTGCCGCACATCCGGCCCGATCGCGCGCAGGTCGGTGCGCCCGAGCAGGTCATGCTTGCCCGCCGCCAGCCGCCAGGCGATCGCCGTCAGCACGGTGCGCGACACCACCACGCTGATCGCCGCCCCCTCCAGCCGCAGGTGCAGCCCGAAGATCAGCAGCGGATCGAGCGCCGCCGTCGCGACCGCGCCGCCCAACGTCACGCTCATCGCCCCGCGCGCATCGCCCACCGAGCGCAGCAGCGCCGAGCCGCACATCCCGGCCGCCAGCAGCGGCATCGACGGCGCCGAGATGGTGAGGAACTGCGCCGCGAGCTGCCGCGTCTCGCCGCGCGCACCAAGCGCGTCCAGGATCGGCCCGAGGGCTGCCACCGTGCCGAACCCGACGACCGCGGCAATCGCCACCATGACGATGAGACTCGAACTGGCGACGCGACGCGCATCCGCCATGTCGCCGGCGCCGATCTCGCGCGAGACCACCGCGCCGACGCCGATCGTCATGCCGATCGCCAGCGAGGCCTGGAAAAAGTTGACCGCACCGCAGAAGCCGACGGCGGCGGCGATCGGGCGTTCGCCCAGCAGCGAGATGTAGAACAGGTTCAGCAGATCGACGCCGAAGACGGCGACGAGGCCGATCGCGCCCAGGCCCGCCATCGTCACCACGTGGCGCATCAACGAGCCGGTGATGAAGCGGGGCTGGTCCATGGGGACGGTGCGACCCTGTCCGGATCGGACGCCAGCAGAGATGGGGCGGGCGCGCTTCCCTGTCACGCCCGCCATCCGGCCGGTCCCGCGGCCCACGCCGCGATCCGGATCTGCGATCGGCGCGCGACCCGCACCATCCGGGCACGCGGCAGGGGACGCCGCGGTGCGGTCACGGCGCGCCGCCTTCGCCGGCGATGTCGGCGATCGCGACCTTGACCTGCCGCGTCGCGCCGTTGCGATCGACGGTCAGCGTGACGGTGTGGCCGATACCCGCGCGGGTGAAGGCGGCGCTGAGATCGGCGACGGTGCTGACGGCGTTCCCGTCGACCGCGACGACGATGTCGCCGACCATCCCGGTCTCCGGATCGACCCCGACCAGGCCGGCTTTCGCCGCCGATGAGTCCGGGATGACGCGGATGATGATGACGCCCTGGACGCCGAGCTGCGCCGAGGCGGCCGGGCTCGCGGTGACGATGCCGATCCCGGGCACCGGCGCGTGGCCGGTGCGGATGATGTCGGCGGCGATGCGGTTGACGGTGTCGATGGGAATCGCGAAGCCGATGCCGGCGAAGCCGCCGGAGCGCGACAGGATCGCGGTGTTGAGCCCGATCATGCGGCCGGCGGAATCGATCAGCGGGCCGCCGGAATTGCCCGGGTTGATCGGCGCGTCGGTCTGGATCATGTCGGCGATCTCGACCGCGTTGCTCTCCTGCAGCCGGCCGTGCAGCGCGCTGATGATGCCGTTCGAGAGCGTCTGGTCGAGCCCGTACGGATTGCCGATCGCGAACACGGATTGCCCGACCACGAGATCCTTCGAGCTGCCGACCAGGATCGGCTGCAGCGGCATGCGGGCGCGATCGATGCGCAGCACCGCCAGGTCGTAGTTCGGCGCCGTGCCGACCAGATGCGCGGTGGCGAACTGCCCGGTGGTGAGGCGCAGGCCGAACTGCGACTGGCCGCGGATCACGTGGTTGTTGGTGACGATGTCGCCGGCGCGGTCCCAGATCACGCCCGATCCGGTCTGCAAAGTCTGCCGGTCGCCGCCGAGGAAGACCGGCTCGCCGGTCGCATAGACGTGCACGACGGAGGGCGAGGCGCGGCGATAGACGTCGATCGTCGCCTGCTCGTAGGCGCTGAGGCGGGCGCGCGGCGTGACCGGGCGCGGCGCGCGCGCGGCCCACCGCCAGGCGATGGCGTAAGGCTCGATCACCCACAGCGTCGCCAGGAGCAGCAGCCAGACGAGCGCGATCTGGATGAGGCGCGGGCTGACGCGGTGCATCGCTCAGGTCGTGGCCGGCGTCGCACGCACGGCACGGTCCCGGTTCACCCGGGGCGCTGCGCCAGTGGCGTCGCCCGCGCGAGGCGACGCCGACCCCGCAGCCCCGCGCTGCAGGAGATCAGCCGGGTCATTGCGACCAGACTCACGCCGCCACGCCGCCGCGGCCAGGGCCCGCGGATCGTTGCCTCGCCTGGTCGCGGCACAGTCGTGCGCGTGACCATGGAGCCGTTCTCCCATCGACAATCCTCAGCCCGGGGCCGTGGCCTCGGAGAGCGCCCGAAGGCGCGACAGCCGAACGAATCGCTGACCATTCTTGCGCGGAGGCGAGGCAGCATTCCAGGCCGGCTCGCCCGGACCATCATAGACGAGTTCGGCCTCGTGCGGAGAGACAACCTTCAGCACGACCAACCGCACACATGTCGCGCAGAGCGCGACGCCTGTGCCTGTCCGGCCCGTGATCTTGATCTGGCCCCGACCTGTCGCGCTCGGTTCGCGCAAGCCCATTCACGCCGTGAAACGGGTCGATTGGGACTGAGAGAGGGCGTCGACCGCCGCGGCACCGGAATGCCCCGGCGCCGCGCCAGGCTCACCCCGCCACCGGATGCGCCGTAACCGGCGCATCCGCGCGGATCAGCCCCTCATGCTTCAGCTCCGCCCACAGCGCCGGCGGAATCTCGCGCCGGAACTGCGTCAGGTTCGCCGCCACCTGCTCGGGCGAAATGGCGCCCGGAATCACGCTCGCCACGATCGGATGGAGCAGCGGGAACTGCAGCGCCGCCGCGATCAGCGGCACGTCGTGCCGCCGGCACACCGCCTCGATCCGCCGCACGCGCTCGAGCGCCGCCGTCGTCGCATCGGCGTAATTGTATTTCGCGCCTGGCACCGCGCCGGTCGCGAGGATGCCCGAGTTCAGCACGCCGCCGATCACGATGCCGACGCCGCGCGCCGCACAGGCGGGGAACTCCGCCGCCAGCACCTCCTGTTCCATCAGCGTGTAGCGCAATGCCACCAGGAAGAAGTCGATGTCGAACAGGTCGAGGAAGCGCGGCATCATGCCGAGCTCGTTG
>DATJSJ010000193.1:0-19786 GCA_035504175.1 Acetobacteraceae bacterium
GAGATGCGCCGGCGCTGCTCGACGTTCGCGGCGTCACCAAAAACTTTCCCGGCGTCACCGCGCTCGCCGAGCTGAGCCTCAGCCTCCGCGCCGGCGAGGTGCACGGGCTGATCGGCCAGAACGGCGCCGGCAAGTCGACGCTGATCAACATCCTCTCCGGCATCTATCCGGCCGATTCCGGCACCATCGCCATGCAGGGCCGGCCGGTCGGCATCCGCGACGCAGGCGAGGCTGCATCCCTCGGCATCGCCACCGTGTTCCAGGAACTGAGCCTGCTGCCGAACTTGACCGTGGCGCAGAACCTGGCGCTCGGCCGCGAACCACGCCGCCTCGGCCTGCTCGACGCGCGGGCCATGCGCGACCGCGCCCGCCACATCCTCGAACGGCTGAAGCTCGACGTGACACCCGATGCGCCGGTCACGCGGCTGTCGCTCGCCGAGCGGCAGATGTTGGAGATCGCCAAGGCGCTGGCGAGCGAGCCCCGGCTGCTGATCCTCGACGAGCCGACGGCCCCGCTCGGGCAGCGCGAATCGGCGCTGCTGTTCGCCGCCATCGCCGCGCTGCGGCAGCAGGGGGTGGCGATCCTCTACGTCTCGCACCGCTTCGCCGAGGTGCTGGCGCTGTGCGACGTGGCGACCGTGCTGCGCAACGGCCGGCACGTCGTGACCACGCCGCTCGCCGGCTGGAGCGAGGCGCGGCTCACCGAAGCGATGATCGGCACCGCGTCCGAGAGCTATCGCGGCCGTGCGCGCCAGCCGGGCGCGACCCTGCTCGCCGTGCGCGGCCTGCGCTGGGGGGGCCGGGTGCGCGACGTGGATCTCACGGTGCGCAGCGGCGAGATCGTCGGGCTCACGGGTTTGCTCGGCGCCGGACAGAACGAGATCGCCCGCCTGATCGGCGGCGACCTGATGCCTGATGCCGGGCGCATCGCGGTCGACGACCGCGTGGTGGCGCCGGGCGCGCCGCACGATGCGATCCGGGCGGGCATCTGCCTGCTCACCGAGGAGCGCAAGACCGAGGGCATCCTGCCCAATCTGAGCGTGCGGCAGAACATCGCGGTCGCGTCGCTGGCGCGGCGCCGCGCGCCGCTCGGGGCGATCCGGGGCGGCGCCGAGGCCGCGGCGACCGCCGGCGCGGCGCGTGACTTCGGCGTGGTCGCCGCCTCGCTGGACGCGCCGATCCGCACGCTGTCCGGCGGCAACCAGCAGAAGGCGCTGCTCGCGCGCTGGGGGCTTGCGGACAGCGCGGTGTTCGTCTTCGTCGAGCCGACGCGCGGCGTCGATGTCGGCGCCCGCGCCGACATCTATCGCCGCCTCGACCGGCTGGCACGCGACGGCAAGGCGATCCTGGTGGTCTCGTCCGATCTCGCCGAGGTGCTGGCGCTCGCCGAGCGCATCCTGGTGGTGCGCGACGGCCGCATCGCCGCCGAGGCCACGCCGGCCGCCACCAGCGAGGAGCAACTCAACCTGCTGATCCAGGGCGCCGCGGCGGCATGAGTGCGTCGCAAAGCCTCGGGCTCCGCGCGCCCGGCCGACGGATCGGTGCCATCGTCACGCAGCAGGCGATGCCGATCGCCGCGGTGCTGCTGTTCGCCCTGTTCGCCCTGACCGCCGGCAGTTTCGCGACCGCGGGCAATGCCGGCAACATCCTGCGGCAATCGGCCTCGGTGCTGGTGCTGGGCCTGGCCATGACCATGGCGGTGCTGGTCGGTGGCATCGATCTCTCGGTCGGCTCGGTCGTGCTCGCCGCGGCGACGGTGTCGGGCGCAGCGCTGGTCTCGGGTCTCGGCGACGCCGCGGCGATCCTGGGCGGGATCGCCACCGGCAGCCTGGTCGGCGCGCTGAACGCCGCGATGATCGAGGGTCTCAGCATCAGCCCGGTGATCGCGACCCTCGGCAGCATGATCGCGGTGCGCGGCCTCGGCCTGCTGCTGCTGCAGCGATTCAATTCGTGGATCGAGATCCACGGGCCGGCCTTCGACGCTCTGGCCCGGCCCAATCCAACCGGCATTCCGCTCGATGCGGCGGTTGCGGCCCTGCTCGCGGTGCTGGTCTGGTTCGTGCTGCGTCGGACCGTGCTCGGCCGCAAGATGCACGCCGCGGGCGACGCGCCGGTCGCCGCCCGACTCGCCGGCGTGCGGGTCCGTCGCACCCGGGCGCTCGCCTATATCGGCTGCGGCACGCTGGCGGGTGCCGCCGGCGTGCTCACCGCCGCCCGGGTCGGGCTGATCAGCCCGACGGTCGGCGCCGGGACGGAGTTCCTCGCGGTCGCGGTCGTGGCGCTCGGCGCCGGCGGCCTGCCGGCCGGCCGCGTCGAGGCGCGGCATGCCGTGATCGGCACGCTGATCCTCATGATGATCTTCAACTACATGACGATCCGCGGCGTTCCCGGCACCTGGCAGACCACCGCGACCGGCCTGCTGCTGCTCGCCGCCATGGTCGCCGGCCGCCTGCTGCAGCGGCGCAGCGGCGGCGATAGCGCGGTGGCGGAAGCCTTCACCGACCTGGCCGGCCGCCTGTCGGCGACCGGGATGCGGCTGTCGCAGGCCGCGGTGGCGGCCGCGACCGTGCTGCTCGCCGCGATCTTCGCCGCGACCGTCCGCGACTTCGCGACCCTGCGCAACCTGGTCGCGCTGGTCGAGCAGAACGCCACACTGGCGATCGTCGCGGTCGGCGCCACCATCGGCATCATCTCGCGCACGATCGACATCTCGCCGGCCTCGGTGATCGTGCTCGGCGCCGTCGCGGCGGCACTCGCCAACAGGTTCGGCCTGCCGATGCCGCTCGCACTTCTCGCCGGCATCCTCACCTGCGTCGCGGTCTACGGGCTGAACGGGCTGCTCGCCGGCGGCCTCGGCATCGATCCGCTGATCGTCACGCTGGCGGCCTGGATCTGGGCGCGGGGACTGGCGATCTCGCTCACCCACGCCACCACGATCCCGTTCGACTTCGGCTTCGTCACCTTCATGAACACGCCGCTCGCCTTCGGCTTCGGCCCCGCGACCGCGCTGATCGTCGTGATGCTGCTGCTCGGCTGGGTGATCCTGGCGCGCCTGCCGCTCGGCCTGCGCATCTACGCGCTCGGCGGCGACCCGCGCCTGCTGCGTCCGGCCGGGGTGAGCGAGGCGCGGCTGCGCTGCGTCGTCCTGCTGGCGATGTCGCTGTTCACCGCGGTCGCCATGGTGGTAATGCTGGGCCGGCTCGGCGCGGCCGCGCCCACCGCCGGATTCGGGCTCGAGCTCGATGCGATCTCCGCGGTGATCATCGGCGGCGCCTCGTTCCGCGGCGGCACGGGCCGGCTGCGCGACACGCTGGTCGGCGTGCTGTTCCTCGCCATCCTCAACAACGGCCTGCAGGGAATGGAGATGGACGACGCGCATTTCCTGCTGATCAAGGGTGTGGCGATCCTCGCCGCGCTGACGCTGCGCGTGCTCGCCATCCGGACTTTCTCGCGCCGGGCGGTGATGGCGTGAGCGACCGCGCTCCCGTCGATCGCGGCCATGTCGGATCCGAGATCGCGCTTTCCGATGCAGAGATGGGCGCATGAAAATTAAGTCGCTGGAGACGCTGATCGCGAATGCCGGGCAGCGCAATTACCTGTTCGTCCGGCTGGCGACCGACACCGGGCTGGTCGGCGTCGGCGAGGCGACGCTGGAATGGCAGGAGCGGGCGGTCGAGGTGCTGCTGAACGAGTGGGTCGCCTCGCGCATCATCGGCAAGGACCCGTTCGACATCGAGGCCGTCGTCGGCGGCATGATCCGCGACCAGTATCAGGGCGGCGCGACGGTGATGACGGCGATATCCGGCGCCGAGATCGCCCTATGGGACATCATCGGCAAGGCGACGGGACAGCCCGTCTACCGGCTGATCGGCGGCCGGGCGCGGCCGCGCCTGTTCGCGTACGCCAAAGGCTGGTACGGCGGCTGCGAGACGCCCGAGGATTTCGCGGCGCGCGCCGCGGAGGTGGTCCGGCGCGGCTATCGCGCCATGAAGTTCGATCCGTTCAGCACGGCGTGGAAGACCCTCGACGCCGCCGAGGAGGAGCGCGCCCTGGCGATCGTCGCCGCCGTTGCCGCCGCCGTCGGTCCGGAGATCGGCCTGATGATCGAGATCCACGGAAGGCTGGCCGCCGCCGACGCCATCCGGTTCATCCGGCGGCTCGACGGCCACAACATCCAGTGGTGCGAGGAGCCGGTCGCGCCCGAGCGCATCGAGCTGCTGCGCGAGGTGAAGGACCGCACCCGGCAGCGCATCGCCTCCGGCGAACGGCTTTACACGGAGGCCGAGTTCGCCCGCCTGATCGGCCAGCGCGCCGCCGATGTGGTGCAGATGGACGTCGCGCATTGCGGCGGCATCGCCAGCGCCAAGCGGATCGCGGCCATGGCCGCCGTGCACGACCTCGCGATCTCGCCGCATTGCTCGGTCGGACCGGTGGCGCTGGCCGCGGCGCTGCATGTCGCCTGGTCCACCCCGAACATGCTGATGCTGGAAAGCTTCGCCGAGTTCGACGTCGACTGGCGCGACGCGCTGGTCAGTGGCTGGAATCCGCTGCGCCGGGGTGAATTCGCGCTGCCGGAGGCGCCGGGCCTTGGCATCGAGCTCGACCCCGTCGCGATCGCGGCCCACCCGTATCGCCGCCTGGCCTTTCCCTCGCTCTGGGATGCGAGCTGGCGCGACGAATTCACCGGCACCGCCGGGCTTGCCGCGCAAGCCCGCGCGTCGGGATCGTAGCGACCGCGGGATCCTGCCGTCGTCGCGCGCGAGGACGGACTACGGCGTTTCGCATTGCGCGTCGCGGGCGCGATCGTGTCGGTCGCCAGCCTGCCCCGGCCCGTCCGCCTCGACGGGATGCGCCGCCCCGCCGCCGGACCGCCTCAGGCCGCTTCGGGCACCGCCTGCGCGACGATGCGTTCGACCGCCGCGACGAAGGTGGGATCAGGCGCGTCGAAGCTGACGCGGAAGCCGCCCTCGCGCGGCACCTCGCGCACGGTGACGACGGTGGTGCCGGGCAGGCCGTCGATTGCGATCGTCCCGCGCACGCCTTCGGTGCAGGCGCCGACGCCGGTCACCTGCGCACCCCCCGTCGAGATGTTGGTGACGGTCGCGACCTGCTCGGCGGCGCCGCCGATCCGGATGCGGCAGCCGAGCTGCACCGGGACACGCTTCGACTTGCGCCGGTCGGCTTCCGCCGTACTGGTGCGGATCACGCGCACGATGCTCTCGCGCAGCGTGTTCATGTCGTTGGCGACGCTGCGCGTGCCTTCCTGCACGTCGCCGGCATAGCTGCGGCAGGCTTCCGCCTCGCTCGACACGGTCGCAATCCCGTCCGAGACGATGCCGGCCGCGGCACTGCTCTCGGCGACGCGCTGCGCGATCGACTGGGTGGCGGCGGCCTGCTGCTCGACCGCGGCGGCAACCGCGGTCGCGACGGCGGACAGCTCGGTGATGGCGCGGCTGATGTCCTCGACCGTGCCGACGGCGCCGGCGGTGGCGGACTGGATGCCGCCGACTTCGCGCGCGATCTCCTCGGTCGATTGCGCGGTCTGCCGGGCCAGCGCCTTGACCTCGGCGGCGACCACCGCGAAGCCGCGCCCGGCTTCGCCGGCGCGCGCCGCCTCGATCGTGGCGTTGAGTGCGAGCAGATTGGTGCGCTGCGCGACGTCGCGGATCAGGCGGGTGACGTTCTCGATGCTGCGGGCGGTTTCGGCCAGCGAGCGGATGCGATCCTGCGCGGCCCGGCCGCCCGCGACCGCATTGCCGACGACGGCATTGACCTCGGCCATGCGACCGGAGATTTCGGCGATCGAGCCGGCGAGCTGCTCGCCCGCCTCGCCGACCGAGGCGATCGCGCTGCGCATCTGGGCCGCGGCGCCGGCGACGCGGCCGGCATCGGCGGAGACCCGGGCAATGCCGCTCGCCATCTCCGTCATCTCGTTCGCCATCCGGCCGGTATGCGTCTGCACGCGGTCGAGCGAGCCGCGCGCCTCCTGTTCCACGGCCTCGGCCATCGACAGGATCGCGGTGCGCCGCTCCTCCTCGTAGCGCTCGGCCGCCTCCCGCTGCTCCAGTTCAAGCCCGCGCTTGGCGATGGCGTTGCTCCTGAACACGGTGACGGCGTTCGCGAGGGCGCCGATTTCATCGCGACGGCTGGCGCCGGGGATCTCAACGCTGGTGTCACCGTCGGCGAGGCGGGCGACGACACGTTCCATGCGCCGCAGCGGCGCGAGCACCCGGCGATCCACGAGAACCGCCGCGCCTGCGGCGATGGTGAGGCCGCCCAGCAGCAGGGCGAGCGCGTGCAGCACCGCGGTCGCCTCGGCGGCGGATAGCGCGGCCGCCTGGTCGGCGGCGACGGTGCCGGTGGCGGCACCGAGTTGCAGCACCAGATCGATCGCCTGGGTCGCCTGGCGGAACCACTCGGCGGAGGACACCGGATAGGGCTTGCCTGCCTCGCCCGCCTGCAGCACGGCGGCGCGCGTGGCGCCGAAACGGTCGATGAAGCCGGCCCGAACGGCGTCGGCGGCGGCGCGGATCGCCGGCGCCACGTCCGGCCGGCCGGCATAGGCGGCGATGATGTCCCAGGCGGCGTCCACCCGTCCGCGACGCTGACCGATCCGCAGCAGCGCCTGCGGCGAGAGCGGCCGCGCCCGGGCGATCGCCGCCGCCAGCATCGCGCGCTCGCGGCCGGCGTATTCGCTCATCAGCCAGCTCAGATGCTTGATCTGCTGCAGCTCGACCAGGCGCGCTTCGGCGTTGCTCGGCACGATCGCCGCGGCCAGGCGCAGCCGCTGGCTCGCCTCGATCAGCGCGGTCAGGTCGTGCATCCACTGCCCGGCCAGCGCCGGGTCGCGCGCCGCCAGTGGCCGTGCCAGCGCGGCATCGGCACGTTCGCGCAGCGCCGGCAGTGCGGCGAACAGCGTGCGCGTGGTGGCGGCGCGCGGATCGTCGGGCGGCAGCCGGGCGAGGGCGTCGGCCCAGGCCGCGTCGGCGTCGTGCCGCTGGGTCTCGATATAGGCGTGTTCGCTGGCCCCGATGGAGTCGGGTGCGTTGAGGGCGGCGAACATGGCGCCGCGTTCCCTGGCCCAGGCGGCGGCGGCACGCAGCAGGGTGTCGGCCAGCGTGTTCGCCCGGGTCGCCGCCGCCGCCAGGGACTGGGCGCGCAGCGAGCTTCGCACGTCCGTGATGCTGGAATACGCGATCAGCAGCGTCAGCAGGGCCAGGACGGCGAACAGGAAAGCGCGGACGGACATCCTGCGGCTGGGCATCGGTGGCACCGGGACATGGTGGCGGCAGGCACGATGCTGCCGCGGGAAGTTCGCCACGAGGTTAAGCGGCCGCGATGGTGGCGCGGTGATCTGCACCCGGGGCTCGCGTTTTCTCGGCTGGCTGGTGCACTTGGTCGTCTGACGGGCCGGCGCCACCTCGGCTGTACCGGCCACGGTCGCAGTTGTCGTCCGCGCTCGCGGGAGATATTATAATAGCACCGGTGACCGCAGATCGTCCGAACGTTGCGAGGCAGGCCGCGTGGCCGCGTACCGTGCGGCGGACAGGCGCAGAAATTCGTGGCGGCGGCATCGGACGCGGGCGTCGCGTGTCGCCGGCGATCGCGATCGGGGGGAACGGCGATGCGGTGTGACCTTGCCGACAGGGTGGCGCTCGTCACCGGCGCCGCCGGCGCGATCGGTAGCGCGATCGCCCGACGGCTCGCGGAGAACGGCGCCGCGGTCGTCATCCTCGACGTCGATCGCGACGGCGCGCAAGCCGTTGCCGCGACGCTGCCGGACGCAATGGCGGTGCAAGCGGACATTCGCGACCCGGGAGCGACCGTTGCGGCCGTGGCGGCGACGCTCGCGCGCTACGGCCGGCTCGACATCCTGATCAACAATGCCGGCGTCAACACTTTCGCCAACCGCGTCACTGTCGACGCGTTTCCGGTCGAGGAGTGGGAGCGCGTCACCGCGATCGATCTCGACGGGCTGTTCCTGATGAGCCGCGCCGCCTTGCCGCCGATGCTGGCGGCGGGGCGCGGCGGGCGGATCGTCAACATCGCCTCGGTGGTCGGGCTGGCGGCGATGCGGCTGCAAAGCGCGTTCGTCGCCGCCAAGGCCGGCGTCATCCACCTGACCCGATCGATGGCACTGGAACTCGGGCCGCAGGGCATCCTGACCAACGCGATCGCGCCTGGCTCGGTCGTGACCGACGGCACGCGCAAGCTCTTCTATGGCGCCGATGGCAGTTTTGCCGGCCGCGCCGCCGAGTTCATGCAGCACATTCCGCTCGGCCGACCCGGTATGCCCGCGGAGATCGCCGAGGCCGCGCTATTCCTGGTCTCGCCCGCCGCCGGGTACGTCAACGGCCAGGTTCTCGCCGTCGATGGCGGGTGGACCGCCGGCTCCAACATCTGAGGCCGTCATGCGCGACATCGAGGTCGATCTGTCCGGACGCAGCTTCCGTTTGATCGGCGACACCGGCCCGGTCGCGACAGCGATCGACGCCGCGCTGACCGTCAACGGCGCGACCCGCGGCGCGGGCGGCGAGGCCGATCTGCTGATCGTCATGCACGATCTGTTGCCGACGCAGAAACCGGTGCCACCGGATGACGCCGTGCTGAGCGAGGCCGGCGAGATCGTGAATGCCGGGGGCCGGATCGTGTTCGTCCTCTCGGTGCTGGCCGGCGTTCCGGCCCGGCGTCATGCCGCGTACTCCGTCACGATGGCCGCGGCGCAGGCGCGGATGCGGCTGCTGGCGATGCAACTGGCACCGACGGTGCTGGTGAACGCGGTCGGTGCCGGCTGCATCGCCGAGGCTGGCGCTGTGATCTCCGGCGATGCTGCGATGCTCGGTCATGTGCCGCTCGGGCGGCCCGGGCGGATCGCCGACATTGTCAATGCCGTGCTGTTCCTCTGCGATCCCGCCAACACCTACACCACCGGCCAGACGCTGCACGTCGATGCCGGATGGAGCGTCGGCTACGCCCGTAACTTCTGACGCTCCAACCCATTGTTTGAGAGCACTTCTCACGCTTCCGGCGTTTCCGCCTCCAGCGATCATGCCCCATCTCGCGCGTTCAGCCGGTGAACGGCGGCAGCGTCAGACCCTTCACGCCGAGACCGGTGACGGCGAACAGCCCGCCGGGATGGTGCTGGTCCTTGAAGTGCTCCGCCGGCCGGTTCAGCACGGCGGTGGTGACGTAGAGCACGTCGAGATCGGCGCCGCCGAACTCGCAGCAGGTCGGCAGGTCGGTCGGCAAGGTCACGGTGCGCATCAGCCTGCCGTCGGGATCGTAGCGGCAGATCTTCGACGTCACCGGCAGCGTCGCCCAGTAGCAGCCCTCGGCGTCGACCGTCGCGCCGTCGACGATGCCGCCCGTCGCCGCGACGTCGGCGAACACCCGCTCGTTGGCGATGTCGGCGGTCGCGGGATCGAAGTCGTAAGCGCGGATGATCGTGCTGTGGCTGTCGGAGAAATACATCGTCCGGCCGTCGGGGCTCCAGGCCAGGCCGTTGGAGCAGCCGATGCCGGCGATCGTCCGGTGCGCGGACAAATCCGGGTCGAGCCGCCACAGCGAGCCGGCGAACTGCACCGGCTGGCCCGGCGCCTCGAACATCGAGCCCGACCAGAAGCGCCCCTGCCGGTCGGTCTTGCCGTCGTTGAAGCGCGTGACCGGGAGATCGGCCTCGGGATCGACGATCGGATCGAAGCCGCCGGTCGCGGGATCGAAGAAATGAAAGCCGTTGGCCATGGTCACGACCAGCCCGCCCTGCGCGCGCAGCCCGATGCAACCGAGGAACTCGGGCGAGGGCCAGGTGTCGTCGCGGCCGGTGGCGGGGTCGTAGCGATGGATCAGCTTGCCCCAGATGTCGATCCACCAGAGCACCCTCGCGTCGGGATCCCAGATCGTGCCCTCGCCGAGCACGGCATGCGCGTCGACGACACAGGCGATCTCCTCAGCCACGGCGTGCCTCCTTGGTTTGCCTCACTCCGGACGGCGCCGCAGCACCAGGCCGCCGAGCCCGCCGAACGCCTCGCTGCCGACCGCGACGGTCAGCAGGATCACCGCGCCATAGACGATCAGCAGCGCGCCGCTCGAGAGATTCAGTGCCGGCAGCAATCCGCCCAGGATGGTGAGCACGAGCGCGCCGGCGATGGTACCGATGTAGTGGCCGCTGCCACCGAGGATAGAGGCGCCGCCGATCGCAACCGCGGCGATCGAGGTGAACAGGTAGGGATCGCCCATGCCGAGATAGGCCTGGCCGGAATAGCCGGTCAGCAGCATGCCGCCGAGCGAAGCGGTGGCGCCCGAGATGACATAGGTCAGAATCGTCGTGCGCAGCGTCGGCACGCCGGAATACTCCGCGACGGTGCGGCTGGTGCCGAGCGCGTAGAGATAGCGCCCGAACGCGGCTTTCGAGAGCAGTACCCAGGCGACGAGCGCCAGCGCCGCCCAGATCAGCGCGATGACCGGCACCGGTCCGACCCGGCCGACCGCGAGATACTGGATCAACGGCGGCGCCGCCGGCGTCGGCGAGCCGCCGGTATAGACCAGGATCAGCCCCTGCAGGATGACGTTGGTCGCGAGCGTCATGATGATCGGCGGCACGCCGAACGTGGCGACACCGATGCCGTTGATCAGCCCGATGCCGGCGCCCGCGAGCAGCATCAGCGGCACGACGTAGAGCAGCGGGCCGTCGCGACCGCCGGCCGCGAGCGTCATCAGGATCGCGGCGCAATTCAGCACCCAGGGCAGCGACAGGTCGATGCCGCCGCCGATGATGACCAGGGTCTGCCCGAGCGCCACGATGCCGACGAAGGCCGCGAGCACCACGATGCTGCGCAGATTCGACGCCGACAGGAATCCGGTGGAGAAGCGCGAGGTCACCAGCAGCAGCAGGACCATCGCCACGTAGGCGAGCACGATCAGCCGGTTGCGGGCCCAGAACGCGCTCACTGCTCGTTGCTCCGCGCCGCCTTCTCGGCAAGCGAGCTCGCCAGCACCGCGATCAGCAGGATCACGCCCTGCGCGACCGGCTGCCAGTAGCTCGAGATGTGCAGCACGAAGACGAGATTGCCGATGATCGTGAGAATGAAGGCGCCGATCACGGTGCCGCCGAGGCCGCCGCGGCCGCCGAACAGGCTGACGCCGCCGATCACCGCGGCCGCGACCGATGGCAGGATGTAGTCCTTGCCGATGGTCGGCGATCCGCCGCCGGTTTGCGTCGTGAGATAGAGCGCGGCGGCGGCGGCGAAGAAGCTGGACAGGCCGTAGGTCGCGAGATTGATCCGCGTCAGCGACACGCCCGAGAGATAGGCCGAGCGCTCGTTCGAGCCGGTGGCCTTGATCGCGACGCCGAGCCGCGTGCGGCGGAACCAGGCCCAGAAGAGCAGCAGCGCCGCCAGCAGCCAGGCCGGGCTCGCGAGGCCGAGCCAGGTGGCGTTGCCGAGACCCTGCCACCAGCCCGGCACCTGGCCGCCATCGGTCGGCAGCACCATCAGCGCGGCACCCGACAGGATCGACCAGGTGGCGAGCGTGATGAGGAAGGGCTGCAGCCGCAGCGCCGAGATCAGCAGGCTGTTGACGACGCCGACGCCGAAGCCGATCGCGAGCACGATTGCCGACCACAGGATCACCGAGCCGGGCCCGCTGCCGAAATGCGTCGCCGCCAGCACGGTGCCGAAGCTGATGACGCCGCCGATCGACAGGTCAATCCCACCGCGGATCAGGACGATCGTCTGGCCGGTGGCGGCGAGCAGCAGGGTCAGCGTCGCGGTGGTGTCGAGATTGACTTCGTTGAGCGTGAAGACGCCGCGCTGCAGGCTGCCATAGATCGCCACGATCGCGACCAGCATCAGGCATGCGACCAGGAACGGCACGCGATCGAGCCAGTGCGCCCGCCCGTCCGCCGGTTGCGCCGCCAGCGTCAGGCGCTCCGCAGCGTCGCGGGCCGGGCCGCTGCGCATCGGCGCGGCGACGGGGCGTTCGACGTTCATGCCGCCTGGCCCTCGAACACCGCGGCGCGCAGAATGCCCTCCTCGGAATTGGCGGCGCCCTCGAGCGTTGCGGCGATCTCGCCGTTGCGCATCACCAGCACGCGGTCGGCGACGTGCACCAGTTCCGGCAGGTCGCTGGAATAGAACAGGATCGCGTAGCCCTTCGCGGCGAGGTCGCGCATCAACTGGAAGATCTCGCCCTTGGTGCCGACATCGACGCCGCGCGTCGGATCGTAGAGCAGCAGGATGCGCGCCTCGGTCAGCAGCATCTTGCCGAAGATCACCTTCTGCTGGTTGCCGCCGGAGAGCGTGCCGGCCGGTTGCTCCGGTGTCGCCGTCTTGATGCGCAGGAAATCGACCATCTCCTGCACCAGCGCCGCCTCCGCGGCGCGGCTGAGCAGGCCCCAGGCGGCGAAGCGGCGGATCACCGCGATCGTCAGGTTCTCGCGCACGCTTTTGCTGAGCAGCAATCCCTGGCCGCGCCGATCCTCCGGCACGAGTGCCAGCCCGTCGCGCCCGGTCAGCGCCTGGCGCGGCGTGCCGATCGCGACCGGTCGGCCCCAGATCTCGATCCCGCCGCGCGCGCGGGTGGTGCCGAACAGCGCCTGGAACAGCTCGCGCTGGCCGTGGCCCTGCAGGCCGCCGACGCCCAGCACCTCGCCCTCGCGCAGCCCGAAGCTCGCCGCACGGACCCGCTTGCCGGCCGACAGCGCCTCGACCTTGAGCGCGATGCGGTCCGTCGCGGTCGCGGTCCGCACCGGGTAGAGGCGGGCGAGCTTGCGGCCGAGCATCTCGGAGACGATGACGTCGTCGGACACGGCGTTCGCCGCATGCGCCGCGACGGTCATGCCGTTGCGGAAGATCGTCAGCCGGTCGGCGATGTGGCGCACCTCGCCCATGCGGTGCGAGATGAAGGTGACGAGACGCCCTTCCTCGGCCAGCCGGCGCGTCAGACCCAGCACCCAGTCGGCCTCCCGCGCCGGCAGTGTCGAGGTCGCCTCGTCGAGGATCAGGATGCGCGGGTCGCTGGCGAGACCCTTGGCGATCTCGACGATCTGCCGCTCCGCCAGGGTAAGGCGGCGCACCGGCCGGTCCGGCGCGAGCGGCGGAAAGCCGTAGCGGGCGAACAGTGCCAGCGTGCGCTCGCGCATCCGCCGGGTCCGGATGGTGCCGAGCCGCGAGAGATTTTCCCGGCGGAACCAGACGTTTTCCTCGACTGTCAGGTCGGGGACGAGCGACAGCTCCTGGAACACGGCGGCGATGCCGCGCGCCCGGGCGGCGTCGGGATTGGCGGGCGCATAGGCTTCGCCGTCGAGGCGGATGCTGCCGCCGTCATGCCGCACCGCTCCGGCCAGGATCTGGATCAGCGTCGACTTGCCGGCGCCGTTCTCGCCGAGCAGCGCGTGCACCTCGCCGGCGCGCGCGCTGAAATCGACGCCGGCCAGTGCCACGATGCCGCCGTAGCGCTTGGTCAGGCCGGAGACGTGCAGCAGGTCCACCTGGCGATACCGCTCCGTCCGGAATGAGCCGTCGCCGCGAGCATCGCCGGACCCTCCGCGCGCGGCGGGCCCGGCGCGCCGCAATGCCTACTTGCCGGCTGCCTCCTCTGCCGTGATCGTCATCCAGTGCGGCGAGACCGGCAGCGTGAGACCGGGCGGCAGGTTCGGAAAGGCGTTCTTGCCGATCTCGATCTTTTCCATCTTCGCCTGCGGATAGAGCTTGGAGGTGAAGGGATCGGAGGTCAGGAAGTCCGCCCGCACCATCTGCTCCCGCTCCGCCGGCTTCTTGCCGGTGTCCAGGATCGACACCGCGAGTTTCAGCGCTTCGGCCGAGAGCCAGGCCGGGTTGGCGCCGAGGATGCAGTGCGCACCCGGTGTCTGCGCGCAGGCGACCGCCGAGCCGTTATAGGAAAACGCGGTGAAGGGCACGACGGGGCGCCCGGCGTCCTGCAGTGCCTTCAGTGCGCCGGTGCCGTAGCCCTGGGTCAGGATGCCATCGATCTTCGGGTGCGCGGCGAGCAGGCTGGCAACGCCCTGCTGTTCCGGCCCGAGCGCGTACTGGCCATCGAAATAGCCGACCGCGTGGATGCCGGGATTCTGCTGCAGCACCTTTTCGTAGCCGTCGGAGATCTGCTTTGAGATCGGCGCGCCGGCCAGGCCGCGATCGACCAGAACGTCGCCCTTGCCGTTCAGCTCATGCGCCATCCATTCGGCGAGCACGGCCGGGATCATGTTCCAGTCCGAGGCGACGGCATAGGCGCAGGGCGCGGTGACCGTCTGGTCGAAGCTGATCACCACGATCCCGGCATTGCAGGCCTTCGTGATGGTCGGGTTGAGCGCGGTGTCGGAGGCCGCGTCCACCAGGATCGCGTCCGGCCGGGTGCGGATGATGTTGTTGAGCGAGTTGATCTGCGCCTGGACGGTGCTGTCGGCGTTCTCGATGTGCAGCGCGACGTGACCCTTGAACGGCTCCTTGCCGGCCGCGACCTGGGCCACGCGCTCCATCTGCTGGCGCCAGTCGTTGCCGACGAAATTGTTCGAGAGATAGATCTGATATGTCTTGCCGGCGGCCCGGCTGCCGACTGTGCCGACCGGGATGCTCGCCACGGCGAGTGCCGCAGCCCAGAGCCAGCGCCTCGACAGGTTCATGGCATTTCCTCCCCCCGGCGGCGGGCCGGGATTGTTTGCATGCGGGTTGCGTCGTCGTCGCTATAAGGTCGGGCGCGGCCGGCGCTACTCGCCGGCCGCCTCTCGCGCATCAGCTTCCGGCGGCCTCCTTGGGCGTGATCTTGACCCAGGTCGGTGAGATCGGCAGCGACAGGCCGGGCGGCAGATCGGGAAACACCGTCTTGCCGAGCTCGATTTTGATCACCGTCGAATTCGGCGCGTACTGCACCGGGATCGGGTCGGTGGTCAGCCCGGGCGAGTTGAACAGCACCGTCTTGGGCGGCGGCTTCGCGCCGTCGAGCAGGTCGACCGCCAGCTTGATCGCCTCCGCCGAGAGCGAGGGCGGATTGGCGCCGAGCCAGCACTTCGCGCCGAGCTGCGCGCAGGTGACGCCGGTGCCGTTGAACGCGGCCGCGACGATCGGCACCAGGGGCCGCCCGGCATTCTGCAGCGCCTTGATCGCGCCCGTGCCATAGGCCTGCGTCAGGATGCCGTCGATTTCCGGATGGGCCGCGAGCAGGGCGGCAACGCCCTGCTGCTCCGGACCGGCGGCGTAGTTGCCGTTGTAGTGGCCGACGATCTGGATGCCGGGATACTGCGCGAAGATCCGGGTGAAATCCTTGACGAACAGCTCGGAGATCGGCGCACCGGCAAGCCCGTCATCCATCAGCAGCTTGCCCTTGCCGTGCAGCTCCGCCGCCATCCACTCCGCCTGGTTGTGCGCCATGATGGTGAAGTCGGTGTGCAGCTTGTAGGCGCAGGGCGCGGTCACCGTCTGGTCGAAGGTGATGACCACGATGCCGGCATTGCAGGCTTTCTGGATGGTGGGATTGAGCGCGTCGGCGGACGCGGCATCGATCAGGATCGCCGCCGGCCGCTCCCGGATGATGTTGTTCAGCGAGTTGATCTGGCCCTGCACCGTGCCTTCGGCATTCTCGATATGCAGGTCGACGCGGCCCGCGAGCGGCGGCTTCGTCACCACGACGCGGGCGACGCGCTCCATCTGCTGGCGCCAGTCATTGCCGACGAAATTGTTCGACAGGTAGATCTCGTACGACTTGGCGGCGGCCGGCTGTCGCGCCGCCCCTCCCGCCAGCCCGGCGGCCACCAGCGCCGCGGTTGCCAGCCATGTGCCGGATATTTTCATTGTCCGTCCTCCTCCCCTCGAGGCTGCGCGACGGCTCGAGCCGTATTGTTGCATTGCCGGCGATGATACCGGTATCAACATGCGCCTATGAACATGCGTTGGTCAACCGAGCCGCAGGCGGGCCCGAGCCGACCGGCACGCATCGTCAGCCGCATCCGCAGGGATGCTATTATAAATTTATCATAGGGTCGAGCGCGATCGTTGCGCCGGCGCGGTCAGGCGAGGTCGTTCGGGGCATCGAACGTGATCCGGTAGATGTCGGCCGGATGCCGCGCGACGGTGAACTCGATCTTCCGCTGGTCGGCGGATTGGTAGAGCATTTCGACCACCAGGATGGCGCTGCCCTCCACCCGGTCCAGATCGGCGGCGACGGCGGCGGATGCGATCTCGGCCCGGACGGTGACATGCGCGACCTCGAGGCGGATGCCGAGATGGCGCTGCACCGACTGGAAGATCAGCGCGTCGTCGAAATCGCCGCGGGACAGGCGGCGGCCGATCTCGGGCGGGAAATAGCTCGTGACCTGGGCCTTGCGCGTCTTCCCGTCGCGCAGCACGCCCCGCAGGCAGAAGCCGCTGTCGCCGTCGGCCAGGCCGAACACGCGTTGCATCACCGGCGACGCGTCGCGGCGATAGGACTTGACGCGGAGCTCGGCGCCCTTGGCGAAGGCCGCGATGTCGGCGAAGTTCTTCATCGTCCAGCTCAGGCCGCCGGCCGGCGCATTGGCCACCACGATCGCGGGCTTGGCGGAGCGTTTGCGGATGAAGCCCTCGGCTTCGAGATCGCGCAGCGCCTGGCGCACAGTGATCAGGCTGACGCCGAAATGCTGGCCGATCTCGGCTTCCTTCGGCAGTTCCGCGCCGACCGCGAAATCGCCGTTCTCGATCGGCCGGCGCAACGCCTCGGCGAGCTGGCGATAGAGCGGCCCGTTGGCGCGCACCAGCACGCGGCCGGGCAGCCATTCGAGATCGGAAACGCGGTCGTTCATGGCCGGAAGTCCTCACCCGCCAGCGGCGCTCGCACGAGCGCGCAGCCTATCACAATCGCCTGATCGGCGGATGCGGCGTGCCGCATTGCGGGCATTGCGGCGCGCCGGAACCGTGCCTTCGCGGCAATGGTGGTGTGGTGGCAACGAATCGCGCGCGGCGGCCCCGCCATCGCCGTACCCCACGGCATCGCGTATGTCCCGCAACGGCAGCGGCACGATGATCCGTGCCCGCGGCAGTGCCCGGATCCGTACCAGCGGCCGCCGCGCGTTCAGCTTCCCGGCATCGCCTGAGGCCGGTTGACGCAATTGGTCAGCCGGCCTTCGACGAGAAAGGCATGCACCACCTCGACCGCCTTCAGCCTGAGATCGATCATCGCGGCCGGGCTGTAGAAGGCGGCGTGCGGCGTCACGATCAGCCGGCCGTCGATCCAGGAGTCCTGGCGGCGCCAGGCGGCGAGCAGGGGGTGATCCATGTCGGCCGGCTCGTCCGGCAGCACGTCGAGCCCGGCGCCGGCCACCCGGCCGTCGCGCAGTGCCGCCTCCAGCGCGTCGAGATCGATGATCGGCCCGCGCGCCGTGTTGATCAGGATCAATCCCGGTCGCGCGGCCGCGAGTGCTGCGGCGCCGATCATGCCGCGCGTCTCCTCGGTCAGCGGCGTGTGGATGCTGACGATGTCGGCCCGCGCCATCAGATCCGGCAGCGCGTGGACGCGCTCATAGCCGGTCGCAAGATCGACGCCGTTCGACAGATAGGGATCGTAGAACACGATGTTCATGTCGAACCCGGCGGCACGACGCGCCGCCGCGAGCCCGATCCGGCCGAGGCCGGCGACGCCGAACGTCGCGCCGCGATGCCGCCGCACCAGCGGCGCCGCGCCGAAATGCCAGGCCTCGACGCCCCGTTGCGCCAGCTTCGTGCCATAGGCAGCGGTGCCACGGGTCAGCGCCAGCATCAATGCCAGCGCATGGTCGGCGACTTCGGTGGTGCCGTAATCGGGAACGTTGCAGACCGGCACGCCGAGTGCGCCCCAGCCGGCAAGATCGAGATTGTCGAACCCGACCCCGGCCCGCACGGCGATCCTCGCGCGCGCGAACGCGGCGGGGCTGCTGCCCACGACCTGCGTCGCCGAATAGTTGATCACGGCGTCAACCGATGCGAGCGCCTCGGGCGGGACCGGCGTCACACCGCCTGGCGGCGTGCGCTGCACGATGAACTCGACCTCGGGGAAGTGCTGGCGCTCGAGCTCGGCCGCGTCCTCGGCCTGCCAGTTGGCACCCAGGATCCTGATCACGCCCGCCGACCTCCGCGCTGCTCGGCCTTTGCCGGTTCGGAGCGGGAGGGCGCGATCACGCCGATCCGCCCGCCCATCGGCACCGTGGCGCCGACCGGCTGCTCGATGGCGGCAATCGTCCCCGCGACCAACGCCTCGATCTCGACCACGGCCTTGTCGGTCTCGATCTCCGCCACGACATCGCCGGCCTCGACCGCATCACCGACGGCTTTCAGCCATTTCACCAGCTTGCCTTCGGAGACGGTGAGATCGCCGAACGGCATGGTGATGGGCTCGCCTTCGGGAGATACCGCCGGCGTGGACGCGCGGCTTGCCGCGCTTTCGCCCGTGCGACGCGGCGACATCGCCACCCGCGCTGCGTCCGGACCGGCGGACGCGACCTCCGCCCCGCCCAACGCCCCGGCCGCGCCCCCCGCATACCAGTGGTCGGGCACCGGCGCGCGGCCGGCGACGACATCGCGGGCCGCCTGCACGATGGCGGCGGTATCGACGAGCATCGCCCGTTCGAGCACCGGCGCGAACGGATGCGACGTCGGCGCGCTGTGCAGCCGTCCGACCGGCGCGTCGAGCTCGTCAAAGGCGAGTTCGTTCACGGCCTGCGCGATCTCGCCGCCGATGCCGCACATCGCCCAGGCCTCGTCCACCACCAGCAGGCGATGCGTCTTGCGCAGGCTGGCGATAATCGTGCCGATGTCGAGCGGCATGATGGTCCGGAGGTCGATGATCTCCGCCGCGATCCCGTCCGCCGCCAGCGCCTCCGCGGCATCGAGCGATTTCGGCACCATCTGGCCGGCCGCGACGATGGTGATGTCGCGTCCCGCGCGGGCGATGCGCGCCTTGCCGAACGGCACATAGTGCGCACCGACCGGCACGTCGCCCTTGCTCGCGAACAGCGCCTTGGGCTCCAGCATGATGACCGGATCGCCCGCACGCAGCGCCGTCTTCATCAGCCCCTTCGCATCCGCCGGATTGGACGGCAGGCAGACGATCAGGCCCGGCATGTGCGAAAACACCGGGTGATAGATGCCGCTGTGATGCGGGCCGGAGCTGCGCAGTGCGCCGGCGGCGACGCGCACAACCATGGGTGCGGCCATCTGCCCGTTGCTCATGTAGCGCAGCTTGGCCGCCTGCAGGAAAATCTGTCCGGCGGTCTCGAAGACGAAATCGGCGAACATCAGATCGGCGACGGTGCGCGCGCCGGTCGCCGACGCACCGACCGCCGCGGCGGTGAAGCCCTGCTCGGAAATCGGCGTGTCGACCATGCGGTCGGGCCCGAACTCGGCCCACAGCCCCTTGGTATGCGCGAAGCTGCCGCCGCGTTCGCCGGTGCCCTCGCCGAAATAGAGGATGTGCGGATTGGCGCGCATCTCCTCGGCGATGCCGTCGCGCACGGCGTCGAGCCAACCCTGGGTCTTCGTGTCGCCCTCCCTGCCGGCGCGCAGGGCCTCGGGCGGGTTGAGCGGGCTGGCATAGACGTCCCGGCGCAGCGTCGCCGGCACAGGTTCGCCCGAGGCGCGCGCGAATTCGAGCGCCGCGCGGATCTCCGCCTCGATGCGGGCATCGATCTCGGCCAGCTCGTCCGGCGTCGCGACGCGGAATTCCTCGACCAGGCGGCGACGCCAGAGTTCGACCGGATCACGTCGGACCCAGGCGTCGATCTCCTCCTGCGTGCGGTACGTGCCCACGACCGGATCACCCTCATGGTGAC
>DATJSJ010000194.1:0-3482 GCA_035504175.1 Acetobacteraceae bacterium
GGTCGAATTCATTACCACCGACCACACCCGCGATGCCCTCACCCGCAAGCTGTTCTCGGGCGAATTTCGGGGTCCCCGCGCCGCGGTACAATCCGGCCCGCTCGCCCTCGCCTTGCTGGCGCGGGCTCTACGTTGACCGTACTTCAGGCATTCTGCCGATCCGGTTTTGAAGCCGCCCGGATCAGCCCAATACGCTTCGCAACCCATTAGACAGGTACCCTTGCCAGGGCTCTGTTGCAAACTTCCGGCTGTAGGCGTGATGCTCTTGGCCTTGTCGTAACCTTCGTGCCAAAAGTGACGCTGCGGATTCCGACGAAGTCGGCCGGGCATTCCGATTGATGTCGGCCACCTATTCCGATCGAAGTCGGCCGGCCGTTCCGATTGATGTCGGCCGGGGTGGCGGGTCGCCCGCTGGTCGGACGTGATCTCTCCATAACGGACAGGGTTGGGTCAAGCGGCGGCGATTTTCAGGGCCTTTTGCTTGCGCAAACTGTCGCCCCTGAGGTGGAGGCGATGGGCATTGTGAATGATCCTGTCGAGGATGGCGTCGGCGAGAGTGGGCTCGCCGATCAGGTCATGCCAGCGGTCGACCGGGATCTGGCTGGTGATCAAGGTGGCGCCGCGGCCGTAACGATCTTCCACGATCTCGATCATGTCGTGACGCTGCTCGGGTCCGAGGGGTTCGAGCCCCCAATCGTCGAGGATCAGCAGCTTGACGCCGCCGAGGGCGCGCATCAGGCGAGGGTAGCGGCCATCGCCGCGAGCGAGCGCAAGATCGCTGAACATCCGCGGCACGCGCTGATAAAGCACCGAGCGGTTGTCGCGGCAGGCCTTGTGACCGAGTGCGCAAGCCAGCCAACTCTTGCCGACGCCGGCGGGCCCTTCGATGATCAGGTTCTGTGCCTCCTCGATCCACTTCCCGGCGATCATCGCCTGGAACAGGGTGCGGTCGAGGCCTCGGGCAGCGCGATAATCAACATCTTCGACGGCCGCCTGGTGGCGCAACCGGGCATAACGCATGCGCGCCCGTAATCGTCGCTCGTAACGATCGGTGGCTTCTCGATCGAGCAGCAGGGCAAGCCATTCGACATGCGAGAGATCGGCGCTCTGCGGATTGGCCTCCAACTCGGTGAAGGCGCGCGCCATGCCGGCGAGCCCGAGCTGGTACATCTGGTCGAGGGTCGGATGGGTCAGCACACTGAGCCTCCTCAATGGTAGTAGCGGGAACCGCGGATGTTGGGATGGCTGGGAAGCAACTCGCCCTGCCGGGCGGTTTGGGCCGGCCGCTTGTCGAGCCCGTGCTTGAGGATCGACTGGATCGATCCGTAGGATCGCGCACCGATGTCGAGGCCGCGATCGCAGGCCGCTTCCAGGCGATCGGCGCCGTATTGCCGGACCAGGCGCAAGATGCCGAGGCAGGCGCGGTAGCCCTGTTCGGGGTGCGGTCGGCTCTCCAGGATCAGCTCGGCAAGCTTGGCGGTGCTAGGACCGATCGCCGCCGCTTCGCGGCCGATCCGCTCGATCGTCCACTCGGCGTAACGCCGGTGGGAACTCGGCATATGTTCGGCGAGCGTGGTATGTCGGCCGCGCCCGGCGCTGCGCAGATGCACCGCGACGCGCTCGCCCTTGCGGAACAGCTCGACGGTGTGGGCGGTGATGCGCGCGTCGAGCTGCTCACGGATCAGCCGATGCGGCACCGAGTAGTAATGGCCGTCGATGTCGACGTGATAATCGAGCCC
Source organism: Acetobacteraceae bacterium (assembly GCA_035504175.1). Taxonomy (GTDB): domain Bacteria; phylum Pseudomonadota; class Alphaproteobacteria; order Acetobacterales; family Acetobacteraceae; genus DATJSJ01. Next base: position 1,740 of record DATJSJ010000194.1, read on the forward strand.
GACCCGCCGCAGGCGCCACTCGGCATATTCATAGGGCTCCGCCGGCAGCGACTTCAGCGCCGGGCGGTCGAGCTCGAGAAACAGATCGCGGCGGCTGACGCCCAAGCGCCGCATCGGGCGGGCATTGAGATCGGTAACCAGCAGGCCGATCGCCTGGTTCAACTCGGCGAGCGAGAAGAAACGGCGGTTCCTGAGGCGCGCCAATATCCAGCGCTCGACCACCAGCACGCCGACTTCAACCTTGGCTTTGTCGCGTGGGCGTCGCGGCCGCGCCGGCAGGATCGCCGTGCGGTAATGGGTCGCCAGGTCGAGATAGGTCCGGTTGAGACCCGGCTCGTACCAGTTGGCGCGAGTGACGCCGACCTTTGGGTTATCGGGGACCAGCTGCGCCGGCACGCCACCCATGAAGGCAAGCGCGCGGACATGCGAGCCGATCCAGTCGGGCAAGGTCTGCGTCCAGCTCGCCTCGGCGTAGGTGTAGCTGGAGGCGCCCATTACTGCGACAAAGACCTGGGCTTGCCGGACCTCGCCAGTGCGGCCGTCGTACAGCTCGACGGTCTGCCCGGCATAGTCGACAAACATGCGCTCGCCGGCTGGATGCGCCTGCCGCATGGTCGGCGACAGCCGGCCTTCCCAGGTGCGGTACAGCTCGCACCAGCGGCTGTAGCCATAGCCGTCGGGTTCAGCCTGCCGATATTCCTCCCACAGCAGCATCAAGGTGACGCCGGGCCGGCGCAGCTCGTGGTGGACACCGGTCCAATCCGGCTCGGTCTTGCCGCGTGATCCTTGGGGACGACCGGCGCTGGCGTAAAGCATTGCCTCTAGCACCGCGTCACTCAGTGCCGGTGGCAGCGGCCAGCCAAGTTGCGCCGCGGCAATTCGCTCGAGGGTGAGCGCGACGGTGCTGCGCGCCACCCCGATCGAGCGCGCAATGGCTCGCTCGGTGGCGCCGCCTTCGTACTTGAGGCGCAGAATCTCGCGGATCCGTCGCATCGACACTCTCTCGGCTGGCATCGGCTCCCTCGCTCGTCATCGTCACGACGAGCACAGAGCCCTCCCACCCAGCGGTCGAGCGATCGCCACCCCGAGGGTGGCCGACTTCAAATCGGAATGGCCGAGATCAAATCGGAATCGGTGGCCGACTTCATTCCGGAATCAGTGGCCGACTTGCTCCGGAATCAGCACTTCGAACGCTACATTTCGGCGATCTACGCCGAGCGTTTCGACAGCTATTGGGGTCAAAAGCTCGAAGTGACCGGCGAGCAACCCGACGCCTCCGGGGTCCTGGTCCAGAGCCGGATCATCAAAGCAAACGGCGAGCCGGTCGCTGTCGACTATATGATGCGCCGCAACGGCGATACCTGGCTGATTTCCGACATCTATCTCGACGGCACGATCAGCGAGGTGGCAACGCGCCGCTCCGAGTTTGCCGCCATCCTGAAGAGTCAGGGCATCGATGGGCTAATCGCGGCACTGAACCGCAAGGCCGACATGCTCACCGCGACCATCGCCAAAGCATCCTGATCAGCACGCCCGCGGTACAAAGAGGAGCGGTGTCGGTCAGAACGTCACGATCGCTTGCAGGCCAAGCACAAAAGCATTGGGGATGATGGTCACCGCGTTGGGTCGGACGACATATTGGATGTTGGGCATCAGCGAGAGCCACTGCGTCAGCTGAGCACGGTAGTTGAGTTCGATGTCCGACTCGGCGGATTGCGCGCTGACCGAGCCCGGCATGATGAG
>DATJSJ010000195.1:0-11272 GCA_035504175.1 Acetobacteraceae bacterium
TGATCTTCGCCGGCTCGCTGGTATTCACGCCGCCGAAGCACCCCGTCGATCTGCGCGACTGGAGTCAATGGTGGACCCTGCTCAAGGGTGCGAACTGGCGGCATCCCTACGGTCCGCAAAGCAACGTCAAAGGACTGGACGATCATCCTGTGGTGCACGTGACCTTCGCCGATGCCCGCGCTTACGCAGACTGGGCGGGCAAGGAACTGCCGACCGAGGCCGAATGGGAGTTCGCGGCCCGCGGCGGCCTCGATGGCGCCGAGTATGCCTGGGGCGATGAGTTCATGCCCGGCGAACAAGCGATGGCGAACACCTGGCACGGCGAGTTTCCGCGCCAGCGGCTGTCACGCTTCCGGCGCACCTCGCCGGTCAGGACGTTCCCGGCAAACGGCTTCGGTCTCTACGACATGATCGGCAATGTCTGGGAATGGACCACCGACTGGTGGTCGGTGACGCACCAGGCCGACGCGCCGAAGGGCTGCTGCACACCGGTCAATCCACGCGGCGGCCCCGAGGCCGGAAGCTTCGATCCCGCGCAGCCGGAGATTCGCATTCCACGCAAGGTGATCAAGGGCGGATCGCATCTTTGCGCACCCAACTACTGCCGCCGCTACCGCCCGGCGGCGCGCCACGCCGAACCCGTCGATACCTCGACGAGCCATCTCGGGTTCCGGTGCATCATTCGGGACAGGAGGAGCGCAGAATGACCGACAGAACAGCGAACCCCGCCGGCCACGGCCTGGGCCGGCGCAGTATCCTGCTGGGAACGACGACGATGGCGGCCGCCTCCGTCCTCGGTCCGCCGCGCACGACGGATGCGGCGGAAGCGCAGCCGGTCACTGCATCGGGCGGCACGAAACCGAACATCATCATGATCGTGTCGGACGATTTCGGCTGGGGCGATGCCGGCGCCTATCTCGGTGGCGAGGCGCGCGGCATGCCGACCCCGAACATCGACCGCCTGGCGGCGGAAGGGATGCTGTTCACCTCGTTCTACGCGCAGCCGAGTTGCACGCCCGGCCGCGCCGCGATGCAGACGGGGCGCATTCCCAACCGCAGCGGCATGACGACGGTCGCCTTCCAGGGACAGGGCGGCGGCCTGCCGGCGGCGGAATGGACGCTCGCGTCGGTGCTCAAGACCGCCGGCTACAAGACCTTCTTCACCGGCAAGTGGCATCTCGGCGAGGCGGATTACGCGCTGCCCAACGCGCAGGGCTATGACGAGATGAAGTATTGCGGCCTCTATCACCTCAACGCCTACACCTACGGCGACGCAGACTGGTTCCCGGACATGGACCCGAAGCTGCGAGCGATGTTCCAGCGCGTGACGAAAGGCTTCCTGTCGGGCAATGCCGGCGAGCCGGCAAGCGAGGACTTCAAGGTGAACGGCGAGTACGTCGATACGCCGGACAAGGGCGTCGTCGGCATTCCGTTCCTCGACGCCTATATCGAGAAAGCCGCCCTCGACTATCTCGACCGCAACGGCAAGTCGACGGTGCCGTTCTTCATGAGCGTCAATTTCATGAAGGTGCACCAGCCGAATCTGCCGGCACCCGAGTTCGTGCACAAATCGATGTCGAAGTCGAAATATGCGGACTCGATCGTCGAGAACGACACCCGCATCGGCCGCATCGTTGACAAGGTGCGGGCGCTCGGGCTCGACAAGAACACCTACATCTTTTGGACCAGCGACAACGGCGCCTGGCAGGACGTCTATCCCGACGCGGGCTACACGCCGTTCCGCGGCACCAAGGGCACGGATCGCGAGGGCGGCTCCCGGGTGCCGTCCGTCGCCTGGGGTCCGGGCATCAAGCCCGGCGGCAGGAACTCGGAGATCGTCGGCGGCCTCGACTACATGGCGACCTTCGCTGCGTTCGCCGGCGTGACGCTGCCCGACAGGGACCGCGAGGGAAAGCCGATCATCTTCGACAGCCACGATCTCAGCCCCGTGCTGTTCGGCACCGGCAAGTCGCCGCGCAACGAGTGGTTCTACTTCACCGAGGACGAGCTGACGCCCGGCGCCGCCCGCGTCGGCAATTACAAGGCGGTGTTCAATCTGCGCGGCGCTGACGGCGAAAAGACCGGCGGCCTGGCCGTGGATTCGAATCTCGGCTGGAAAGGGCCGGAGGAATACGTCGCGACCGTTCCGCAGGTGTTCGATCTCTGGCAGGACCCGCAGGAACGCTACGACATCTTCATGAACAACTACACCGAACACACCTGGGTCATGATCACGATAAGCCAGGCGATCCAGAGCCTGATGGCGACGTATGTGAAATACCCGCCGCGCAAGGTGCAGAGCGAGAGCTATACCGGGCCGATCACGCTGTCGGAATACGAGCGCTTCAAGTTCGTGCGCGAGGAGCTCGCGAAGGAGGGGATCACCATTCCGCTCCCGACCGGGAACTGAACCATGGTCTGAGGCCGGGCCGGGGCCGGCTCGCATTCGTATCGGATGCGCGCCGCTCCCGGCTGGCAGACTTTCTCGTGATCGCCCGGCATCGTCATCCGGAGCGGCGAACGGTTCCGAGAGTCGCACGCGGTCCGGCACGCCGGGATCGGCAATCTTCGGGGGGAAGCGCGATGACACGTCCAGAGCCGAAACGCGGAGTCCGCCGCCGCACGGCCCTCGCGGGGGCGGCCGCGTTTCCCGTGGCCGCGTCGCGGCAGGCGGCTGCGACGTCGGCGCCGTCCGCCGCTGACCCGCTTCCCTCCTGGAATCCGGGCACGGCCAGGCAATCGATCATCGATTTCGTGGCCAAGGTGACGAAAGACGGCACGCCCGGTTTCGTTCCGCCGCACCAGCGGATCGCGGTGTTCGACAATGACGGCACGCTCTGGCCGGAGGATCCGGTGCCGTTCCAGCTCACCTATGCCCTGGACACGCTGCAGCAGATGGCCGCGCAGAACCCGGCGCTGCGCGAGGATCCGATGGTATCGGCGGCGTTGCGAGGCGATCTCGCGGCGCTGCTGGCAGGCCCGCACTATGACGGATTGCTGCATATCGTGGCGCTCACCCACGCGGGCATGACCACGGTCGAATTCGCGGCCCGCGTCGAGCGCTGGCTCTCCGTCGCCCGTCATCCCCGCTTCCACCGACGCTACGACGAACTGACCTACCAGCCGATGCAGGAGCTGCTGCGATACCTGCGGGCGAACGGGTTCAAGACCTTCGTCGTCTCCGGCGGCGGCGCCGACTTCATGCGGGTGTGGAGCGAGCGCGTCTACGGCATCCCGCCCGAACAGGTCGTCGGCTCGAACGCGCGCACCCGCTACGAGCTCCGTCCCGACGGGCCGGTCCTGATCAAGACACTCGACTATCTGTTCGTCGACGACAAGGCCGGCAAGCCGGTCGCAATACACGAGTTCATCGGCCGTCGCCCGATTGCCGCCTTCGGCAACAGCGACGGCGACAAGGAGATGCTGGAATACACGACGATCGCCAATCCGCGACCCAGCTTCGGCCTGCTCGTCCACCACACGGATGCCAAGCGCGAATACGCCTATGACGCGCACCCGCGAAGCACCGGCAAGCTCGTCGTGGCCCTGCAGGAGGCGCCGCAGCGCGGCTGGATCGTCGTGGACATGGCGCACGACTGGAACCGCGTGTTCGCTTTCGATCAGTAGCGGAGAGACCGCCCGCGACCCTGCGGCTGCGACGATCTGACCGCATCCGCGGGCGGCGGGCCGGCCGGAGACGCCGTTGCTATGTCTCGCCGCCGCGACGCCCGGCCAGCGCGCCGAGCCGCAGGCGCAGCGCGTTCAGCTTGATGAAGCCCTGCGCGTCCACCTGATCGTACGCGCCCTCGTCCTCCTCGAACGTCACGTGCTTCATCGAGTAGAGGCTGTTCGGGCTTTCCCGCCCGACCGTCGCGACATTGCCCTTGTAGAGCTTGAGCCGCACCCGGCCGCTGACCGAATGCTGGCTCTCGTCGATCAACGCCTGCAGCATGCGGCGCTCCGGGCTGAACCAGAACCCGTTGTAGATCAGCTCCGCATAGCGCGGCATCAGGCTGTCCTTCAGATGCGCCGCCTCGCGATCCAGCGTGATGCTCTCGATCGCCCGATGCGCCGCCAGCAGGATCGTGCCGCCCGGCGTCTCGTACACCCCGCGCGACTTCATGCCGACGAAGCGGTTCTCCACCAGGTCGAGCCGGCCGATGCCGTTCGCGCGGCCCAGTGCATTGAGCTTCGTCAGCAGCGCCGCCGGCGACAGCGGTTCACCATCGATCGCGACCGGATCGCCGCGCTCGAAATCGATGCTGATGACGGTCGCCCGGTCGGGCGCGTCCTCCGGACGGATCGTGCGCTGGTAGACGATCTCCGGCGCCTCCTGCGCCGGATCCTCGAGGATCTTCCCCTCCGAGGAGGAGTGCAGCAGGTTGGCATCGACGCTGAACGGCGCCTCGCCGCGCTTGTCCTTGGCGATCGGGATCTGGTGCGCCTCGGCGAATTCCAGCAGCCTGGTGCGGCTGGTCAGATCCCATTCGCGCCAGGGCGCGATCACCTTCACGTCCGGCTTCAGCGCGTAGTAAGCGAGCTCGAAGCGGACCTGGTCGTTGCCCTTGCCGGTCGCGCCATGGGCCACCGCATCGGCGCCGGTCGCCTCGGCAATCTCGATCTGGCGCTGCGCGATCAGCGGCCGGGCGATCGAGGTGCCGAGCAGATACTGCCCCTCATACAGCGCGTTGGCGCGGAACATCGGGAAGACGAAATCGCGGACGAAGGTCTCGCGCAGGTCGTCGACGAAGATTTCCTTCACGCCGAACATCTCCGCCTTGCGACGGGCGGGTTCCAGCTCCTCGCCCTGGCCGAGATCGGCGGTGAAGGTGACGACCTCGCAAGCATAGGTCGATTGCAGCCAGCGCAGGATTACGCTGGTGTCGAGCCCGCCGGAATACGCGAGCACGACCTTCTTCACGTCCTTCACCCGCATCGCGGCATACTCCCGGTTGCGCCGCCGGCGGCGGCGGCGGGCGGAGTATCGCGTCCAGAAGGCGGCAGCAAGCCGCCGGCGTGCCGCCCGCCACGGTTCCTGCTACACCCTGCCGATGCAAGCCGCCGATCCGCTGGCAGACGCGGAGTATCGCGACCGGCTGGTCAAACTCCTGGCCATGCTGGGGACCGACCATGCCGGCGAAGCCGAGGCGGCCCGCGGCAAGCTGCTCGACCATCTGCGCGCGCGCGGCCTGTCGCTGAACGATGTCGGGGAGAAACTCGACCCGAACCGAGGCCGCCCCGACCCTGGGGCGGTGGAGCGACTGCGCCGGTCGCTGGCCGCCTCGGAACAGCGGCGGTTGCAGGCCGAGCGGATCGCCCAGGATGCGATGCAGGAGGCGCGGCGGGTCACAAGGGTGGCGCATCTGGCCCAGGCGGAGGCAGCATCGCTTCGCGAGCGCTACCACCGCAGCTGGCTCATGGCCGTGGCGGGTATCGGGATCGCGGCCGGCTTCATGCTGGCGGCGGTGATCGCACTCCTGCGGGGCCCCGGTGGCTGGGACCGCGCCGCCATCTCGGCGCCGGCGGCGCAGCGGGATGCGCTGTATCCAGGTGAGGATCTGTCACAGTGGCAACGCGGCCGCATCACCCAGGCCGATCAGCACGAGGGGGTGATCCTGGAGGACGGTGTGCCGCTGCTGGTCCAGCCCTCCGCGGATGCACCGTTGCTGGCCTCGCTGCCCCGCGGCACCGTGGTCACCATCCTGCACGGGTTCCGCAGCCGCGGCACGGTCTGGGCGCTGGTCCGCAGCGGCTGGGGCGCCGGCTACATCGCCGGCACGTCGGTCGCCGTCGTGCGGTAGCGGCCGTCCGGCGCGCGCGCCAGCGGGCCGGCCCGGGTCAGCGGCCGGTCAGGATGCGCTCCACGAGCTGCCGCACCGTCGGGATGAACCCGTTCGAGTAGAACGGGTCGGACGCGAAGCGGTAGGCGTTGTGGCCGCTGAACATCAGGTTGTGCTCGACCTGCTCGCGCGAGTCCTGCGAGTGGCCGATCGTCTGCAGCGTCTTCTGGATGCAGAAGCTGCGGGGATCGGCCTTCTTGCCGTTGCTGTGCTCCGGTCCGTGCTGCGCCCAGTTGGAGAAGCGGCAGGTGCTGAGGCAGCCCATGCAGGCGATCTGGTCGGCCACGATCTCCTGCGCCTTCTCCGGCGTCACGAAGATCAGCGTCGTATCGGGCGTGCGCAGCGCCTCGGTGAAGCCGGCCGCCTCCCAGCCCTCCACGTGCTCAAGATCGTGCGGCGTCAGGTAGACGGTGCGCTTGCGCGGGCCGACGCCGAAGGGAGCGGTGTGCTCGCCGACCGGCTCAGTCGTGTAGGCGACCTGGCGGGCGTTGCGCTCGCGCAGCTCGCGGATGAAGCCGTTGTTCACCGCCGAGGAATAGAACCCGGTCGGGCTGAAATGGTTGAGGAAGACGTCGCCTTCCTGCAGCTCCATCAGCTTGCGCTTCCACGCCTCGCCGATCGGGCTCTCGCGGGTCAGCAGCGGGCGGGTGCCGAACTGGAACGCCATCGGACCAAGATCGGGGTTGCCGATCCAGTCCTCCCATTCCTCCAGCCACCACACGCCGCCGGCCATGATGATCGGCGTCTCGCCGAGGCCGAACTCCTGCATCAGCTTGCGCAGCGCCAGCACGCGCGGGAAGGGGTCCTCCGGCCGGTTCGGGTCCTCGCTGTTGGACAGGCCGTTATGCCCACCGGCGAGCCAGGGGTCCTCGTACACCACCCCGCCGAGCAGCTCGGCCGCCTTGTGGTAGGCACGGCGCCACAGCGCGTTGAAGGCGCGCGCGGAGGAGACGATCGGGTAGTAGTAGACGCCGAACCGCGCGGCGATGTCGGACAGGCGGTACGGCATGCCGGCGCCGCAGGTCAGGCCGTGGATCAGCCCGCGCGCGCCTTCCAGCACGCCGGTGATCACCCGCTCGGCGCCGCCCATCTCCCAGAGGATGTTGGCGTGGATGCGTCCGGCGCCCCCGGCCAGCTCGTGCGCCTGGCGCGCCTGGGTGATGCCGCCCTTGATCGCGTAGTCGATCAGCTCCTCGTGCCGGTCGCGCCTGGTGCGGCCGTGATAGAGCTGCGGGATGAGCTGCCCGTCGTCGTCGTAGCTGTCGGCGTTGACGGCGCTGAACGTGCCGACCCCGCCGGCCGCTGCCCAGTGGCCGGAGGAGACGCCGTTCGAGATCGAGATGCCCTTGCCGCCCTCGACGAGCGGCAGCACCTCGGCCCCGCCCAGACGGATTGCATTGATCACCCGCATGCGCACGCGTCCCTCGTCCGTACGTCAAGCTGTAACAGAAGGCGGGGCGAGTGGGCAGGACGGATTTTCGCCGTCCTGTTTCCGGCCGGCCACGGCGGCCGCGGGCCCCGCGGCCCCGGCCGAAGCGGCGGCCGGGGTCGTGGGAAGCCGCTCACTCGGCGGCGCGCTCGGCCGCACCCTCGCGCGGACGGTCGCGATCGCGCCCGCCCTTCGGTCCGACCTTGTCGCTGATGTCCTCGCCGGTCGCCTGGTCGACCACCCGCATCGAGAGCTTGACCTTGCCGCGGTCGTCGAAGCCCAGCACCTTCACCCGCACCGCGTCGCCGACATTGACCACGTCGGTGGTGCGCGCGACCCGCCCCGGCGCCAGCTCGCTGATGTGCACGAGCCCGTCGCGCGAACCGAGGAAGTTCACGAAAGCGCCGAAATCGGCGGTCTTCACCACCTTGCCCTGGTAGATCACGCCAACCTCGGGCTCGGCGACGATGCCGCGGATCCAGTCGATCGCCGACTGCGCGCGCGTCGGGTCGCTGGCCGCGATCTTGATCGTGCCGTCGTCCTCGATGTCGATCTTGGTGCCGGTCTGCTCGACGATCTCGCGGATCACTTTGCCGCCGGTGCCGATCACCTCGCGGATCTTCTCCTTCGGCACGTTGATCACCGTGATGCGCGGCGCATTGGCGGCGACGTCGCCGCGGGCGCCGGTCAGCGCCCGCGCCATCTCGCCCAGGATGTGCATCCGCCCGTCGCGCGCCTGATCGAGCGCGATGCGCATGATCTCCGGCGTGATCGAGGTGATCTTGATGTCCATCTGCAGGCTGGTGACGCCGGTCTCGGTGCCGGCGACCTTGAAGTCCATGTCGCCGAGATGGTCCTCGTCGCCGAGGATGTCGGAGAGCACAGCGAAGCCGCGATCCTCCTTGATCAGCCCCATGGCGATGCCGGCCACGGGCCGCTTCAGCGGCACGCCCGCATCCATCAGCGCAAGCGAGCTGCCGCACACCGTCGCCATCGAGGACGAGCCGTTGCTCTCGGTGATCTCCGAGACGACGCGCAGCGTGTACGGGAAGCTCTCCTTCTCCGGCAGCAGCGGATGCACCGCCCGCCAGGCGAGCTTGCCGTGGCCGACCTCGCGCCGCCCGGGCGAGCCCATGCGGCCGGCCTCGCCCACCGAATAGGGCGGGAAGTTGTAGTGCAGCATGAAGTGCTCGCGGTACTCGCCCTCGAGCGCATCGATCACCTGCTCGTCCTGGCCGGTGCCGAGGGTTGCGACGCACAGCGCCTGGGTTTCGCCGCGGGTGAACAGCGCCGAGCCATGCGCGCGCGGCAGCACGCCGACCTCGGCCACGATCGGCCGCACCGTCTTCGTGTCGCGCCCGTCGATGCGCAGGCCGGTGTCCAGGATGGCGTTGCGGACGATGTCCGCCTCCAGGTCCTTGAACAGCGGCTTGGCCCGCTCGGTGTCCAGACCCTCGCCCGTCAGCACCTCCATCGCCTGGCGCTTGGCGGCGGCGACGGCCTCGTACCGGGCCTGCTTCTCATGGATGCGATAGGCTTCGGCGAGCGGGCCGCGCGCGAGCGCATCGACCCGGTCGGCGAGCAGCCGCTCCGCCTCGCTCGGCTCCGACAGCGCCCAGGGATCCTTCGCGGCGCGTTCGGCGAGTTCCACGATCGCCTGGATCACCGGCTGGAACCCGGCATGGCCGAACGTCACCGCCTCCAGCATCACCGCCTCGGGCAGCTCGCGCGCCTCGCTCTCCACCATCAGCACGCCTTCCGACGTGCCGGCGACCACCAGGTCGAGCTCGGACTCCTCCTGCTGCGCGGCGGTCGGGTTGAGCACGAACGCGCCGCCGATCCGGCCGACGCGCGCGGCCGCGACCGGGCCGAAGAACGGGATGCCGGACAGCGTCAGCGCCGCCGAGCAGCCGACCATGGCGACGATGTCGGGATCGTTCTCCAGGTCATGGCTGAGCACGGTCGCGATGACCTGCACTTCGTTGCGGAACCCCTCGGGAAAGAGCGGCCGGATCGGCCGGTCGATCAGCCGGCTGACCAGCGTCTCATGCTCGGAGGGCCGCCCCTCGCGCTTGAAGAACCCGCCCGGGATCTTGCCGGCGGCGAAAGCCTTTTCCTGGTAGTTGACGGTGAGCGGGAAGAAATCCTGGCCCGGCTTGGCGGATTTCACCCCGACCGCCGTGCAGAGCACGATCGTATCGCCGTAGCGCGCCAGCACGGCGCCGTCGGCCTGGCGGGCGATCTTGCCCGTCTCCAGCACCAGCGTGCGGCCGCCCCAGTCGAGCTCCTTGCGGAAGTAGTTGAACATCGAGCATCAGTCCTTTCGATGCGCGAATGAGGCGGTCCTCCGTCTGGGCGATCCGTTGCGTCCCTGGCAGCGGGTACGGCGTCTCGGGCGGCATGGGGCGGTCTGCGCGAGAGGCGGGCGCAGCCGCAGGTCCATGTGGCCGGAGGCGCCGTCGCGGGTCCCTGTCTGCAGGACGGGTTGCCGGATCGGCCGTTCGTTGTCCGCCGCATCCACGGCGTCTCCCGCACCCCCATGGCGCAGGATCGTCCGGGCCGGAGCGCCGAAGCGTCCGCCCGGCCGGCATCCGCCCTTATATGGGACGAATGCCATGGTTTCATGGCGTCGCTGAGGGCCAGGGTATGATCCGCCGGTATGATCCGCCGGTATGATCCGCCGACCTGGCACCGCGACGTTCGATCAGCGCCGCAGGCCCAGCCGTCCGATCAGCGCCTCGTAGCGGGAGGCATTCTTCCGCTTCAGGTAATCGAGCAGCCGCCGCCGCCGCCCGACCAGCATCAGCAGGCCGCGCCGGCTGTGGAAATCCTTGGCATGGGTCTTGAGGTGCTCGGTCAGGTTGGAAATCCGCTCCGAGAGGAGCGCCACCTGAACCTCCGGACTGCCGGTGTCGCCGGTGCCGGTCGCATAATCGCCAATGAGCGCCGTGCGGCGCTCCGCCGTGATCGACATCGCCTGGTCTCCTGATTGGCGTTACAGCAGGCGCTCGGGCCGCAGCCAGCCTTCGGCGAGGCGGCAGAGCCCGATGACGCGCTTCCCCGCCATGGCGCGCGCCAAGCCCCCATCGGGGTCCGCCGCGGCCGGAATGCGCCCGAGCAGCGCGACCAGACTGATTGCCTGGCCCTGTTGCAGGGCACTGGCCTCCGCTTCGGTCAGGGCCAGCGCCGGGATGTCGGCCAGCGCGGTCGCGACCGGAAGCAGCAGGTCCGGAGAAGCCGGGGCGGTATCCAGGCTTCCCGCGCATTTGTCCAGGGGAATTGCCTGCGCCTCGGTGAAGGGGCCGACCCGCAGCCGGCGCAGGGCAGCGATATGTCCGACCGTGCCGCAGGCCGCCGCCAGGTCTCGCGCCAGGCTGCGCATGTAGACGCCCTTGCCCGACCGCACCTCGAACACCGCCGTGTCAGCGTCGGCACGCGCCACCAGGTCGAAGGCATCCACCCGGGCCGGCCGCGCTTCGAGCACCGGCGCGCGGCCCTCGCGCGCCATGTCATAGGCGCGCTCGCCGGCGATCTTCACCGCCGAAAAGGCCGGCGGGACCTGCATGATCTCGCCCGTGAAGCGCGGCAACGCGGCGCGGATCGCCGCATCGTCCGGCCGCAGATCGGCGGTGGCGGTGACCTGGCCGTCCGCATCGTCGGTGTCGCGAGCCTCACCGAAGCGGAGCGTGAAGCGGTAGAGCTTGGTGCCATCCATGACGTAGGGCACCGTCTTGGTGGCGGCGCCGAAGGCGATCGGCAGCACGCCGGTCGCCAAAGGATCGAGCGTGCCCCCGTGGCCCGCCTTCTGCGCGTCGAAACCGCGGCGAACACGGTTGACCACGTCCGTGCTGGTGAGACCCGGAGGCTTGTCGATGATGAGCCAGCCGTCGAGGGGGCGGCCACGCTTGCGTCGCAATGCTGTGTCTCCAAGCAAGGCCAGGGGGCCCTGCCCCCTGGACCCCCGGCAAAGGCTAGCCTTTGCAATCCGTTACTTAAGCAATAG
>DATJSJ010000196.1:0-14080 GCA_035504175.1 Acetobacteraceae bacterium
CTCAGCCTTTGCAATCCGTTACTTTAAGGTTTTGGGGGTCCGGGGCCTCAGGCCCCGGCGGGTCCGGGCGGAGCCCGGCCTTCCTTCTATCCGGCTACCCGCTCGATCGCAGCCCCACATCCGGCCAGCTTCTCCTCCACCGCCTCATACCCGCGGTCGAGGTGATAGACCCGGTTCACCACCGTCTCGCCCTTCGCCGCCAGCCCCGCCAGCACCAGCGACACCGAAGCCCGAAGATCCGTCGCCATCACCGGCGCACCGGAAAGCTGCGCCACACCCCGGACGATCGCCGACGCGCCGTGCACGTTGATCCGGGCCCCCATGCGGTTGAGCTCCGGCACGTGCATGAAGCGGTTCTCGAAGATCGTCTCGGTCACCATCGCCGCCCCTTCGGCGACCGACATCAGCGCCATGAACTGCGCCTGCATGTCGGTCGGGAAGCCGGGATAGGGCTCGGTCATCACGTCGGCGCCGTGCAGCCCGTTCAGACGCCGCACCGCGAGCGCACCCGGCTCCTCGGTGACCTCCACCCCGGCCTCGCCGAGCGTGCGCGCGACCGCGCCGAGATGCTCGAGCCGGGCGCCGGCCAAGCGCAAGTCGCCGCCGGTGATCGCCGCGGCGCAGGCATAGGTGCCGGTCTCGATCCGGTCAGGGATGATCGGATGGGTCGCCCCGTGCAGCGCCCGTACGCCGTCGATCGTGAGTCGATCGGTGCCGATCCCCTCGATGCGCGCGCCCATGGCAATCAGGCAGGCGGCCAGATCGCCGATCTCCGGCTCGCGCGCAGCATTCGCCAGCACCGTGCGACCCTCGGTAAGCGAGGCGGCCATCAGCAGGTTTTCGGTCGCGCCGACCGAGACGAAGGGCATGACGATGGTCGCGCCGCGCAGGCCGCGTGCGGCGGTGGCGTGGATGTAGCCGCCATCGAGCCGGATCTCCGCCCCCAACTGCTCCAGGCCCTTGAGGTGCAGGTCGACCGGCCGCGTGCCGATGGCGCAACCGCCGGGCAGCGAGACGCGCGCCTCGCCGACGCGCGCCAGCAGCGGCCCGAGCACCAGCACCGAGGCGCGCATCTTGCGCACGATGTCGTACGGCGCCTCGGTATTGGTGATGGTGCCGCCGATCGACAGCGCCCGTCCGTCATTCGAGACCGGGTCCACCGCCACGCCATGCTGCGCGATCAGCGCCGTCATGGTCGCGATATCGGCGAGGCGGGGCACGTTGGTCAGCACCAGCCGCTCGCCGGTCAGCAGCCCGGCCGCCATGAGCGGCAGGGCCGCGTTCTTGGCGCCGCCGATCGCGATCTCACCGGAGAGGGGACGGCCGCCGCGAATGAGAATGCGATCCATCTTGGGTCCTATGGCTTGGGGTCGGCGAGGCCGCGCCGGACATGGAAAAGAGCCGCACAATCAGTCTGTTGGCAACCGGTCAATCGGGCCCTCTCGAGCGATCGCGGCGCGCCGTTGCACCGCGGCTACAGTCGGGGCAGCGCGACTCCACGCTGTCGCATGTATTTGCCCGCCCGGTCGGCATAGCTCACCTCCGGCGGCGCGCTGCCCTGCAGGAACAGGAACTGGCAGATCCCCTCATTGGCGTGGATCTTCGCCGGCAGCGGCGTGGTGTTACTGATCTCGATCGTAACCTGGCCTTCCCATTCCGGCTCCAGCGGCGTCACGTTCACGATGATGCCGCAGCGCGCATAGGTCGATTTGCCGAGGCAGATGACCAGCACGTCGCGCGGGATGCGGAAATACTCGACGGTATGCGCCAGCGCGAAGCTGTTGGGCGGGATGATGCAAACCGGCGCGCGGCGGGTCACGAAACTGTCCGGACTGAACGCCTTGGGGTCGATGACCGCGCTGTCGACATTGGTGAAGATGCGGAACTCGTCGGCGACGCGCGCATCGTAGCCGTAGCTGGAGAGGCCGTAGCTGATCACCCCCTCGCGCTTCTGCGCCTCGACGAACGGGTCGATCATGCCGTGCTCGCGCGCCTGCTGACGGATCCAGGAATCGGGCATCACTGCCATGCGGGATCTCCCGATCGGTGGGCGGTGCCGTGCGCGGGACCGCAGCAGTAGAGCAGAACCGCCGCGCCGCGGAAGGGCCGTAACCCGTGCCCCCCCGCATCCCGTTGCGAGTGGCAGAGGTTCACCCGGGCTTCGGGTCCGCAGACGCAGGGGGATCGGACCTGGACGCGGGACCGGGTCCCGGCGGTTCCGCGGCTCGGGACCGCGCCTGGTGCTTGCGCCGGCGCAAATTCTCGCGCAGCGCGGCAGCGAGGCGCTCCTCCCGCCCGGCGCGGTCGGTCCGTTCCGGTGATACCGGGGGCGGTTTGGCCATGGACATGCATCGCTGCCGTGGCGGAGACGGTCAAGAGCAGCTTGCCATTCGGCGACCGCTGGCGCCGGCCGCGTCGAGCCGCCCTGCCGCCGACGCACTTGCGCCGGCCCATCCCACCGTCTAGGTAGCGGCGCCCCCGGCCCGCTGCTGTAGCTCAGTGGTAGAGCACTCCCTTGGTAAGGGAGAGGCCGTGAGTTCAATCCTCACCAGCAGCACCAGCATGCCTTGCGGGCCGCGGCGCCGATGCTTGCCGCTGCGCGGGCGAGCCCCGCAAGGAACACCCGGAACCACTCGTTCAGGCCGCGGCAGCCCTGGTCGCGTTCAGCTGGTCGAGCGCGCGGTCGATGCGGGCCACCGACGCGGCGTCCTGCACGAATGCCAGGGCAAGCGTGCCGTCGCCGGCGCGGATGACGCGCGCCGGGATCGGCGCGTCGTCCCCTGGCAGGGTGACCTCCGCCTGGGTTCCGTAGCCGGCCGTCGTGGCGCAGGCGACGGCGATGCCGCCGCGCGAGAAATCCCGGATGGCCGCGCGGGTCTCCGTCCCGGCGATGCGGAGCCGGACCTGCGCACCCTGCCCATCCACGCGCTCATAGCGGCGGCGGTCGCCGGTCTCGGTCCGCGCGATGGCGTCGAGAAAGGTCGTCACTTCCAGTTGCAACGTCTCCGCCGTGCCGGTCAGGGCATCGGAGCCCTGCAGCAGGGACTGTGTGGTCTCGTCGGCGGTCGCCGACATGGTCGAGACGTTCTGCATCGCCTCGGTCGTTTGCTGCGTCGCCTGGGCCACCGTCTGGACGCTGGCGACGATGTCGCGGGTGACCGAACCCTGTTCCTCCACGGCGGCGGCGATGGCTCCCGCGACCTCCTCGATCTGGCCGATCGAGGCGCCGACTTCATGCACGGCCTGGACCGCCTCGACGGTTGCCCGGCGGATCGCCTCGATCTGCGCGCCGATCTCCTCCGTCGCCTTGGCGGTCTGCGCGGCGAGCGACTTGACCTCGCCGGCAACGACGGCGAAGCCCTTGCCGGCCTCACCGGCGCGCGCCGCCTCGATCGTGGCGTTCAGCGCCAGCAGGTTCGTCTGCGACGCGATCTCGCTGATCAGCCGCACGACCTCGCCGACCCGGTCCGCCGCCCCGGCCAGTCCGCCGACCTTCGCGTCGGTCACGCCGGCCCGGTCGACGGTCAGGTGGACCACGTCGGTCGCGCGCGACACCTGCTGCGCGATCTCGTTGATGCTGGCAGACATTTCCTCGGCCGCCGCGGCGACGGTGGCCAGGTTCTGCGTCGAGGAGAGGGCGCCCGTCGCCGTTTCCTGCGCCAGATCGCGGGTCCGCGTCACCGCGTCCGACATCTCGGTCGCCCGCAGCCGCATCTCCCTCGCCGCATTCGACAGGCTCGCCATCACCCCGGCCGCCGAGGTGCCGAATTCCAGCGTGTGACGCTCCATCGCCTCCTGCCGCCGCTCGCGCTCCTCCTGCGCGCGCCGGGCCTGCTCCGCCGCATCGCGCGCGAGCTCGCCATTGCGCCGGAACACCAGCATCGCCTCGGCCATGCGGCCGACCTCGTCGCGTCGTCCGAGCCCCGGGATCGCGACCGAGAGTTCACCCCCCGCGAGCGTTCGCATCACATCGGTCATCGCAACGATAGGGCGGGCGGTGGCGCGGTACAGGGCGAGCAGGGCGAAACCGCCGGCGAATGCGAACAGCGCGCCGGCGATGGCCAGATCGCGCCACAGATCGGCGGAGAAGCCGGCGATCCGCACCCGCAGCAGCCGCACCAGCTCGGCTCCCGCGACGCGCTGCAACTGTGCGAGCTGCCCCAGCGCAGGGGTAATCACGGCGGCGAGCTGGCCGGTGCGGCCGCGATCGGTCAGCGCCGCTCGATGCAGCCCGTCGAGTGCGGCATGGCCAAGCGCGCTGACCGTCGCCAGCGGGCCCTGCAACACGCCACGCGTCACGCCCGCGACGTTGCCGGCGAACGCACTCTCGAGCGAGCCCGCCAGGCCATCCAGCGCGGTGGTCGCGCCGCCCTCCCGCAACAGATACTGTGCCCGTTGATCGGCGCTCAGGGGTGCGTGGCCGGCGAAGCCGTGCGCCATCGCGGACAGACCGGCCAAACCGTCGACGATCGCGGGCAGTTTCGTGGTCAGCGAGTCCATCACGTAAAAGGAATCGAGATCGGGATCGAGCGTCAGGTTCGAGCCATCCGCGACCTTGCCGATCAGCGTAGCGAGCTCCGAGATCGCGTCCGTGGGGCTGCCGTGGCGCAGGATGTCGGCGGCGTGGGCCGCCTCCTGCGCGGTTGCCATGCCGGCACCGAAGCGGCGCTCGGCATCCGCGATCGCGGTCGCGGCGGCGGGCATGGCGGCAGCGCCCTGGGCGGCGATCTGGTTCTGCGCCGTGGCGAGCACGTCGACATAGCCGACGCCGACGATCTCCTTGCGGGCGAAGCCGATCAGACTCTCCTTGTCCCTGAATATAGTCGAGAACAGGAAGGTGATCGGCAGCAGGAACAGCAGGCAGGCAATGGTCAGCCTGACGCCGATCGTCATGTCGTTGAGCCGCTTCACAGCCATTCTCCGCAGGTCGAACTGTCAGCGGCACCCTGGCAGGGCGGGCTTGACAATCGGTTAGCTTCGCCCGGTTTGTCTTGCGGCGTCGGTCGGGGGCCGCTTCGCACACCCGGCGCAGTACCGCGGGCGACGCACGGTTGTCTATTTCGGAGTCAAGTCATTTCACTCGCCGTGGTGTGATCCGGGTCACACCCGATGCCCAACCGCCGCCGGCAGGCTCGGTGGTACGAACGGCGGGAGGGCTCCAATCATCGTCCAGCCGCGCCCATGAGCGAGGATCGCGACCGGCTGCGCGAATGGCTGGAAGCCGCAGGTCTTGCCCATCGGCTCGCCCGCTTCCTCGAACAGGACATCCAGGTCTGGATGCTGAGCGATCTGACTGACGCCGATCTCGTGGAGCTCGGCCTTTCGGTGGCCGACCGGGAGCGTTTCTTCGAGCATCGCGCTGCCAGGCGCGGCCGCTAGCCTCGCGTCGCGCGCCTCATCCGCCGGTCCGTTGCCGGTCCGGCTGCAGGTGCAACAGGCTTCCGACTTCGACTGCGGCCGTCGGCAACCCGCCCGTCGTATGGGCGCTCTTGATGCCGGGTTGGAGGAGGACGCCATGCCGGATGATACACACGATAGCGAGGAGTCACTTCGGCGCCATGCCTACGAACTCTGGGAGCGGGCCGGCCGGCCCGAAGGCCGCAGCGAGGAGTTCTGGCACCGCGCCCGCGTCGAGCTCGGCCTCGTGGCGCCGCCAAACCCCACCGATCTCGCGATCGAAGACACGTTCCCGGCCAGCGATCCGCCGGCGTCGACCGGCGTGATCGGTCCGGGCAAGCCGAGACCCTGATCCCGCCGCCCGGCCGATTACCGGCGCCGCGGCGCCTCGCCGAGCATCGGCGCCAGGGCGGGCTCGATCGCCTGAGCCAGCAGTGCCATGCCCTGCGCCGATGGATGCAGCGGCGGGTCCGGGGGGGTCAGATGCGGGTCGAGGAACAGCGCCCGGTCGAGACGGCCGTTGCGCTCGAACACATGGGTGACGTCCAGGAACTGCGTGCCGCTCGGGGCCCAGTCATGCGCCGCCAGCATCCGGTTGACTGCGCGCGTCTGTTCGCTGATCCAGGCCGAGCGGTCGCTCGGCAGCACGCTCAGCAGCAGGATATGCGTCTGCGGCAGACGGCGGTGTACCGCATCGATCACCGTGACGATGCCGGTCATGGTCTGCGCCGCATCCCAGTGCGGACGGCCGAAATTGTTCGCACCGATCAGCACCACCGCTGCCTTGGGGTGGATGCCGTCGAGCTCGCCATGATCGATGCGCCACAGCAGGTGTGACGTCGCGTCGCCCTTGAAGCCGAGATTGGCCGCGTCGCGGCCGCCATACCAGTGCCGCCAGACCGGCACGTAATCGTCCCAGCCATGGCCGCCCGCGAGCTCGAAGTTCTCGGTGATGGAATCGCCGAGGAAGATGAGCTGCGGTGGATGCTGGCGCAGCTCGGCCTGCTTCTCCTCGAAGCGGTGCCGCCACCACGGCGTCTCCATGCGCGAGATCGGAATCGCCGCCAGCGGCAGATGGGTCGCGGCGAGCAGCAGCAGGGCGAGCGCCGCCAGCGGCGCGCGGCGTGCCCAGGCGGGACCGCCTCTCATGCCCCGATGATCAGCAGCCCGAGACTGAGCAGCCCGGCGAGCGCGCAGTAATAGGCGAAGGGGTTGAGAGCCCATCGGTCGTGATCCCGGAAATAGCGCATCAGGAAGGCGGTGCTGAGAAAGGCCGCGACGCCGGCGACGATCGCGGCGATCACGGCAAGTTCGAACACGCCGGGTGCGACGCCGGCATGCCGGAGCTTCGGTACCTCCAGCACCGTCGCGCCGAGAATGATCGGCGTTGCGATCAGGAAGGAGAAATGCGCCGCCCCTTCATGGTCGATGCCGCGCAGCAGCCCGCCCACGATGGTGGCGCCGGAGCGGGATATGCCCGGAACCAGCGCCGTGCATTGCCACAAGCCGATCGCCAGCGCATCGCCCGGGTTCAGCGTCGCGAGCGTGCGATGCCCGCCGGGCGGACAGGCCGCCCGCTGATCGGCGCGCAATCGCTCGCCGAACAGCAGCAGCATGCCGTTGACGATGAGGAAGAACGCCGCCACGGCCGGCGAGCCGAACAGCGTGCGAAAGAATTTCTCCAGCACGAAGCCGATGATCACCGCCGGAATCGTCGCGATCACGATCAGCACGAACACGCGGCGGCTCTCGCGGACCTGATGCGCGTTGCTCAACCCGAGCACGCCGAGCAGCAGCGCCAGCCAGTCGCGCCAGAAATACAGCAGCAGCGCCGCTGCGGTGCCGAGATGCAGCATCACCAGGAAGGGCAGGAAGGACGGCCCGTGCTGGTCGATCCGCCAACCCAGGATCGCAGGCAGCACGACGGCATGACCGAGGCTGCTGACCGGGAACAGCTCGGTGGTTCCCTGCACCAGCGCGATGACGATCGCCTGCAGCGCGTTCATGCCGTCCCTTGCCCGCTGTCGCGGCCGGGTGGTGGCGGAATCCGCGCGGATTGGCAAGGCTTCGCAAGCGCGAAAGTCGGCCGCCCGGCGGCACCGATCCCTGGTGCGTGCCGGGCGCAGGCGGAGCGCCGCTACTCGGCCGCGAGCGCCGGATAGTCGGTGTAGCCGCGCGCATCGCCGCCATAGAACGTCGCCGCGTCGGGCTCGTTCAGCGCGGCCCCGCGCCGCAGCCGCTCGACCAGGTCGGGATTGGCGATGAACGGGCGGCCGAAGGCGATCAGATCCGCTCGCCCCTCGCGCAGCGCCGTTTGCGCCAGCCCGAGATCATAGCCGTTATTGGCCATGTACAGCCCGCGGAAGCCCCGCCGCAGCGCCATGAAATCGAACGGCCTGCCGTCGACCTCCACCTCGCGCGGGCCGCGGGTCGCACCCTCGACCACGTGCAGATAGGCCAACCCGAAGCGGTTCAGCGCCGCGACGAAATGGCCGAAGGTCTGGGCCGGAGCGCTGTCGGCGATGTCGTTTGACGGACTGACCGGCGCAATGCGGATGCCGGTGCGCTCGCCACCCCAGACGCCGGTCACCGCCGCGACCACTTCCAGTCCGAAGCGCGCGCGGTTTTCCACCGGGCCGCCATACGCGTCGCTGCGGCGGTTGGTCCTGTCGCGCAGGAATTGGTCGATCAGGTAGCCGTTCGCGGCGTGAATCTCGACCCCGTCGAAGCCGGCCCGATTCGCCGCTTCGGCGGCGTGGCGGTATTGCGCGACGATGCCGGGAATCTCCTCGAGCGCCAGCGCGCGCGGCGTCGGCAGCGGCTGGAAGCCGTGCTCGGTGAAGGCCTGGCCGTCCGGCCGCACCGCCGAGGGAGCGACCGGCAACGCCCCGTCCGGCTGCAGGCTCGGATGCGAGATCCGGCCGACATGCCAGAGTTGGGCGAAGATGCGGCCGCCTTTGGCATGCACCGCTTCTGTCACCATCCTCCAGCCCGACACCTGCGCGTCGGAATAGATCCCCGGCGTCCAGGCGTAGCCCTTGCCCTGAGGGGAGATCTGCGACGCCTCGCTGATGATCAGGCCGGCGCCGGCGCGCTGGCCATAATACTCGGCGTTGATCGGCCCGGGCGCGTCGCCGGCGCCGGCGCGACTGCGCGTCAAGGGCGCCATGACGATCCGGTTCGGCAGGGTCAGCGGACCCAGCGTGACGGGAGTGAAAAGATTTGGGGCGGTCGCAGGCATCGATGGGCCTCTGCGCAGTTGTTCGCTGCCGCAGCATGTGGCGACGCCCCGGCGACGGCCAAGCGGGCCGCATGGCTGGCATGCCGGCCGGCGGCGCCTGCGCATCAGGCGGCTTGGTGGTGGCCCGCCAGTTCCTCGAGCGGCCAGCGTGGCCGCGGCGCCGCGGAGAGCGGGTCGACGAGGCCGGCGCGCAGCCGCTCCAGCCCGGCCCAGGCGACCATCACCGCATTGTCGGTGCAGAGGCGCGGCGGCGGCGCCACCAGTTCGCGTCCGTATGCCGCTGCGACCGCCTGCAGCGCCGTCCGGATCGCGGCGTTGGCCGCGACGCCGCCGGCCACCACCAGGCGCCGCGCCGTCGTCATCATGGCGAGCGCGTGCGCGGCGCGGTCGGCGAGTGTGTCGGCCACCGCGGCCTGGAACCCGGCCGCGAGATCGGCCGCCGCCTGCGCCGGCAGCGGGCCGGCCGGGAAGGCCGCGACCACCTGCGCGACGGAGGTCTTGAGCCCGGAGAAGCTGAAATCGCAGCCGGGCCGGCCGAGCAGCGGGCGCGGGAAGGCATAGCGCCGGGGATCACCGCCGGCCGCCAGCCGCTCCACCGCCGGGCCGGCCGGCCAGGGCAGGCCAAGCAGCTTGCCGACCTTGTCGAAGGCTTCGCCGACCGCGTCGTCGATCGTGGCGCCGAGCCGGCGATAGCGGCCCAGCCCCTCGATCGCGACACACTGGCAATGACCGCCGGAGACCAGCAGCAGCAGGTAGGGAAACGGCGAACCGTCCTGTACCAGCCCCGGCAGCCGGACCGTCAGCGCATGCGCCTCCAGGTGGTTGACCGCGACGAAGGGAAGCTGGTGCGCGAGGGCGACACCTTTCGCGAAGCCGCTGCCGACGATCAGGCCGCCGATGAGGCCCGGCCCGCAGCTCGCGGCGACGCCGCCAAGCTCCGCGAAGCCGAGCCCAGCCTCCCGCATCGCCTCGGCCACCAGACGCGGCAGGTGCGCGAGATGGGCGCGGGCGGCGATCTCCGGCACGACCCCGCCATGCGCGGCGTGCTCCTGCTGGCTGAGCAGCCGCTCCGCCAGCACGCGCCCATCGCCGTCGAGCACCGCCGCCGCGGTCTCGTCGCAGCTCGTCTCGATTCCCAGCACCGGTCCGGTCGCGGCGCCACCCGGCTGCACGCAAGCCATCGCCTACTTTCCTTCACCGGTTCGAGCTAATAGGACACGGCATGTCCGCCGCCCATCCCTTGCCCGAAGCGGGTCCCCGGTCCCGCGTGAAGCCGCATGCCCGCGCCCTGCCGCTGCGCGTCGGCACCCGTGGCTCGCCGCTGGCGCTGGTGCAGACCCGTGCCTTCCTCGAGCGCCTCCAGCATTTCTGTCCCGTGCTGCGCAGCATGAACGTGTTCGAGGAGCATGCGATCCGCACCACCGGCGACGCGGTGCAGGACCGCCGGCTGGCGGAGATCGGCGGCAAGGGCCTGTTCGCCAAGGAGATCCACGAGGCGCTGCTGGATGGGCGCATCGATTTCGCCGTGCACAGCCTCAAGGATCTCGAGACCGAGCTGCCGGCGGGCATCGTGCTGGCCTGCACGCTGCGGCGGGAGGATGCGCGCGACGCGTTGATCCTCGGTCCCGCCTGCGCCGCACCCGATCCGGCCGATCCGTTCGTGGCGCTGCCCTCCGGCGCGGTGATCGGCACCTCCTCGGTGCGGCGGCAGGCGCAGCTCCTGCATGCCCGGCCGGACCTCGTCATCGTCACGCTGCGCGGCAATGTACAGCGCCGGCTGGATCGCGTCGCCGCCGGCGATTGCGCCGCCAGCCTGCTGGCGCTCGCCGGGCTCCGCCGGCTGGGGCTGGAACGCCGCGCCGCGTTGGTGCTGGATCCGGACGCGATGGTTCCTGCCGCCGGCCAGGGTATCGTCGGCGTCACCATCCGCGCGGATGACGAGGAGCTCGGCGAGATGCTCGGCGGCATCGAGGATCCGGACGCGCGTGCCGTCTCGACCGCGGAACGGGCGATGCTCGGACTGCTCGACGGATCCTGCCGCACCCCGATCGGCGGGCATGCGCGGCTGCTGCCGAACGGCCAGCTCCACCTCACCGGACTGGTGGCGCGGGCCGACGGATCGTTCCTGCTCAAGCGCAGCCTGCACGGCGCGGCCGCGGATGCGGCCCGCATCGGCGCCGAGCTCGGGCGCAGCCTGCGCGCCGACAGCCCGCACGACATCTTCGCCTGAGTGGCAGTGACCGTCGCAAGCGGCAGCGTGCTGGTGACGCGACCGGAGCCGGCGGCAAGCGAAACGGCCGTCCGCCTGAAGGCGCTCGGCTTCGACCCGGTGATCTCGCCCTGCATCGCGGTGCGGATCATGCCGGCCAAGCTGCCGCCGCCGGAAGCCGTCCAGGCGGTGCTGGTCACCAGCGCCAATGCGCTACCGGCGCTGCCGCCGTCCTACGAGGACCTGCCGCTGCTGGCGGTCGGGGACGCGACGGCGGCGCACGCCCGCGCGGCCGGGTTCCACCAGGTGCAAAGCGCCGCCGCGGACGCCGCCGCCCTGGCGCAGCTCGCGGCGCGGCGCTGCGACCCGGCCGGCCTGCCGCTGCTGCTCGCGGCGGGCGAGGGGCACGGCGAGGCGCTGCAAGCGGCGCTGCGCGCGGCGGGTTTCGCCGTGCTCCATCGCACGGTCTATGCCACCGGCCCGGCGGCGTCGTTCCCGCCCGCCGCGGCCGCGGCACTCGGTGCGGGCCTCGTCGCGGCGGCGCTGTTCCTCTCGGCCGGCACGGCCCGCGCATTTGCCGGCTTGCTGCCGCAGCCATTGCGTCCCAGCCTCGCCACCGTGGACGCGCTTGCGATCGCCTCGTCCACCGCTGCGCCGCTGCGGGCGCTGCCTTGGCGGCAGGTCCGCATTGCCGTTCATCCTACGCTGGAGGCCGTCCTGGCGCTGCTATGAGCGACGAACCGACATCCCATCCCGATGCTCCCGCCGCCGCGTCGCCCCCCGAGCCGCGGGCCCAGCCCTACGTGATCGAGCCGCCGCCGCGGCGACGGAGCTGGCTGCCGCTGTTCTTCGTCCTCGGGTTCGTCGTCCTGGCGGGCGCGATTGCCTGGCTCTGGACGCATCCCGCACAGCCGCCGGAATTCGCCCTGCAGAGCGCCCGCTTCGCCGATCTCGAGCAGCACGAGCAGAGCCTCGACGAGCGGGTACAGCGTCTGGCGCAGATTCAGGCCGGGTTGCAGGCCGTCACCGACCGGGAGCACGCCTTGGCCGCCCGCGTCGATGCTCTTGGGCATGCGCCGCACCCGGCCAGCGTCGATCTCGGTCCGATCGAGGCGCGCGTCGCGGCGCTGGAAAAGCAGGTCTCGCAGCCGCCGTCAGGGCTGCAGGCGCTGTCGAAGCGGGTCGATGATCTGACAAACCGCGTCACCGCCCAGGCGGACGCCGCGAGGCAGACAACCACCGCGCTGCAGGACCGGTTGAGCGCGCTCGAAGCCCAGCTCAAATCGGCGGCCGGCGAGGTCTCCGGAGCGCGCGATGCGGCCGCGACCGCCGTCAAGCAAAGTGCCGCGGCGCAACAGCAGGCCGATGCCGCCCAGCAGCAAGCCGCGCAGGCGGAGAAACTGGCCAATCAGGTGCCCGGGATGCTCGACAAGGCGCAGCGCCTGGCGCAGATCCAGGCCGCCCAGGCGGCGCTCGCGGCCGGCCGCCCGCTCGGCACGCTGCCGAACGCCCCGCCGGCGCTCTCCCGCTTTGCGGCCGCGAAGCCGCCGACCGAGGCGGAGCTGCGCCTCTCCTTCCCGGTTGCCGCAGCGGCGGCTCGGCAGGCGAGCGAGCCGGATCTCCAGGGCAAGCCTCTGCTCGACCGCATGCTGGCCCGCGCCGAGCAGGCGCTGACCGTGCGCCAGGGCTCGCACGTGATCATCGGCGACCCGGCCGCCGGGATTCTCGAGGCGGCGCGTGAGCGCGTCGATGCCGGCGATCTGGCCGGGGCCGTCCTTGTGCTCGACAAGTTGCAGGGTCCGGCCGCGGCGGCGATGGCCGACTGGGTGGATCAGGCGAAGCAGATGCTGGCGGCGCGAGCGGCGCTCACCGACCTGGCGGAGCACGGCTGATGCGCCGCGTGATCTTATTCCTCATCCTTGCGGCGCTGGTCGTCGCACTCGCCTGGTGGGTTGCCGGCCTGCCCGGGGCCGCGACGCTGCAACTCGGCGCCACCACGATCCAGGCCTCAGTGCCCGTCGTCGTGCTGCTCGCGGTGGTGCTGTTCCTGGTCCTGTACAGCGTGCTGCGCCTGCTGGCGCTGCTGGTGTCACTGCCGCGGAGACTACGAGCCGCCCGGGCGACGCGGGCGCGACGGCAGGGCGAGGCGGCGATCACGCGCACGCTGGTGGCGCTCGCGGCCGGCGAGGCCGGGGATGCGCGGCGGGAGGCGAACCGCGCCCGGCGGCTGCTCGGCGATACACCCCAGACGCTGCTGCTTGCGGCCGAGGCGGCGCGGCGCGCCGGCCGCGAGGACGAGGCCGCCGCCGCTTTCCGCCTGCTGGCGGAGCGCCAGGACGCCGCCTTTCTCGGCTGGAGCGGTCTGCTGCGACAGGCGATCGCGCGCGAGGAATGGGCCGACGCGGCAGCGCTGGCGGCGCGGGCGGAGGAGGCCCATCCCGGTTCCGTCGAGCTGCGCCGCGAGCGGATCGAGCTCGCGCTGCGGGCGCATGACTGGAAAGGCGCGCTGGCGCTGGGTGCGGCGGAAGGTCCGCGCGCGGCGCTGGAGACCGCCGCGGCCGAAGCGGAGGGAGATCCGGTCGAGGCGCGGCGGTTGGCGAAACAGGCTTTCGAAGCGGATCCCGGCCTGCCGCCGGCGGCGCTGGCCTACGCCCGCCGGCTGCGCGAGACCGGCCGTGAGGGCAAGGCCCAGGACGTGATCCGCCGCGCCTGGGACGCCAACCCGCATCCCGATCTCGCGGCTTTCGCCCTGGCGCCGATCGAGGCCAGGCTGGAGCGGGCACAGGCGGCGGAGCGCCTGGTCCGTGGCAATCGCGAGCATCCGGAGTCGCATCTCCTGCTGGCGCGCACCGCACTGGAAGCCGGGCTGCTCGGCGAGGCGCGACGGCACGCCGAGGCGGCGCGATCCGCCGGGGTCAACCAGCGCCGGGTCTGGACGCTGCTCGCGGATGTCGCGGAAGCGGAGGGCAATGCCGAGGCGGGGCGGGAGGCGCTGCGGCACGCGGCGATGGCCGATCCCGATCCGGTCTGGCGGTGCGAGGCGTGCGGGACGACGCAGCCAAATTGGCATGCGGTTTGCCCGGCGTGTCATGCGGCGGGCCGGATGTTCTGGACCAGGTGGCCTTTGGTGCCGGCGTTGACGTAAGAGAGGAAGGCCAGGGGCTCCGCCCCTGGACCCCGCTGGGGCCTGAGGCCCCAGGCCCCCGTCACTTAAGGAACGGATTGCAAAGGCT
>DATJSJ010000197.1:0-2032 GCA_035504175.1 Acetobacteraceae bacterium
CGACCTGCCGGGGTCGGGGCTCGGCCCGTTCGACTACATCGACTGCTGCGGCGTGCTGCACCATCTGCCCGACCCGGCCGAGGGGCTGCGCGCGCTGCTCTCGGTGCTGGCGCCGGGCGGCGGGCTCGGCCTGATGGTGTATGCGCCGCACGGCCGCACCGGGGTCTATATGCTGCAGGACGCACTGCGCTTGCTGGCGCCGGCGGACCAGCCGATCGCCGCCCGGCTTGACACGGCACGGCGGGTGCTGCGGCACCTGCCCGAAACCGCGTGGCTGCGCTTCAACCAGCATGTCCGCGACCACGTCATCGGCGGTGATGCCGGCGTGTTCGACCTGTTGCTCAACCCCCGCGACCGGGCCTTCACCGTGCCGGAGTTCGCCGCGCTGCTGGCCGGCGTGGGACTGGAGCCGGTGTGCTGGGTCGAGCCGGTCCGCTACGATCCCAGCCTGCTGCTCCCCGACCCGCGGTTGCGTGCGCGCGTCGAACCGCTCGATCCGCTTGCCCGTGCGGCGCTGGCCGAGGCGCTTGCGGGCAATCTGAGCGTGCACGTGGTCTATTGCGTCCGCGCCGGGGAAGCCCCGTCGCGCGCCGACCCGCTGGACCCCGCCGTCGTGCCGGCCGCCCGAGAGGGCAGCGCGGCCGAGATCGCCCGCGCCATCCAACCCGACGGTACGCTGACGATGGTCATCGAGGGGCTGCGGCATCCCCAGCCGGTGCCGCCGATGGCTGCGGCGATCCTGGGCTTGATCGACGGCCGGCGTTGCGTGGGCGAGATCGAGGCGGCACTGCTGGCCCGCGGCGCCAGCCGCGAGGTCTTCGCCCGCGAGTGGCGTATGACCTTCGCCTCGTTCGAGCATGTGAACCGATTGTTCCTCTTGGCTCCGCCGTAAACGCCGGGCTTTTGGAACACAAATAGGCAGGAGCGCCGCATGATCAGCGTAGAAGAAGCCCGGCAACGGATCCTGGCGGGGTTGCGTCCGACCCCGGCCGAGATCGTGGCGCTGGCGGACGCCTGGGGACGGGTAACCGCCACATCGGTGGTCGCCCGGCTGACCCAGCCGCCGGCCGACGTCTCGGCCATGGACGGCTACGCGCTTCGTACCGAAGACGGCATCGAGGGCACAGTTCTCCAAGTGATCGGGACCGCTCCGGCGGGGCATCCGTTCGACGGCCGCATCGGCCCCGGTGACGCGGTCCGCATCTTCACCGGCAGCATCGTGCCGGTCGGCGCGGACGCGATCCTGTTGCAGGAGGACGCGACCCGTACCGGCGAAACGGTCCGGGTGAACGAAACGGTGCGGGCAAGCCGCCACATCCGCCGCGCCGGCCAGGACTTCGCCGCCGGCGACGTGGTCGTGCCCGCCGGCCGGCGGCTGACCGCCCGCGACGTCGGCCTGGCTGCGGCGGCCAACTACCCGTGGCTCACGGTCCACCGCCGCCCGCGCATCGCCGTGCTGGCCACCGGCGACGAGATTGCGCTGCCCGGTGAGCCCCTGCCGTCCGGCGGCATCGTCAGCTCCAACTCGCACGCGCTGGCGGCGCTGGTGCGCTCTGCCGGGGCCGAGCCCATCGTGCTGCCGGTCGCGCGGGACGACCGCGCGGCGATCGCCGCGGTCGCCGATGCCGCCGCCGGCGCCGACATGCTACTGACCACCGGCGGGGCGAGCGTCGGCGACCACGACCTGGTGATCGAGGGGCTGACGTCGCGCGGCATGGAGGTGGATTTCTGGAAGATCGCGATGCGGCCAGGGAAGCCGCTGGTGTTCGGCCGCCTGGGGTCGGTGCCGGTGATCGGGTTGCCGGGCAACCCTGTCTCCGCCCTGGTCTGCGCAATCCTGTTCGTGTTGCCGGCGCTCGCCCGCATGTCCGGACTACCGGACGAGCGCCCACCGGTCAGCGCGGCGGTGCTCGGCACCGCTCTGAAGGCGAATGACGAGCGTGCCGATCACCTGCGAGCCACCCTCGCGCGCGGCCCAGCCGGCGAGTTGGTCGCGACCCCCTTCCCGGTGCAGGATTCGGCGATGCTGCGT
>DATJSJ010000198.1:0-25748 GCA_035504175.1 Acetobacteraceae bacterium
CGGCCGATCTGCCTGCTGCGCGGCTTCGGCGACAGCTCGGTCAATCTCGAGCTGCGCTTCTGGATCGAGGACGCGCGCGCCGGCACGGCCAATGTCGAGAGCGAGGTGCTGCTCGGGGTGTGGGACCGGTTCCAGGCGAACAGCATCGAGATCCCGTTCCCGCAGCGGGATTTGCATCTGATCACGCCCGAGTCAGACGAGGCGGCGGCGCTGGCGTCGCACTTGGAGCGGCCGTCGCAACGCGGCATCAGCCGGGCCGAAGTCGGTCCGGCTGATGAAGTCGCCCGCAAAGCCCAACCGCCGCGCTGAAACACGCCCGTCTTCAGCGTTCCAGCGCCTGCGCCAGATCCGCGATCAGATCGTCCGCGTTCTCGATCCCGACCGACAGCCGGATCGTGCCATCGCGGAGGCCGACCCGTTCGCGCACCTCCTTCGGCACGCCGGAATGCGTCGTCGTGCCCGGATGGCAGGCGAGACTCTCCGTGCCGCCCAGGCTCACCGCCAGGCGGAAGATCTGCAACGCGTTCAGCACCGCGAACGCCGCCGGCTGCCCGCCCTTGACATCGAAGCTGAAGGTCGAGCCGCCGCCGCTGCACTGGGCCTCGAACACGCGCCGCGCGGGGCTGCCCTCCGCCGCGTGGCCGAGCGCATGCACGCGCTCGACGCGCGGATGATTGGCGAGGAAGATCGCGACCGCCTCGGCGTTGCGCGCCGCGGCATTCATGCGCAGCGCCAGCGTCTCGAGCGAGCGGCCGAGCATCCAGCAGGAATGCGGGTCGAGCCCGGTGCCGATCGCGCCGCGCAGCAGCCGCACCGGCCGCACCCGCTCCCGGCTGCCCAGCACCGCGCCGGCGATCAGGTCGGAATGCCCGCCGACGTATTTCGTCAGCGAATACAGAACGAGGTCGACGCCGTGCACCAGCGGCTTCTGGAACAGCGGCCCGAGCAGCGTGTTGTCGCACATCACCACCGGGCGCGCGCCCTGCTGCGCCGCGACCGCATCCGCCGCGTCCTTGACCAGCGCGAAATCGACCAGCGTGTTGAGCGGATTGGACGGCGTCTCCACCAGGATCACCGAAACCCGCCCCTGCGCCATCGCCCGCTCGGCGGCCGCCTGCACCGCCGCCGCGTCGGTGCCGTCGCTGAACCCGACGGCGCCGATGCCGAACGGGGCCAGCGTGCGGGCGAGCAGCGTCTCGGTGCCGCCATAGAGCGGCTGGCTGTGCAGGATCACGTCGCCCGGCCGCGCCGCGGCGAGCAGCGCCGTCGCGATCGCCGACATGCCGGAGGAGAACACGCACGCCGCCTCCGCCTCCTCGTACACCGCCAGGCGATCCTCGACGATCTCGCTGTTCGGGTGGTTGAAGCGGGAATAGACGAGCCCGGCGCCGTCCGCCGGCGGCTCCCGCCGGCCGGAGACGTAGTCGAAGAAGTCGCGCCCGTCCTCGGCCGAGCGGAACACGAAGGTCGAGGTCAGAAAGACCGGCGGCTTGACCGAGCCCTCCGACAGGCGCGGGTCGTAGCCATAGCCCAGCATCAGCGTCTCGGGCCGCAGCGTCCGATTGCCGATGCGGCGCTGATGCATGTGGTCCTGGGTCATGGCGGCCTCCCTCTGCCGGAAGTCGCCATTATGCAACGACCGGAGCCCGCCGCGCCGACGGAATGGGCGAAGCCAACCGTCAGGCCCCGCGCCGGACCACCCCCTCGCGCGTCAAGTTTTCCGACGCCTTTCACCACCACCGGTGGTTGGGGGTGATGCAACCGACTGACTTACAAGCATACCTGGCGGTGGCATGATTCCTGCGTGTTGCCGGTTTCGGTGGCGGCGTCCTTTTTCAACTGTCGGCATCCTCAGAAACGGCACCAGAAACGAGATTTTATGGAGCCTTGCATGTATCGGCGTATCTGGCTTTTTGCTGCCTGCCTCTTGATCGCATCTCTCGCCGCCGCCACCGCCGCCTTCGCGACCCCGATCACCGGCACCTTCACCATCAAGATCTTCAACGGGTCCAACCCGCCGCCGCGCGGTGCCGGCACCCTGTTCGAGCAGGCAGTGCCCGGCATCCACACCGTCTTCACCGCCCGTCACCTGCTCGGCACCTACAGCTACACCGGCCCGATCGACTTCAGCGACGCGGGCGGGCCGGACACCATCGCCGGCTTCCTGCTCAGCGCCGGCGGCAGCTTCACGCCGATCGGCGCCAGCCCTGCCGTCTCCTCGCTCACCGAGGTGCTGAGCAGTGCCGGCTACGGCATCACCACCGGCATTTCGATCCACGGCACGCTGACCACCAGCATGCTCGCGACCATCACGCATGACGCCGGCGGCATCAGGCTGACGCAGGGCGTGGTGAACCGCGTGCCGGGGGCCGACGCCGCCCCGGATGCGACCGCCCCCACCGTCGCGGCCCTGCGCAAGGGCACCTTCACCCTGTATGCGATCGAGGCGAACGGCCTGCCTGCCACGCTCAGTGCCACAGTGCCCGAGCCCGCCGGGCTGACGGTGCTCGGCGTCGGCCTGTTCGGCCTCGGGATCCTGCGCCGCCGCCGTCCGGTGTAAGGCTGGCCGACAGCGCCGCGCACGGCCGCGTCAGCCGTGCCCGCGCTCCATCGCAATCAGGAAGCGCTGCGCCAGCGTCCCGTACAGCGGCCGGCGACAGATCAGCCGTGACGCTCCGAAGGCGATCATCGAGGTCGCCAGCAGCGGAATGGTCATCTGCTGGTTGTCGGTCATCTCCATGACGATGATCGCCGCGGTGATCGGCGCCTGCACCACGCCGGAGAAATACGCGACCATGCCGCACAGGACGACCGCGCCCAGCGGCGCATGCGGAATGAGCCGGGCGAGCAGCTGACCGAGCCCGGCGCCGACCGCCAGCGACGGCGCGAAGATCCCGCCCGGAATTCCGCTGATATAGGAGATCGTCGTGCTGGCCAGCTTCAGCAGGAAGAACAGCGGCGCCATGTGCGCCGTCCCCTCCACCACGCCGCGCGCCTGCGCGTAGCCCGTGCCGTAGGTGGCGCCACCCGAGATCAGCCCGATCACGGCGACCCCGAGCCCGCACAGGGCCGCAAAGACGATCGGATGGCGCAGCACGAATCGCCCGGACCGGCCGGGCAGGCCGCGAGCGGCCTGCACCAGGCACCAGCTGAACGCTCCGCCCGCCAGGCCGCCGCACACCGCGCAGAGCGGCACCGCGATCCAGCCGGCGCCGAAATTCAGCACCGCCGAGGTGACGCCGAAATACGTGTAGCTGCCGACCAGCGCCAGCGTCGTGATGCCCGAAATGATCACCGCGGTCATGACGGTGCCGCTGGTCCGCGACTCGAAGGAGTGGCTCAGCTCCTCGATCGCGAACATGATCCCGGCGAGCGGCGTGTTGAAGGCGGCCGAGATGCCGGCGGCACCGCCGGCCAGCACCAGCGCCCGCGCCAGATCTTGCCGCGGCAGCCGCATCAGCTTGCCCATCGCGTGCATCATGGCGGCGGAGATCTGGACCGTCGGGCCCTCACGGCCGATCGAGGCCCCGGCCATCAGACCGACCAGCGTCAGCATGATCTTGCCGATCGCGACGCGCAGCGACAGCACGCGGTCGACCAGGCGCTGATCGCTCAGGTGCAGCGCGGCCATGGTCTGCGGAATGCCGCTGCCCTGCGCCCCCGGAAAGGCGACCCGCGTCAGCCATAGCGAGAAGGCCAGAGCCGCCGGCGAGATCACCAGCAGCGACAGCGGCTGCCAGGCGGCGATCTGGTGGCAGATCCCGCCGGCCCAGTCGGCGGCGCGGGCGAAGACGATGGCGACCAGGGACACCATCACCGCGCCGACCCAGAACACCAGGCGCCGCTTCCACAGCCGGGGCGAGATCAGCGGCATCCGGCGCAGCCGCCGCAGGCTCTGCGGATCGGCGACCGGCAGCGCCAGCCGCCCCGGGCGCCCGTGGCCGCCCGCGTGCGGCGCCGTCTCGTCCCTTGGCACCACGGTCTCGCGGGGCGCTTCCGCCTCGCCCCGGCGCAGCGCGCCGCCCTCGAAGTCACCGCTCATACCGGGCCGATATCACGCACGACCGGCCACGCCTACCTGCGATGGGCGCGATCTGGCATCCCCGGAGCGCAGCCCGCCGACCCCGGCGCCCGCTTGCCCGGGCCCGCCGCGCTTGCCTTTGCCCGGAATTGCTGGCGTCCTCCGGAGCGACGGGCACGCAGCCGGCGCGCGCGTCCCGCGGCAGCACGACCGCAAGCGAGCACGGAAGCGAACCAATGCCTGATCTCGACCTGGCGATCCGCGGCGGCACCGTCGTCACCGCGAGCGACGTCATCCGCTGCGATGTCGGCATAAGCGGCGGCCGCATCGCCCTCCTCGCCGACCAGGTGACCGGCGCCGCCCAAACGATCGATGCCGCCGGCCTGCTCGTCATGCCGGGCGGGATCGACAGCCACGTCCACCTCGCCCAGCGCGCCTACGGCGCCCGCATGGCCGACGGCTTCGAAAGCGGCACCCGCTCCGCCATCGCCGGTGGCAACACCACCGTCATCCCGTTCGCCCTGCAGCCGCGCGGCGAATCACTGCGCGAGAGCGTGATGGACTACCACCGCCTCGCCGACGGCAACTGCCACGTCGACTACGCCTTCCACCTCATCGTCACCGATCCCACCCCCTCCGTGCTCGGCCAGGAACTGCCGGCGCTGGTCGATGACGGCTACACCTCGTTCAAGGTCTTCATGACCTATGACGACATGGTGCTGAACGACCGCCAGCTCCTCGAAGTCTTCGAATGCGCCCGGCGCGAGCGCGCCCTCGTGATGGTCCACTGCGAGGGCTACGACGCGATCAAGTTCATGACCGAGCGGCTGGAAGCGGCCGGCAAGACCGCGCCCTACTACCACGCCGTCTCCCGCCCGGAGATCGTCGAGCGCGAGGCCGCGCACCGCGCCATCTCCCATGCCGAACTGCTCGACGTGCCGATCATGATCGTCCACGTCTCCGGCCGCGAGGCGATGGAGCAGATCCGCTGGGCGCAGCAGCGCGGCCTCAAGATCTACGGCGAAACCTGCACACAATACATCTCGCTCACCGCCGAGGACCTCAAGGGCCTCAACATGGACCAGACCGGCGGCAAATATGTCTGCTCGCCGCCGCCGCGCGACCGCGCAAGCTGGGACGCGATCTGGGAAGGCATCACCCAGGGCGTCTTCGCGACATTCTCCTCCGATCACTGCCCCTATTTCTACGAGGGCGGCGAAGGCAAGCTGAACCCGAAGGCGCGCACCTCCTTCCGCTGGGTGCCGAACGGCATCCCGGGCGTCGAAGTGCGCCTCCCGATCCTGTTCTCGGAAGGCGTGGTCAAGGGACGCATCACGCTCGAGAAATTCGTGGCGCTGACCTCGACCAACCACGCCAAGATGTACGGCCTCTACCCGCGCAAGGGCAGCATCGCAATCGGGTGCGACGCCGACATCGTGCTCTGGGACCCCAATCGCAAAGAGACCATCCGTCAGGAAATCATGCACCACGCGACCGACTACACGCCGTGGGAAGGCTACGAAGTCACCGGCTGGCCGGTGCAGACCATCCTGCGGGGACAGGTCGTGTACCAAGAGGGCAAGATCCTCGGCGCGGCCGGACAGGGACAGTTCCTGAAGCGCGAGAGATCACCCTTCGCCAAGCCGCGCGGGCGGGAGACGACGTAAAGGCAAGGTTGGGGCTCTGCCCCAAACCCCGGCAAAGGGCAGTCGCCCTTTGCAAACCCGTTCCGTTTGGCGC
Organism: Acetobacteraceae bacterium; assembly: GCA_035504175.1. GTDB lineage: Bacteria > Pseudomonadota > Alphaproteobacteria > Acetobacterales > Acetobacteraceae > DATJSJ01. The sequence continues at coordinate 5,762 of DATJSJ010000198.1, forward strand.
CGCGCCGTCGCAATTGAGGTGGCATCCCACCGGCCGAGCCGGCATCATGCGGTGAAGAGTCTTCTAGGCCATTGAGACAATCGCGTGAGCTTTCACCAGGCCCTCGCCCTGCATCAACAGGGCAACGCCGAAGCCGCCGCCGGCGCCTATCAGCTCGTGCTGCAAGCGGATCCAACCCATCTCGACGCACTGATCCACCTCGCGTCATTGCGCCTCGGCCAAGGTCGGCACGCCGACGCGGAGACCTTGCTGACCCGGGCCCTGGCCCTGGCACCCGCCTCGAGCGCCGCACTCGGCAGCCTCGCGGCGCTCCGCCAGGCACAGAGCCAGTACGCCGACGCCGCCACCCTGTACGAACAGGCGCTGACGCTGCAATCCGACCTGCTGGACGCCCGCTTCGGCCTGGCCGCCTGCCGCCAGGCGCTCGGCCAGCACGACGCGGCCATCGCCTGCTATGAGGCAATCCTCGCCGTCGACCCTGGCCACGCCGAGGCCAGCTACGGCCTCGCGACCCTCCTCACCCGCCTCGGCCGCGTCGAAGAGGCCGCCGCACAATATCGCGCTGCCCTCGCCGCCGACCCGGACTTCGCCGAGGCAAGCTTCGGGCTGGGCAAACTTCTGTCCCAGGGCAGCGCACCCGGCGAGGCGATCGACTGCTTCCGCGAGGCGCTCGACGTCGATCCGGATTACGTCGAGGCACGCGTCGCCCTCGCCACGACACTGTCGCGCTTCGACCGGGACGACGAAGCAATGGGTGCCTTCCACGCGGCACTCGCCAGCGAGCCCGACAATGCGGACGCGCGCAACGGATTGGGCGTGCTGCTGGATCGCCGCCAGCGCCACGCCGACGCCATGGCGCAGTACCAGACGGTGCTGGCGCGCGAGCCGGACCAGGTCGATGCCATGGCCGGCATGGCCAACGTGCTGAAGAACCTCGGCCGCCACGCCGAGGCCCTGGAATACGCCCGGCGCGTCGTCGCGCTACGGCCGCAATTCGGGCCGGCCGCCAGCCTGCTCGGATCCATCCTCGCCGAGATCGGCGCCAACGACGAGGCACGCCGCGAGCTGCGGCGGTCGGTCAGCCTCGGACGCGGTCGGCCGGAGGCGCTGTACCATCTGGCACTACTGGGCAAAGTGCAGCCGGACGACGACACCATCGCGGCACTCGAGACCGCTCTTGCCACCGCCGACACGCTGCCGCCGCGGGAGCAGTGCCTGCTCTATTTCGCGCTGGCCAAGGCCTGTGACGACGTCGGAGAGCGCGACCGCGGCTTCGCCCTGTTGCTGCGCGGCAACGCCATCAAGCGAGCCCGGATCGCCTATGCCGAGCGGGTCATCCTCGGCGCGATGGACGAGATTCGCCGGGTCTTCACGGCCGACTTCCTCGCCGCCCGCCGCGATATCGGCGATCCCGCCGCTACGCCGGTCTTCATCATCGGGATGCCGCGTTCGGGAACCACGCTGGTCGAGCAGATGCTGGCCTCCCATCCTTTCGTCTACGGCGCCGGCGAGCGAAGCGAACTGTCCCATGCGGTCGCGCGCCTGAATGCCGGGCGGCTGGGCGCCGCGATGTATCCCGCAGCGGTATGGACGCTGACCGACGCGGATTTTCGCCGGATGGGCGCGGACTATATCGCGGCGCTGCGACCATTCGCGCCGGAAGCCCTTCGGATCACCGACAAGATGCCCGGCAACTTCCTTTTCGCCGGGCTGATCCGCCTGATCCTGCCGAATGCCCGCATCATCCACACGCGGCGCGACCCGGTGGATACCTGTCTCTCCTGCTTCTCCAAGTTGTTCGCCGGGGAGCAGGCATTCGCATACGACCTGGCCGAGCTTGGCCGATATTGCGCAGCATACCGGCGGCTGATGGCGCATTGGCGCGCCGTGCTGCCGGACGATGTCATGATCGAGATCGACTACGAATCACTGGTGGCCGACTTCGAGACCCAGGCGCGCCGCATCGTGGCGCATTGCGGGCTGGACTGGGATCCGGCCTGCCTCGAATTCTACAAGACCGACCGGCCGGTACACACCGCCAGCATGACGCAGGTGCGCCAGCCCATCTATCGCAGCTCCGTCGGACGGTGGCGACCCGAGGAGTCGCTGCTGCGCCCGCTGCTGCACGCGCTGGACGAGGGAACAGACCGCTGACGGCTCCCAGTGCCGGCCAGCGCGCCTCGTGACATCGATTTAGGTCACTACCCCGGCACAATCCGGCATGTCGGCAGGATGGCGTCGGCGGGGATCGACGGCCTGCTCCGTTACTGTCGCGTCGCCGGTGCAAGCTGGGAAAGGTCCGCGGGACCGCGCAGCGGATAGGCCAGCTGACCCGCGACCGAATCGGGAAGCTTCTCGTCGATGCCGTAGGCCTCCGGCCACGCCTGCGGCAGATACGCGGTGCCGAACAGCCAGTCCCAAACCGGAAGCATCGAGGCGTAGTTGCGATCGCGCACCTCCGACCGGACATGGTGCCAGTGATGGAAAGCCGGGGTGGCAACCAGCCATTCCAGCGGACCGAAACGCCAGCGCACATTGGCGTGGATGAAATAGCCCCAGACCGTCACCAGCAACATGACCAGCGTGGCCACCAGCGTGCCCTGCACGCTCTGCGGCGCGCCCACCCCCAAAAGGTAGATCGGCACCAGACCGCACAGCCGTATGACCATGTTGTCGACCGGATGGCCGCGGGCGCCGACGAGAAAATACACCTCCTCCGGCGCGTGGTGCACGGCGTGGAAGCGCCAGAGAAGCGGCACCCGATGCACCCACCGGTGGCCCCAGTAGAAGCCGAAATCGCCGACCACGAACGCCGCAATGCCGCGCAGCCAAAGCGGCCATTGCGCCACCGCGGCATGCACACGCCATGGCACGAAATGATACGCGACGTAGGCCGCGACCGTCAGCGGCGCGATCAGCAGCAGCTGCGGGATGAAGCTGCTGATGAAGTAGAACCCGATATCGCCGGGTACTGAACGGCTGATGATCCTGCGCGGATGAACCGCGAACAGTGCCTCCAGCGGCACGAACACAATGGTGAGAAGAATGAGCCAGATGCTGTGCCGGATGAGGTTCAGCACGAATTGCGGCTGGTGATGCAGGAACTGAAGCACGCGCGCCGTCCTGACGAAACGAGGGGCTGAAATTGTGGATGCCCGGTGGCAGCCGCCCCGGGCACCCGCAACATCAGTCTACAGGCGAATCAGACTTCGGTCGAGCGCTTGGCACGCCGACGCCGGCGCACGAGGCCCGTCAGCCCGAGGCCGACACCAAGCAGGGCCAGCGACGCCGGCTCCGGGACGCCCAAGCCAGGCGGTGCCTGCACGCCCGCCAGGAAGGCGATCGGCGGCAGGTTGGTCGTATTGCCGCCGTCACCCCAGGCGAGGAAGCTCAGCACGTCGTTGGTCGAGTCGGCCGTCAAAGTGACCTGGACATAGTCCCAGCCGACGGCGGTACCGGTCGGCACATACATCAGCGGCGAGGCAACGATCGAAGCGCTCTTGTCCGTATCTTCATACGCGCAGGACTTGCCGCAGCTTGTATTCACGACGCCCGGATTGCTGGACTTCGCCGTATAGAGATAGGAGCCCGATGAGCCCAGAGCGACGATCCACTGATTGGTCGTGTTTCCGGTGAAGCCCGCCTGCTGGCTGGCACCCTGATAGAAGCTCAGCGAGTATTGCTGCCCGACGGTCAGGCCGCTGAGCTGGTAGTTGATGCTGTCCTCGTAATAGGGATTTCCGTCCGCCTCGACATAGTTGCCGGGAACGCTGCCCACCGGGTCCGCGTACGTGGAGAGGTAGATCGGCCCCGCCGCATCGTTCGGCGAGTTCGGCGAATCGATGAACACGAGATTGTTGTTCGAGCCCGTGCCGATATACCAGCCGGTCGGATCGACGCTCGTGAACGTCGCCTTCGGCGCCACCCCGGTATAGCTCGTGAAGTCCAGATTCGTCAGCCCGGGCAACGGAACCACGTTTGCCTGTGCCGCGTAGGCGACGAGCGATAAGCCCAAAGCTGTTGACGTGAGATACAGCGTTCGACGGAACTTCATGCGGTGATACTCCTCCGACTCCCAGGTGGCGGAACCGCCGAAGCCCGAATGCAAGCACCGTGCCGTAAGCAAACCTTGTTCGTAATCAATGCGGTAGCAGTCACCTGACAGGCATCGGTCGCGGAACGTGTAAACTGCGCCAACCGAACGACGCCGCCCCTCGGTGCGGACTGAAGATCAGTGCATGCGCATTCGGCCGATCGGCGCTGCAGGTTCGCGTAGCGCAGCGGACGCGCACCATCCGACTACAAGGAATCGCCTTGTTCATGCAGATGTGGGCGTGACTTTCGCCTGCGTCCCTCCGGGCCGGGCCCCTCAGAGCGAGGGATGCCGCGTCTCGGATAAACTCGCCACGACTCGAGAAAGGAACTTATCGCACGCTGCAAGCTCGGAGCATGTGACGTACTCGTCGGCGCGATGCGCCCGTTCGATTTCGCCGGGACCGCATACGACGCAGGCGAGGCCGAGCACCTCGCGGAACAGGCCGGCTTCAGCGCCGAATCCGAGACCGCCGATGCGATGCCCGCCGGCCCAGCCGAGAGCGCGGGTCACGAAATCATCTCCCTCCGGCATCGCCAGGCCGGGATAGGCATTCTCCACCGCGACCTCGATCGAGGCTGACCGGCCCCGCGCCCGCGCCGGCGCGACCTGCCGCTCCCCGGCGGCCCGCAGCAACGCGAGCAGTGCCGCCGCCTCATCGCCAGGCAACAGACGCATCTCGAACGCCATCTCGCACCGGTCGGGAATGACGTTCAGCGCCGTGCCGCCGCTGATCGTGCCGACATGCACGGTGCTGTGCGGCACCGCATAGCTCTCATCCCGCGCGCCTTCTGCTGCCAGCCGCGCCTGCAACGCCTCCGTCTCCCGCACCATCGCCGCGGCGAGGTTGATCGCATTGCAGCCTCGCGCCGGATCTGCGGAATGTCCGGCCTCGCCCAGGCACAGAATGCGGCCGCTCACCTTGCCCTTGTGCCCAGTCGCAACCGCCAGTCCGGTCGGCTCGCCGACGACGCAGCCGGCCGCGCGGAATCCCTCCGCCGCCAACGTCGCCAGCATCGGCCGCACGCCGACGCAACCAATCTCCTCGTCATGCGACAAAGCGAGATGCAGCGGCCGACGCAACCCGCCGTGCGCCGCCCGTACCATCGCCGCGAGCGCACAGGCGAGAAACCCCTTCATGTCGGCCGCACCGCGCGCCAGCAGCTTCTCGTCGCGCTCCGTCAGCACGAACGGATCGCTGCTCCACGACTGGCCATCCACCGGCACCACGTCACTGTGGGCGGACAGCACGATGCCGTCCTCCGCCTCCGGCCCGACGCTCGCAAACAGGTTGCTCTTTCCCGGCACCGCACCCGGTCGCACCCGCACCCGCGCACCGGCGTCCGCCAGGCGCTCGGCCACCCGGTCGATCAGCGCGCGATTGGATTCCCGACTGATCGTCGCGAATCCCACCAGCTCCCGCAGCAGCGCCACGCTGTCAGCCGACGCTTCGTTCACTCTCGCCTCGCTCGCTTTGGCCCCGGACCCGGCGCCATCACCTCGGGCGTCCCCGCAGCCGCAGACCAACCGATTGCACCGGCAAGCAGAATTCTGCCCGCGACCGCCACGAACGGCAATGCTCAGCCCATCCGGTCGCCGCCGTCACCGGCCATGTGCACGATCTTGTCCGGCGCCGAACCGCGTCGGCTCGACCCCCGCGGTTTCGGTCCGCACCTCCGTCGCACGCGGACCAGGGGCTGGTCAGGCCGCACCGGATGGGCTTGGATGCGGCATCGCCGGCCTTCGCCCGACGGCGCTTTGCCATCCCAGGCGCATGGCGTCCCGGCAGGCCCGGCGCAACGAAGCGCGGAGGATCGTCGCGATGTCCGTGAACAAGGTCCATGCCGATGCCGCGGCGGCGCTGGCCGGGCTGCTGCATGACGGCATGGTGATCATGTCGGGCGGGTTCGGCCTGTGCGGCATTCCCTCGGCCCTGATCGCGGCGATCCGCGACGCCGGAGTGCGCGACCTGACGGTGATTTCCAACAATGCCGGCATCGACGGCGTCGGGCTCGGCGTGCTGCTGGACACGCGGCAGATCCGCCGCATGGTCAGCTCCTATGTCGGCGAGAACAAGACTTTCATGCAGCAATATCTCGCCGGCGAGCTCGAGATCGAGTTCAACCCGCAGGGAACGCTGGCCGAGCGCATCCGCGCCGGCGGCGCCGGCATCCCCGCCTTCTTCACCGCGACCGGCGCCGGCACCGAGGTGGCGCGTGGTAAGGAGACGCGCGAATTCGACGGCAAGACCTATGTCATGGAGCGCGGCCTGTTCGCCGATCTCGCCATCGTGCATGCCTGGCGCGGCGACACCGAGGGTAATCTCGTGTACCGCAAGACCGCGCGCAACTTCAATCCGATCATGGCGACCGCCGCGCGCACCACCGTCGCCGAGGTCGAGGAGCTGGTCTCGCCCGGCACGATCGACCCGGATCGCATCATCACGCCCGGCATCTACGTGCAGCGCATGGTGCATGTTGCGCATCCGGACAAGCGCATCGAGCAGCGCACCGTGCGTCGGCGCGAGCCGGCCTGAAGGGAGGCATCCATGCCCTGGACCCGCGATCAGATGGCGGCGCGCGCGGCGCGTGAGCTGCATGACGGCTTCTACGTCAATCTCGGCATCGGCATTCCGACGCTGGTCGCCAATCACATCCCGCCTGGCATGACGATCCAGTTGCACAGCGAGAACGGCATGCTGGGCATGGGGCCGTTTCCCTTCGAGGGCGAGGAAGATCCGGACCTGATCAATGCCGGCAAGCAGACCGTGACCGAGCTGCCGACCACCAGCTATTTCGACAGCGCGCTGTCCTTCGGCATGGTGCGCGGCGGGCACATCAATCTCTCCATCCTCGGCGCGCTGCAGGTGGCAGAGAACGGCGATCTCGCCAATTGGATGGTGCCGGGCAAGATGGTCAAGGGCATGGGCGGCGCCATGGACCTGGTCGCCGGCGTGCCGCGCGTGGTCGTGCTGATGGAGCACAGCGCCAAGGATGGCAGTCCGAAGATCCTGCATCGCTGCAATTTGCCGCTGACCGGCGCCGGCGTCGTCAATCTGATCATCACCGATCTCGGCGTGATGGAGGTGGGCGCTGACGGTCTGGTGCTGGTCGACATCGCCCCCGGTGTTACGGTGGACGACATTGCGGCCCGCACCGAACCGCGCGTCAGCGTGCATCCCGACCTGCAGGCCGCCGCCCCCACCTGACCTGCCTGGCTCATGAAAGGCGAGGGCGTCCTCCGACGCCTTCGACACCGTCGAAGGCGCTCATTGCCCTGAGCCATGGGGCTGGAGCGATGTCAAGGCCGAAGCCGCGCTTCGCGTGGTGCGCGCAGAGCGCGCAGCCTTGACATCGTTCCAGCCCCATGGCGCCCGCTTAACCCGCGCGCACCACCCCTACGACGCTGTCTGCCGCCGGAGTGTGCGCTACCGCCCGCGCCGTCCCGCCACCGCGACCGCAAGCGTCGTCCCCAGCGCAAAACTTCCAGCGAGCGAGCGGAACCCCGCGTGGTCCGCCTCCGCCACCTCGAGCCACACCGAGGCGACCGGCACCAGCGGTGAGAACGGGCTGTCGGTGATCGCGACCACCGGCACGCCCTGCCGTGACGCCGCCGCCGCCAGATCGATCGTCGCCGCAGCATAGGGCGTGAAGCTCGTGACCAGCACGGCGTCCTCGGCGCCGATCAGCGCCACCTGCTCCGGCGCGAGCCCGCCGATCTGATCCACCAGCTCGCAGCGTATCCCGAGCTTGCGCAGCGCGTAGGCGAGATACGCGGCGAGCGGAAAGGCGCGGCGGCTGCCCACCAGCAGAATCGTGCCGGCCGACGCCAGCACCGCCACCGCCCGCTCCAGTGCCGCGACGTCGACCGAATCCCGCAGCCGCTCGAGCGACAGCGACGAGGCATGCACGAACCCGTCCAGCAGTGCCGCAATGTCGCCGCCCGGTGCCGCGTCGTCGTGCAGTGCCGCCAGTCGCTGCCGGTAGTCCGGCCAGCGCTCCCGCGCATGCGCGCGAAACACCGCCTGCAGCTCGGAAAAGCCCGAATAGCCCAGCGCCTGCGCGAACCGCACCAGTGTCGAGGGCTGCACATGCGCCTGCGCAGCAATCTCCGCCACCGTGCCGAAGGCGATCTCCTGCGGATGCTGCACGGTGAACTCCGCCACCTGCACCAGCCGCTTCGGCAGCGCGTCCCGCCGCGCCAGGATGTGCTCGCGCAGTGACTTGACGTCGCGCGGCGGCTCGGCCGGGACGGCGGCAGGCTCCGCCGTCTCGCGCTCCGTCACCGCATCAACGCCGAGATCCGTCACCGCTCGCCCGGTTTAGCCTCCGCGTTCAGGCCAGCGTCGGCATCACGAATTCGGCGCCGGCGCGGATGCCGGTCGGCCAGCGCGACGTGACGGTCTTCAGCTTGGTGAAGAACCGCACGCCCTCCCGTCCATGCATCGCATGGTCTGCGAAGATCGACCGCTTCCAGCCGCCGAAGCTGTGGAACGCCATCGGCACCGGGATCGGGATGTTGACCCCCACCATGCCCGCCTGCACGCCGTGCGCGAAGGCCCGCGCACTGTCGCCGTCGCGCGTGAAGATCGCGGTGCCGTTGCCGAATTCGTGCTTGTTGACCAGGTCGAGCGCGTCCTTGAACCCCGGCACGCGCACCACCGACAGCACCGGGCCGAAGATCTCCTCCTTGTAGATCTTCATCTCCTGTGTCACGCGGTCGAACAGCGTGCCGCCGACGAAGAACCCGTCCTCGTAGCCCTGCAGCCTGATGCCGCGGCCATCCACCACCAGCTCCGCCCCTTCCGCAACGCCGGAGTCGATGTAGCCGCGCACCTTCTCCATGTGCTGGCGGGTCACCAGCGGCCCCATCTCCGCATCCTTGTCGGTGCCTGGCCCGACCTTCAGCGCCCGCACCCGCGGTGCCAGGTGCTCCATCAGCCGGTCGCCCGCGTTGCCGACCGCAACGGCGACCGAGATCGCCATGCAACGCTCGCCGGCCGAGCCATAGGCCGCGCCCATCAGCGCATCCGTCGTCTGCTCCAGATCGGCGTCGGGCATCACCACCATGTGGTTCTTCGCACCGCCCAGCGCCTGCACCCGCTTGCCATGCGCGACTCCGACGCTCTGGATATACTCGGCGATCGGCGTCGAGCCGACGAAGCTCACCGCCTCGATCCCCGGATGCTCCAGGATCGCGTCCACCGCCTCCTTGTCGCCGTGCACGACATTGAACGCGCCGTCCGGCAGCCCCGCCTCCTTCAGCAGTTCGCCGAGCATCAGCGACGCCGACGGATCGCGCTCCGACGGCTTCAGGATGAACGCGTTGCCGGTCGCCAGCGCCACCGGGATCATCCACAGGGGCACCATCGCCGGGAAGTTGAACGGCGTAATGCCCGCGACGACGCCCAGCGGCTGGCGGATCGAGAAACTGTCAACGCCACGTCCGACCTGCTCGGTGAACTCGCCCTTCATCAGGTCGGGCACGCCGCAGGCGAACTCCACCACCTCGATGCCGCGCGTCACCTCGCCGCGCGCGTCCGACTGCACCTTGCCGTGCTCGGCGCTGATGATCTCGGCCAGCGCATCCGCATTCTGCTCCAGCAGCTCGCGGAAGCGGAACATCACCCGCGCCCGCGACAACGGCGTCGTGCCGGCCCATTTCGGGAACGCGGCACTCGCCGCCTCGACCGCGCGATCCACCTCCGCCCGCCCGCCGAGCAGCACCCGCCGCGCCACCCGCCCGACCGCCGGGTCGAACACCTCGGCCTGCCGCGACCCGCCATCGACGCGCCGGCCGCCGATGTAGTGTTGCACCGTGTCGGCCAGCCTGCTGCTGCTCATCCTGCTCATCCTCTGCTTCGCCATGTCCGTGCCGGCCGCACCGGCGCCGGCCTCACCACGTCAGGAAACGGAACTCGGGCGCTATCGTGAAATGCCACGCGCGCACCGGCCCGGCCATCACGTTCAGGTAGTAAAGATCGAACCCATGCGGCGCGCCGACCGGATGATACCCGCGCGGCACCAGCACCACGTCGCGGTCGCCCACCGCCATCGTCTCGTCCAGCGATCCGTCATCGGTGTAAACGCGTTGGAACGCAAACCCGTCGCCGCGACGCAGCCGGTGGTAATACGTCTCCTCCAGCGCGGTCTCGCGCGGCGGATCATCGACGTCGTGCTTGTGCGGCGGATAGCTCGACCAGTTCCCGCCCGGCGTGATCACCTCGACCACCAGCAGCGATTCCGCCACCGCCTTGTCCGACAGGATGTTGCGCACATAGCGCGTGTTCGTCCCCGTCCCGCGCGTCTCCTGCCCGACCTCGTCCGGCGCGATCAGCCGCGGCGGCAACTTCCCCTCCGCCGGGGAACTGCACACCGCCAGCTCGCACGCGGTCTCCGCCGTCACCTGCCACCGCGACCTGGCCGGCACATAAACCGACCACGGATTGCCGTCGAACGGGTTATCCCGCTCGCCGATCGTGCCGAACGCCACGTCGCCGGCCACGACCGACGCCTGGCCGGACACCAGCACCAGGCACACCTCGCGGCCCTCGGTCGAACCAGCAACTATCTGGCCGGGACGCAGCGACCGCACCTCGAAACCAACATAGGTCCAACCGGCACTCTCGGGCGTGATCCGGTGCAGCACGCCGTCCGCATCCGGCTCGCTCGGCTTTACCAACAGTTCCGGCATCACCCAAAATCCCCTGCCGCAAGAAGGCCAGGGGCTCCGCCCCTGCACCCCGCCGGGGCCGTACGGCCCCGGACCCCAATGACTCTCAGTCCACGCGTTGGGCGGCGACGGACTCCTCATAACGGGCGCGTGCGGACCGCACCTGCTCGCGCGCCGAGACCTCGGGTACTGCGACATCCCACCAGGCGCCGCCGGCATCGGTCGTCGGCATCGGATCGGTGTCGATCACGATCACACCCGTGCCGGAGCGGACCCGGGCACGCGCCAGCGCCTGCTCCAGCTCGGAAATCCCGCCGACCTTCTCCGCCTCGGCACCGAGACTCTGCGCATGCGCGGCGAAATCGATCGCCGGCAACACCTCATGCACGGCATCGCGCAGCAGGTTGTTGAAACTCTCGCCACCCGTCGCACGCTGCAACCGGTTGATGCATCCGAAACCGCGATTGTCCAGCAGCACGATCGTGAGCTTCTGCCCCAGCATCACCGCGGTCGCGATCTCGGAGTTCATCATCAGGTACGAGCCATCGCCGACCATGACGATCACCTCGCGCCCGGGCTGCGCCATCTTCACCCCAAGCCCGCCGGCAATCTCATACCCCATGCAGGAATAGCCATACTCCATGTGATAGCCGCCAGCCTGCTCGGCGCGCCACAATTTGTGCAGCTCGCCCGGCAAACCACCCGCGGCACACACCACGACATCCGACGGCTCCGCCCCGCGCTGCACCGCGCCCAGCACCTGCGCATCACTCGGCAGCGCCGCATTGGTCGCCGCCGTGTAGCGCGACGCCACCTCCCGCCACCGCCGCTTCTCCGCCACCGCCCGTTCCGTCCACGCCGCCGGCGCGCGCCACCCCGCCAGCGCCGCGTCCAGCGCCGCCAGCCCGGCCTGCGCATCGGCCACCAGCGGCAACGCGCGATGCTTCACGGCATCGATCGGCTGCACGTTCAGCCCGATGACCCGCCGCCCCTCGCCTTGGAACAACGCCCAGGAGCCGGTGGTGAAATCCGCCAGCCGCGTGCCGACCGCGAGGATCACATCCGCCTCGCGCGCCAGCGCATTGCTCGCCGCCGTTCCGGTCACGCCGACCGCGCCCATCGCGAGATCATCGCCGTCCGGCACCGACGACTTGCCCGCCTGCGTCTCGCACACCGGAATCCCGTGCGCCGTGCAGAAATCGCGCAGTGTCGCCTCGGCTTCCGCATACAACACGCCGCCGCCAGCGACCACGACCGGCTTGCGCGCCCGCCGCAGCAGCGCCACCGCATCCGCCAGCTCCGCCTCGTCCGGACGGATCCGGCGCGGAGTCCAGACGCGCTCCGCGAGAAAGCTCGCCGGATAATCGTAGGCCTCGGTCTGCACATCCTGGCACAAAGCCAGCGTCACCGGCCCGCAGGCCGCGGGATCGGTCAGCACCGCCATCGCCCGATCGAAGGCCGGGATCAACTGCTCCGGCCGCGTCAGCCGGTCGAAATACCGGCTCACCGGCCGAAAGCAATCATTGGCGCTCGCGGTGCCGTCGCCGAAATCCTCGATCTGCTGCAGCACCGGATCGGGGCGGCGATTGGCGAACACGTCGCCCGGCAGCAGCAGCACCGGCAGGCGATTGACATGCGCCACCGCCGCCGCCGTCACCATGTTCGTCGCCCCCGGCCCGATCGAGGTCGTGCAGGCCATCATCCGCCGCCGCCGCGAGGCCTTGGCAAACGCGACCGCACTGTGCGCCATCGCCTGCTCGTTATGCGCGCGATAGGTCGGCAGCCGGTCGCGCACCTGGAACAGCGCCTCGCCGATGCCGGCGACGTTGCCGTGCCCGAAAATCGCCCAGACGCCGCCGAACAGCGGCACGGTCTGGCCGTCGATGATCGTGCGCTGCGCCGCGAGCGCCTGCGTCAGCGCCTGCGCCATGGTCAGCCGAACCGTCTTCACGACAGCGTCTCCTCCATTCCGACAGCGTGTCCCCGCTGCGCGCTTTGCCACGCCTCGACCAGGCCGGCGAAACGCCGGGCCATCTCGTCGACGGCCGCGGCATCATCCATCCGGCCGGCGAGCCATGCCTGCGCCGGCTCGGCGAAAATCGTGCGTCCGACCGCAAAGCCGCGTACCAGGCGCTCGCCGGCGGCGGCGCGGAAGGCGCGATGCAAATCCTCCGCCGGGGCATCCAGGCCGAGCAGCACGATGCCGCGGCAGAACGGGTCGGCGCCGCGGATCACGTCGCCGATCGCCGCCCAGGCGCGCGCGCTCACCTGCGGCTCCAGCTTCCACCAGTCCGGTCGGATGCCGAGCTCGTAGAGCCGCGTCAGCACGCGCGGGATCGTGTCCTCGGTGAGCGCCCCGTGCTTGCCGGCGATGATCTCGACCAGCAGCTCGCGTCCCACCGTGCGGCAGGCGTCGAACAGGCGCAGCAGCTCGCGCTCCTGTCGCGCCCGCAATTCCTCCGGATCGTCGGGATGATAGAAGCAGAGGCACTTCACCGTCTGGGTCACCGGCCATTCCGCCAGATGCGCGCCGAGACTCTCCATGTGGTCGAAATCGAGCGGACGCGATCCCGGCTTCTCCACCGGCCGCCCGATCCAGAAGTCATGCGCGGCCGCACGGAACAGCGCCTCCCGCCCGTAGCGCCCGTCCAGCAGCATGCCGAAACCAGGCCGTCCGTCGGCGACACGCGCCGCCGCCTGCACGGCGAGCTCCTTGAACGCACCGATGCGCTCGGGCGGCGCGCCGGCGGCCCGCGCGATCTCCTCGAGCTGCGAGCGATGGTCGATCGCCAGCGCCATCACCGTATCGTGTCCCGGCCGGCGCGTTGTTGCCCAATGCGTGTGGTTCAACGCCACATCGTGCCGCAGCGCGCGGTGCTTGCTGCCGTCGCGCAGGAATTGCTGCAGCTCGGTCCAGGTCGGAATTTCCGGCGAGCACAGCAGGCGCGACACCGCGAAGGCGCCGCATGCATTCGCCCAGGCGCAGCAGGTCTCGAGCTTCTCGTCGCGCAGCCAGCCGCGCAGGAAGCCGGACATGAAGGCGTCGCCGGCGCCGAGCACGTTGTACACCTCGACCGGGAAGCCCGGGCCGCGCACGCCATCCTCGATGCTCGCCGGAATGGCGCCTGGGAACGCCACACAGCCCATCGGGCCGCGCTTGCACACGATGGTCGCAGCGGAGATCGCGCGGATGCGGCGCATCGCTTCCAGCGTGTCCTCGCTGCCGCCGGCGATATGCAGCTCCTCCTCGGTGCCGACGATGAGGTCGCACTCCGCCAGGATCGGCGTCAGATGCGCGGTCACCGCGTCGGAGCGGATGTAGCGGCTCTCCCCGGCATCGTGCCCGGCCAGGCCCCAGAGATTCGGCCGGTAGTCGACATCGATGATGACCCGCGCGCCGCGCTCCCGGGCGATCGTCATGGCGCGCCGCTGCGCCGCGGCACTCGCCGGTCGCGAGAAATGCGTGCCGGTCACCAGCACCGCCCGCGCACGCGCGATGAAGTCGGCGTCGATGTCGCTCTCGTCCAGTGCGCTGTCGGCGCAGTTGTCGCGATAGAAGATCAGCGGAAAAATGTGCTCGTCGCGCACGCTGAGCAGCACGAGCGAGGTCAGTCGCTGCGGATCGGTGTGCACGCCGTCCAACGCCACGCCCTCTCGCCCGAGCTGCTCGCGGATGAAGCGGCCCATCGGCTCGTCACCCACGCGGGTGATCACGCCGGAGGCGAGGCCGAGCCGCGCGGTGCCGATCGCGATATTGGTCGGGCAGCCGCCCACCGCCTTGGTAAAGGTCGCGATGTCTTCCAGCCGGCTGCCGATCTGCTGCCCGTAGAGATCGACGGACGAGCGGCCGATGGTGACGACATCGAGCGGCGCAGTGCTCATGCGGGGCCTCGTGACTGGCAATCAGGACGGCGGCCGGGACGGGAGGCAGCGCCAGGCGGCGCCGGGGGGTTGTGAAGCACGAATTCCATCCTGCGGTCAAATGGAATTCTTCTTCCCTTGCGACGAGGCGTTTCCGCCATAGCGGGACCAAGGCGTTCGCGGACTCCTGGCTCACGCGATCGTGATGCGATCGGCGTTCATGCTGCATGTGCGAGATATCTCACGTCAGACTGACCATCGTCCCGGCACGCTGCCGCCGCCGGACAGACTGGAATGTTCATTCCGAAAATGCGGCAACGCGAAATTCTGAATCTTTGCCAGCAGGTCGAGCGCCGGCTGCCCAAGGCCGGGCAGATGCTCACCTGCCAGACGCCCGGCGATCGGCAGCGAACCGAGGTCGGCCGCCGCCTTCCGAAGATCGTCGGCAATCTTCCAGTGACCGGCGACGGCAATCTCCAGCCCCGGGGGCGTGCGGATCTGCACGCCCCGGATCGAAGCGCCGTGTCAATCGCCCACCTCAAAGGGCCGCGACACGGCGGAAAGACGGGCCGTCGTCGCGCTGGGATTCCGCCCTGGCAGGCCGCAACGCAACTGCAACGCCCACCTCAGCCGCCGCGCCGATCGCGTGGCTGGCGACGAGGCGCACCGGGCAAGCATTCGCCGAGATCGGCTGTCGCGCCCACCGGCTCGTCGTCGACCGCTTCGGGCAGCCGCGCCGGATCGATCCGGAACGACCTCTTTACAAAGCGATACGATCTCCCCGATCATCGCCGCGATCGGCCGCCCGCCGCGGGCGCGTGGCCCAACGGCGCGCTGGCCCATGACCACCGCAGGTGGACTCGCCGAGGGCGCGGCGCGTGGTCTGAAAACAAGTCGCTGGGGCACGATCGCTCTGCACGGCCAGAGTGAGCCGGCTCCAGCCGCGGGAGGATGTGTGAGCCTCATCCGCCTCCAGGGAGTCGGCAAGCATTTCGGCGCCGTGCGCGCGCTGGAAGACGTGGCCCTCGAGATCGAGGACGGCGAGGTCGTCGGCCTGATGGGCGACAACGGCGCCGGCAAATCCACCCTGGTCAAGATCCTCGCCGGCAACTACCGGCCGTCCGCCGGCACGTATCTCGTCAACGAGAAAGCCGTGAGCTTCGACAGCCCGGCCGATGCGCGCCGCATGGGGATCGAGGTCGTCTACCAGGACCTCGCGCTGTGCAACAATCTCACCGCGGCCGCCAACGTGTTCCTCGGGCGGGAGCTCATGAAACGCGTCGGCCCGTTCCAGGTGCTCGATCACGAGCAGATGAACCGCCGCGCCGCCGCCCTGTTCCGCGAGCTGCAATCGGAGACGCGCTCGCGCGACGTCGTCACCCGCATGTCCGGCGGCCAGCGCCAGGCGGTCGCGATCGCCCGCACCCGCCTCGCCGAAGCCAAGCTGGTGCTGATGGACGAGCCCACCGCCGCGATCAGCGTGCGCCAGGTGGCGCAGGTCCTGGCACTGATCCGCCGGCTGCGCGAGGCCGGCCACGCCGTGATGCTGATCAGCCACCGCATGCCGGACATCTTCGCGGTCTGCGACCGGGTGATCGTCATGCGCCGCGGCCGCAAGGTGGCCGACAAGGCGACCGCCACGACCTCGCCCGAGGAAGTCACCGCGCTGATCACCGGCGCGCTGATGGCGGCCTAGGCGGGAGCCGCGCGATGCAGGACGAAGCCCTCTCTGCGTCACCCACGGGCTTCGACGATTCCGCGACCGGCGGCTGGTCGTGGCGCGCCTGGCTCGGCTCGCAGGAACTCTGGATCACCGTGGCCGTGCTGGTGATCGGCGTCGTCGTCTCGCGCCTGACGCCGCATTTCGCGACCTTCAGCAATCTCGGCAACGTGCTGCAGAATCTCTGCTTCATCGGCATCGTCGCCCTCGGCATCACTCCTGTCATCATCACCGGCGGCATCGACATCTCCGTCGGCTCGATCACCGGGCTCTGCGCCGTGACACTCGGCGTCCTGCTGGAAGCCAACTGGTCGTTCTGGTCCGGCGCGCTCGTCACCCTCGCGGTCGGACTGGCCGCCGGCTGCTTCAACGGCTTCCTGATCGCCTATGTACGGCTGTCGCCCTTCGTCGTGACGCTCGGCACGCTCAGCGCCTATCGCAGCCTGGCGATCGTCGTGACCGCCAACCAGGCGGTCTACTCCTTCGGCCATGCCGAGCCGCTGACGCTCGCGATCGGCGGCGGCCATACCTTCGGCATCGCCAACGTGTTCTACGCGCTGGCCGTCTGCGCCGTGGCACTGCATTTCCTGCTGAAGATGACGCGCTGGGGCCGCTACATCTACGCGGTCGGCGGCAGCGAGCACGCGACGCGCCTGACCGGCATCCCGGTGCGGCGGATCAAGCTCTCGGCCTACGCCTTCGCCGGGCTGCTGACCGCGATCGCCGCGATCTTCCTCGTCGGCTGGCTCGGCTCGGTGACCAACGGCATCGGCCAGGGCGACGAGTTGCGTGTCATCGCCGCGGCGGTGATCGGCGGCGCGAGCCTCGCCGGCGGCTACGGCTCGGCCTTCGGCGCAGTGATCGGCTCGGCGCTGATCGAGGAAATCCGCAACTCGCTGCTGCTCGCCGGGGTCGATCCGTTCTGGCAGGGCCTGTTCGTGGGATTGTTCATCCTGCTCGCCGTGTTCCTGCAACGCCTGCAGACGATGCGCGAGGAGGATTGACGCGAGAACGCCGGGGCCAGGCGGCCACGCGCGCAAACGGGAGGGAATGATGCAACGCACATGGCTCGCCGGCGCCTGCTTCGCCGGCCTGATGGCAGCCGCGGTGCTGCCCGGCACTGCCCAGGCGAAGACCTTCGCCATGGTCTTCAAAGTGATAAACAACGCCTTCACCCCGCCGCTGCAGGCGGGCTGCAAGGCGGCACAGAAGGATTTCGGCGTCACCTGCGTCTTCATCGGGCCGCAGGAATACAATGAGGCGCAGGAAGTCCAGATGGCGCAGGACGAGATCCAGCGCGGCATCGATGGGCTCGCCGTCTCGGCCGGCAATCCGAAGGCGATGGCACGCGCGCTGCGCCTGGCCAAGCAGCGGCACATCCCGGTCGTGACGTTCGACTCCGACGTGCTGCCGGAGGATTACGACCTCCGCGCCACCTTCATCGGCACCGACAACTACGCGTTTGGCGCCGAGCTCGCGAAGCTGACGCAGCAGCTCAAGCCCAAGGGCGGCACGGTCTGCATCCAGTCCGGGGCACCCGCCTCGCTCAATCTCGACGATCGCATCCAGGGCATCCGCGACACGCTGGCCGGCGCGCCGAAATCGCAGCCGGTGAAGCGCCTGACCGGCCAGGGCGGCTGGACCGAGCCGTCGAGCTGCCCGGCCTACAACAACGACAGCATCACGCTCGCGGCGCAGCAGATGTTCGACGTGCTGACCGCCAATCCGAAGCTCGACGCCTTCGTCGCCGTCGGCGGCTGGGCCCAGTACGCGCCGCAAGCGTACAAGCAGGCGGTGAACCTGCAGGCGGCCCGCGTCAAGTCGAAGGAACTGGCGATCGTCTTCGGCGACAATTTCGCGCCGCAGATGCCGCTCCTGGCCGCCGGCCTCAGCGACTACAATGTCGGCCAGCGCCCGTTCGAGATGGCGTACAAGGCGGTCAAGGCGCTGGTCGATCTGACCAGCGGCAAGACCGTGCCGCCGTCGATCGTCACCGGCCTCGAAGTCTGCACGCCGGAGAACGCCATGACGACCTGCGGCAAGCTGCCGGCGGGACAGTAGCCACCTGGCGCCGCCCGCGCGGACCGCATCCGGTCCGGCGGGCGGACCCCGGCCGACGCGCCCGCTTCTCCCGGATAGCCAAGCGCCGGCCGGTGAATCACGCCGTGTCGGCGCCCGTCGCGACAACGGGACGCCGTCGCGTTTCGCCTCCGTTGGGGTAGGCTGACCCCGCCGCGTCTGCGCCGAAACGCCGCAGAACGACGCGACGGAACGCCACAGCAGAACAGGGCCGCCGCCATGCCCGAATCGCCGCCATACGACGTCGCCGCCCTCGGCGAGCTGGTCATCGACCTGGTGCCCGGCCTGACCGCAAACGGGGAGCGCTGCTTCATCCCCAAGCCGGGCGGCGCGCCGGGCAATGTTGCGGTCGGTCTGGCCCGGCTCGGCGGCCGCGCCGCCATGCTGACCAAGATCGGCGACGAGGCGTTCGGCCGCCTGCTGCTGGCGACGCTGCGCGCCAACGGCGTCGCCACCGAGGGCATCGTCGCGAGCCGCGCCGCCAATACCGGCATCGCCATCGTCACCGTCGATGCGGAGGGCGACCGCGACTTCCTGTTCTACCGCAACGGCTGCGCCGACGAGACCTACGCGCCGGATGATGTCGCCGAGGCGGTGATCCGCGCCGCGCGCGTGCTGCATGTCGGCAGCCTGATCCTCGTCAACCCGCTTCCCGCCGCGGCGCAGGCGCATGCCATTGCCACGGCCCGTGCGGCCGGCGCGCGCATCTCGGTCGACGTCAACCTGCGGGCGTCGCTCTGGCCCGACGCGGAGGCGATGCGGCGGGCGGCGCTGGGCGTCGTCGCCGACGCCGACATCCTCAAGATCAGCGAGGACGAGCTCGCCCTGCTCACCGGCACGACCGACATCGCCGAGGGGATCACGCGCATCCGCACGCCGCGCATGGCCGCGCTCGCGGTCACCAAGGGGCCGGCGGGAGCGGAGGTGCTCACGCGGCAGCACCGCGTCGCGGTGCCCGGCTTCGCCGTCAAGGTGGTGGACACGGTC
The DNA here is from genome assembly GCA_035504175.1 of Acetobacteraceae bacterium. GTDB lineage: Bacteria > Pseudomonadota > Alphaproteobacteria > Acetobacterales > Acetobacteraceae > DATJSJ01. Next base: position 25,174 of record DATJSJ010000198.1, read on the forward strand.
GGCTCGGGCGACGCGTTCATGGCGGCGTTGCTGTCCGGGTTGGTCGCCTGCGATTTCGACCCGTCCTCCGCCGAGGCGCTGCGGGCGATCACGGTGCGCGCCTGTGGTGCCGGCGCCGTCGCGGCGATGAGCGCCGGTGGCATGGAGAGCCTGCCCGATGCGGTGGCGCTCGACGCTTTCCTCGCCAGCCACGGCGCCTGATCCGGCGGCCGCTGGCCGCCGCCGGTGCCGCGACCTATATCCCCGGACGGACCGGGACTGGCTTCGCTCCGCCGCGACTTTGGAGAGTGCTCATGACCGCGCTGAACCTGGTGATCGAAGAGCTGCTGCGCGACATGCCGTCGCAGCCGCAGACCAAGCCCTCCACCCTGGGCGTCCTGTTCAGCGCGCTGTTCCGCGGCGTGCCCGGGGGGATGAATGCGACCGGCGTCGGCGGGCTGGAGGGATTGTTCGCCCGGTTCAGGGCCGCCGGCCTCGGCAACGTCGCGGACTCATGGGCGAGCGAGGCACCCGACCTGCCAGTCACCGCGACCCAGCTTCAGCGCGTGCTCGGCGAGGAGCAGATCGAGCGCCTC
>DATJSJ010000199.1:0-78021 GCA_035504175.1 Acetobacteraceae bacterium
CCGGCCTTGACAGCGTTCCAGCCCCGTGGCGTTCGCTTGAGGTGCGCTCGACGGTGTCGAGCGCGCCGACTGGCGCGCCCGTCCGATCAGGCCCGGGCGCGCGGCCTGGCATCCCGCGAAGGGGAGATCGTGCATGCGCCGCCTGACCCTGTGCCTGCTGCTGCTGGCGGCCCCGGCCGCCGCGCAGACCCGCATCGGCTCGATCAACACGAACTTCCGCTGGCTCGGCCCGGACGACAAGATCGTGGTCGAACGCTACGACGACCCGCTGGTGGCCAACGTCTCCTGCTACCTCTCGCGGGCGCAGACCGGCGGCATCAAGGGCGGGCTCGGCCTCGCCGAGGACCCGAGCCGCTTCTCCGTCGCCTGCCGCGCCGTCGGACCCGTCACCATCCCGCCCAACCTGCCGAAGAGCGCGGTCGTGGGCTTCGCCTCGGCCTCGTTGTTCTTCAAGACCTTCCAGATCCACCGCATGGTCGACCGCGAGAAGAACGTACTCGTCTACACCGTGGTCAGCACCCGCCTGATCCGCGGCTCGCCGTTCAACAGCATCAGCGTGGTGCCGACGACACCGCAGTGATCGCGCGACGGGCTCAGAGTTCCGGCGGAAACGCCCGCAGCGCCTCGCGCCAAAGCCGTGCGGCCGGCTCCGCCTCGCGACAGGGCACCCGGCCCTCCTTCGCGCCGGTCTGCAGATAATGCTGGGTGGCCGAGGGGATATGCCCGGCCGCCACCGCTTCGCGCACATCGGGATACGTCTCGAGATACCAGGCCTCGTCGACCGGCGGCGGCGCCCCGCGTCGCCCCTCCAGCCATCCGGATCCGATGAAGTGACGATGCAGGTCGGGAATCTCGCCCGCCGCATGCGCCTGCTGCAGGTCCGGGTTGGTGGCGAGATACCATTCGGGATCGAATGGCAGGCTGGCGGCGAAGCCCTGCAGCAACAGCCGCAGCAGGGGCGTGCCGATGCCGATCCGGGTGGGACTGCGCAGCCGCTGCGGCGTGAGGCGTAGCGCGCCGAGGATCGCCTGCGCCGGCGGCGCGTAGGTCCGAAGCCCTGCCTCCTCTTCCATCCCAGCCCGCTCCCGCCCGGGATCCTCCGATACAGGGCGGGCCGACGCAGGACAAGAAGCGGCCATCGCCACAGTCCCGCCGCATTCTGCCCAAAGTCATTTATGCTTTATGCGGCACCGACACGCCAATCGATCTGGCAAACAATATTGAACAAGCACCCATGCGGGAAGTCAGTCGCCTCATTTCTATCCAGATACAACAGGGGCGGAACCATGTGGCAAGCGATTCCAGACTGGTCCCATATGTATTTTGGGGTTGATTTGCCCGGCGAGAACCGCCTGAATACCGGTCTCGTCCTGCCGCCGCTTCCGCAACATCCAGCCAGAGAGACCCGACATGCGCGCTCCTGCCAAGAGAGCCTCGCTCGCCGTGCTGACCCTGGCGCTGATTGCCGCCGCGCCGATGGCCCGCGCCGCCCGGCAAGACCGGAACGACGGCTGGCAGGAAACCGGGGAGGCCTCGTATTACGGCACCGCGTTCCGCGGCCGCCGCACCACCAGCGGCGCGCGCTTCAACCCGGCCGCCATGACCGCGGCGCATTCCAGCCTGCCACTCGGAACCCGGGTGCGGGTCACCGACGAGACGACCGGTCGCTCCGTCGTGGTGACGATCAACGATCGCATGCCTCCGCATGGCGTCCGCATCATCGACCTGTCGCGCCATGCCGGCGAGGAACTGGGCCTGATCCGCCGCGGCACCGCCTGGGTAAAGGTGGAGCCGGTGCCGGCGGGCGAGGATGACGCAACGGAGGTGGCCGAGGCGCCGGCCGATGAGGACACGCTACCGCCGGTCAGCGCCGTGCGACATGGTCGGCGACATATGCGCCCCGCCGTCCGAGCGGTTTCGGCGGGCCTTCGGTCGAGTCACACAGGGTCTGCAACTCTAGCTCGGAGTTCAACTCCGCACCGAACAGCACAACATAGACTGTGACGTAGAACCACATCATCACGCCGATGACGGTGGCGAGCGGCCCGTACATCGCGCTGTAGCTCGACACGCTGCCGACATAGAGCGAGAATAGCCAGGAAACGAGCAGCCAGAGCAGCGTCGCCGCCATCGAACCCGGCGTCACCCAATGCCATTTCGGCCGCCGGCGCGCGGGACCGAAGCGATACAGCAGCGACAGCGCCACCAGCACGAAAATCAGCAGCGTGATGTAGCCGGCCGCCTTCAGGAGCTGCTTCTGGTAGCTCGAGACGCCGATGAAGCTCATGACCGCCGGCATGAACACCAGCAGCGCGATCGCGAGCACGGCGCCGAGCGTGGCGCCCAGCGTCATGCCGAAGGCGACAAGCTGGAAGCGGAGAAAGCTCCGCGTCTCCTGCTCCTCGTAGGCGACGTTCAGCGCCGACAGCAGGCCCTTGGTGCCGGTGCCGGCGCTCCACAAAGTGATCAGCGAGCTGACCACCAGCCCGGCGCTGAGCGTCGCCGAGTGCTGCGACACCAGCGAATGCACGCGCTCCGAAAGCAGCGTGTAGGCGGCGGGCGGCAGCAGATGCCGCACCACCTGCAACTGCGGCTCGACGCTGAGCGGGTCGAACATCAGCCCGTAGAGCGAGACCAGCATGCTGATCGCCGGGAACAGGGCGAGGGTGGCGTAGAATGCGCAGCCGGCCGCGGCCAGGCTCATGCGGTCGGAGATCATCTCCTCGAAGCTTCGCCGCAGCACCGCCTTCCAGCCGCGCCAGGGGATCTGCGCCGGGTGGCGCGCCTGCCGTCCGAGCGCCTGCTGGGCGGGATCCTGTGCCAGGCGCAAGGCACTCTCGCCGCCGAGCAGGTTCGCTTGCGGCGCCATGGGGCCGGGAACGGGCGGCGGGGCTTGCTCGACGTTCCCCTGGTCCGACATGGACCGTTCTCCCTTCGCGTGCGCAACGACCCCGCTGTCAACGCCACCGCGGGCACGGCGGTTGCAGGCGCGGCCGTGAGCAACGGCGAGCGGCTCCGCGTCCGGCCGGGAGAGGGGGCTCCGGACGGCGCGATCCCACTGTCCGCCGCAGCGCCGCCAGGCTGAAGCTTTTTTTCTTGCGCCCGGGGGCCACCGGCCCTATCTGCGGCCCTACGCAGCAACGCACGTGCCTCTGGCCCCTTGGGGTTTACGCAACGACGTCAAGCGTTCTGGCACTTCTTGGGGCTGCCTTGCCCCTTTCTGGTCGCTGGTTCGTTCGACCGTTTCGTCAACTCCGCCCGCCGCCTCCACTCAGGCGGGCGTCCGATTAGGGAGGCGCGGCGCGATGACCCCGAAAATCGCCCGATTCCTTGCCGACAGGCAGCCGGTGACGCCGTGCCTGGTCATGGATCTCGATCGCGTGGAGCAGAATTTCCACGCGCTGCGGCGCGCCCTGCCGCTGGCCAGCATCTACTACGCCGTGAAGGCCAATCCCGCCGCGCCGGTGCTGGACCGTCTGGTGCATCTGGGAAGCTTCTTCGATGCCGCCGGCATCGAAGAAGTCGAGGCCTGCCTGCGCGCCGGCGCGCAGCCCGCGGCGATCAGCTTCGGCAACACGGTGAAGAAGGCCGCCGCGATCCGCCGCGCGCACGAGGCCGGGGTTTCGCTCTTCGCCTTCGATTCCGTGGAGGAGCTGGAGAAGCTGGCGCGACATGCACCTGGCAGCCGCGTCTATTGCCGGGTCATGGTCGACAATGGCGGCGCCGACTGGCCGCTGTCGCGCAAGTTCGGCGCCAGTGCCGAGATGGCGCGGACGCTGATGCTGCGCGCCGGCGAACTCGGCCTCGACCCGTACGGGCTCTCCTTCCATGTCGGCAGCCAGCAGACGACGACGGCGAGCTACGAGGCGGCGGTCGGCCGCGTTGCGATGGTCTTCACCGATCTGCGCGAGGCCGGCGTCAATCTGCGCATGCTCAACCTCGGCGGCGGTTTTCCCGCCCGCTACCGCGATGCGGTGCCGGAGCTCGACACCTTCGCGCAGGCGATCATGGGTGCGATGGTCCGCTATTTCGGCAACGCGCTGCCGGAGATGGTGATCGAGCCCGGCCGCAGCATCGTCGCCGATGCCGGCGTGGTCAGCACCGAGGTGGTGCTGGTCAGCCGGCGCGACCCGAATGACCCGGTGCGCTGGGTGTATCTCGATATCGGCCGCTTCGGCGGCCTAGCGGAGACCGAGGGCGAGGCGATCCGCTACCGGCTGCAGACGCCGCATGACGGCGAGCCCGACGGACCGGTGACGATCGCCGGCCCGACCTGCGACGGCGTCGACATCCTGTACGAGCGGTCCAACTACCGCCTGCCGCTGCCGCTCACCGCCGGCGATCGGGTGGAGCTGCTCGCGACCGGCGCCTACGTCACCACCTACGCGAGCCAGGGCTTCAACGGCTTCGCCCCGCTCGCGGAACACTACGTCTGACGATCCACGTCGCGGCCGGTCGGCGCGTCGGCGCCGGCGTGCCGCGGCGTGGGCGCCCCGGGGCCGATCCGTAACGCGGTCGACCCGCCGATCGAGATCGGCGCCGACTGCGGCCCGCCCCGAGGATGGTGCTCGCGCCAGCCCCGCTCAGACCGCCAGCGTTACGGCGACGGGCACATGGTCGGAGGCGGCGGGCCAGTCGCGCGCGTCCTTCAGGACGAGCTGGTCCTGCAGCGCCGGGCGCAGGTCCGGCGTCACCCAGACATGGTCGAGGCGCCGGCCGCGATCGGAGAGACGCCAGTCGCGGTTGCGGTACGACCACCAGGTGAACAGCTTCTGCTCCGGCGGCACGAAATGGCGCACCGCGTCGATGAAATGCGTGCGCTGCCAGGCCTGTAGATGCTCGACCTCGATCGGCGTGTGGCTGACCACGCTCAGGAGCTGGCGATGGCTCCAGACATCGGTCTCGAGCGGCGCGATGTTGAGGTCGCCGACCAGGACGCAGCGCGCGAGCCTGGTGCGGGCGGCGAACCAGTTGGTCGCCTCGGCGACGAAGGCGAGCTTGTGGGCGAATTTCGGGTTCGCCACCGGGTCGGGGACGTCGCCGCCGGCGGGGACATAGAAATCGTGCAACTCGACCGGGCCGGAGGGCGTCGCGATGCTGACGGCCAGGTGCCGGCAATCGCCGCGCGCGCACCAGTCGGGCGCGGCGTCGTCCACGGCGAGCGGCAGGCGCGAGAGGATGGCGACACCGTTGTAGCCCTTCATGCCGCGGCGGGCGACGTACGGATAGCCTAGTTCCGCCGGGCCGCCCTCGGGGAACAGCGCGTCCGGCACCTTGGTCTCCTGCAGGCAGATCACGTCCGGGTCGAGCGCCTCGACCAGGTGGCGCAGCAGGTTCAGCCGCAGGCGCAGCGAGTTGATGTTCCAGGTGGCGATTCGCAGGCGCTGCGGCATGGCGGATTGTGTCGCCCGTGCGCAGGACCCTGGCAAGCGGGGCGCCGGGCCGTGCCCGGCCGGTCTTGCCCTGCGGTCTTGCCCTGCATGGGCAGGATTGGTCTTCTGCCCCGGTCGAGACGGGCTCGAGCGGCGCGGGGAGGAACGGGATGAAGCGGCACTGGCGGCTGGGCGCGGCGCTGCTTGGCGCGGCAATGGGCTTGGTCGCGGGTGGTGCGGCGCCGGTGCCGGTCGGCGCGATCGAGATCCTGAGCGGCCCGAATGCCGCCTACGGCACCGCGATCCGCAACGGCCTGATGCTGAAGCTGGGCGAGATCGAGGCGCATCCGGCCGCCGGGCAGCTTCCGATCACGCTCAGGGTCGAGGATTCGGCCGGGCAAAAGGCGCAGGCGATCAATGCCGCGCGGATTCTGATCGGCCGCGACCATGTGGCGGCGATCATCGGCCCGACGCTTTCGAACGAGATGTTCGCGGTCGGTCCGGTGACGAATGGGCGGCGCATCCCGACCATCGGCACCTCGACCACCGCCAAGGGCATCACCGATATCGGCCCCTATATCTTCCGCACGTCGCTGCCCGAAGCCGATGTGGTGCCGGTCACGATCCGCGCGGCGCAACAGAAATTCGGCGTCAAGACGATCGCGCTGATGTACGCCGATGACGACGCGTTCTCGAAGTCGAGCTTCGACGTGATGCGTGATGCGGCGCAGAAGGCCGGCCTGAAAGTGGTTGCGGTGGAGAGTTTCGGCAGCCGCGACACCGATTTCGCGCCGCAGCTCACGCGGATCAAGGCGCTGAAGCCGGACGCGGTCGGCATCGCGGCGCTGGTGGAACCGACTGCCGGCGTGCTGCTGCAGGCACGGCAGCTCGGCTTCGGCAAGGAGACGCTGTTCATCGGCGGCAATGGCGCGAATTCGCCGAAGCTCGGTCAGATCGCGGGCGCGGCCGCAGATGGCCTGATCGTCGGCAGCCCGTGGTTCCTGGGCAAGGACGACCCGGCCAACAAGGCCTTCGTCGCCGCGTTCCGCGCGAAGTATGGGCATGATCCGGACCAGTTCGCGGCGCAGGCCTACGACACGATGGGCATCCTGGCGCAGGCGATCGACCGCGCCGGCGGCGACGACCCGAAGCGGATTCGCGATGCGCTGATGCAGACCGATTATCAGGGCGTGATGGGCCCGTTCCGCTTCACCGCGCATCGCGACCCGGCGCTCACCTCCGGCGTGGTGGTGCTGGTGATGCATGGCGGGGCGTTCCAGATCCTGAAGTAGCGGCCGCGATGCTGGCGCAGCAGCTCGTCAACGGCATCATGCTCGGCGCGACCTATGCGCTGTTCGCGCTCGGCTTCACGCTGATGTTCGGCGTGCTGCGGGTGGTCAACCTGACATACGGCTTCTATTTCTCCGCCGGCGCGTTCCTCGCTCTCGGCCTGGTGCGGGGATGGGGCTGGCCGATCTGGGCGGCGTTGCCGATCGCTGCGATCGGCACCGGGCTGGTCGCGGTCGTCGTTGACTGGCTGCTGCTCGCGCGGCTGCGGCGGATGCGGGCGCCGGAGCTTGCGTCGCTGATGGTCACGCTGGGCGCCGTGTTGGCGCTCTATTCGGCGATGACGATGGTGCTGGGATCCGACATACGGCGCCTGCCACCGGGCGCTTTTCCGGGTGGGGCGATCGTGCTCGGCCCGGTGCGCGTGACTGCCGCGCAACTTCTGATCGTGGGCGCCGTGGTCGTGCTGGTCGCGTTCCTGCTGTGGCTGTTGCGACGGACGCGGTTGGGGCTGGCGATTCGCGCGGTTGCGGTGAATGCGGAAGCGGCGTCGCTGATGGGCATCGATGCGACGCGCATCGCTGCGGTGGTGTCGTTCGTCGCCGGCACGCTCGCCGGTGCCGCCGGCGTGTTGCTTGGTCTCGCCTTCAATGCGATCGAGCCGTACATGGGCGAGGCGATGATGCTGCGTGGCTTTGCGGTGGTTATTCTCGGCGGTCTCGGTGATGTCGGTGGTGCGCTGTTCGCCGGTCTGCTGCTCGGCGTGGTCGAGACCCTGACCGCAGGTTATCTGGCTTCGGGCCTGAAGGATGCCGTCGGTTTCGCGCTGATGGTGTTGGTCCTGTGGACCCGTCCCACCGGCCTGTTCGGCCGCGCGGTCTTACGTCGCGCATGAACCGGAATGGGGGTCCGGGGCCTCAGGCCCCGGCCGGGGGTGCAGGGGGGCGGAGCCCCCCTGGCCTTTTTGTCTGATGCCCGCCTGGCTGAACGACTTCCTGTGGACCTACCAGACCCTGATCACCAGTCTGGGCGTGAACGGCCTTTTGGCGTTGTCGATGTATGTCGTGCTCGCCGCCGGCCAGCTCTCGCTCGGCCAAGCGGCGTTCATGGGCTTGGGCGCTTATTCCTCTTCACTGTTGACGCTGAAGCTCGGCTGGCCGTTTGCCGTCGTGCTGCCGCTCTCGATCGTGGCGCCGGTCGCGTTCGCGCTGCTGATCGGTGGCCCGACGCTGCGGTTGTCCGGCGTCTATCTGGCGATTGCGACGATCGGTCTCGGCGAGGTTTTGCGCGCGGCGTATCTGAACGTCGACTTCGTGGGTGGCGCTCTCGGTCTGTCCGGCATTCCGCAGGAGGCCGATCCCGGGATGATCTATGCGCTGCTGGTCGTGGTGACGGCGGCGCTGTGGCGTGTCGGGCGCAGCCGGATCGGCCGGGCGATGGAGGCGATCCGGGAGGATGCGGCGGCGGCGGAAGTGCTGGGTGTCGATCTGCGCCTGTATCGGATGGGTGTGCTGGTCGCGTCGGCGGCGATTGCCGGTGTCGCCGGCTGCCTGGACGCGCACAGCAACTCCTTCATCGGCCCGAACGAGTTCGGGTTCGAGCCGGCGGTCACGATCCTGTCGTTCGCGTTGCTGGGTGGGATCGGCACGCCGCTGGGGCCGGTGCTCGGTGCGTGGGTGCTGACGCTGCTGCCGGAGCTGCTGCGCGGGTTCTCCGATCTGAGGCTGGTGGTCAACGGGGCGATCATCGTGCTGGTGGTGCTGTTCCGTCCGGGCGGGCTGCTGCCGTGGCGTCTGGCCCGACGGCCACGCGTCGCGTGACGGCGCTGCTGGAGCTGGTGGGGCTCGGCCGCCATTTCGCCGGGATTGCCGCGGTGGATGGTGTCAACATGGCGGTCGCGCCCGGCACGATCCACGCGCTGATCGGCCCGAATGGCGCCGGCAAGACGACGCTGTTCGACCTCGTCTCCGGCGTGACGGCGGCCGGATCGGGCCGGATCCGGTTCGACGGCGCCGACATCACCAAGCTGCCGGCGCATCGGCGCGCCCGGCGCGGGATCGCGCGCACGTTCCAGAATTTGCGCATCTTCGGAGAGATGGCGGTGCTGGAGAACGTGCTGACCGGGCTGCATGGGACGCTGGGCGCGTCGGTGGCCGGGATCCTGGCTGGCTCGGGCCGTGCGCGCCAGGAGGAGCGGGAAGCGGTGGTGCGCGCCCGGGCGGCGCTGGCGATCGTGGGGCTGGAGGCGCGGGCGGAAGCGCGGGCAGGCGCGCTCGCCTATGGCGAGAAGCGGCGACTGGAGATCGCGCGGGCGATCGCGGCAGCACCGCGCCTGCTGCTGCTGGATGAACCCGCGGCCGGGTCGAATCCGGCGGAGACGGAGGCGCTGGCGGCGCTGATCCGCCGGATCCGGGAGGCCGGCACGACGGTCCTGCTGGTCGAGCATCACATGGGCTTCGTCATGAACCTGTCGGACCGGGTGACGGTGCTGAATTTTGGCCGACCGATCTTCGACGGCACGCCCGAGGCGGCGCGATCGGCGCCGGCGGTGATCGAGGCGTATCTCGGAGCGCGTGTCGCGGCCCGGCTGGCGCAACGCGACGTCGTCGCCTCGTGACCGCGGCGGCGCTCACGGTGCGCGGGCTGCAAGTCGCCTATGGTGCGACCGAGGCGGTGCGCGGCATCGACCTGGAGGTGGCACCGGGGGCGATCGTATGCCTGATCGGGGCCAACGGCGCGGGCAAGACCAGCACGATGCGGGCCATCTCGGGCCTGGTGCGGCCGGCGGCGGGTGGAATCGGATTCGGCGGGCGGGAGATCGCGGGCTGGCCGGCGCATCGCGTCGCCGCGCTCGGGCTGCGGCACGTGCCGGAGGGGCGGCAGATCTTCGCCGAGCTGAGCGTCGCCGAGAACCTCGCCCTCGGTGCGTTCCTCGACCGCGACGAGGCGGCGCAGCGATGCCAGGCGGTGCTGGCGCGGTTCCCACGGCTGCGCGAGCGGCTGGGCCAGGTGGCCGGGGCGCTTTCCGGCGGTGAACAGCAGATGCTGGCGATCGGCCGGGCGCTGATGGGGGCCCCGCGCCTGCTGCTGCTGGACGAGCCCAGCATGGGGCTGGCGCCACTGTTCGTCGACGAGGTGTTCGCCGTAATCGGGGCGCTGCGGGAGGGCGGGACGACGATCCTGCTGGTGGAGCAGAATGCCTCGGCGGCGTTGGCGATTGCCGACTATGCCTACGTGCTGGAACGGGGGCGGATCGCGCTGCACGGGCCGGCGGCGCAGGTGGCCGCCGACCCGGCGGTGGTGGCCGCCTATCTCGGCGCCTGAGGTTCCACGGGCAGCCGGTCCGGCGCAGTTCCGCCGGTTGCCGATTGGCGGCGCAACTGCCCAGACACGACCGCGTTAGGCGAGCAACGAAGCTTCGGAGGCGAGTGGGATCGCATGCTGAAATGGGCGCTGTTCTTCCTGGTGATCTCCCTGATAGCCGCATTGTTCGGCTTCACGGGGATTTCGGCCGCCGCTGCCGGGATCGCCAAGATCCTGTTCTTCATATTCATCGTGGTCTTCGTGATCTTCCTGATCCTCGCCCTGGCTGCGGGACGCGCGATCCTGTAGCGCCGGCCCCGTCCCGCCGCTTGCGCTCGTCGCGCCGGGCCGCGGCTCCGGCGGGCGCCGGCTGGGAGGTGTGTCCACCGCCGGTCCGGGTCTTGCGCGCCCCGCCCGCGGACGGCTGAATCCCGTCCCGCCGGCCTGTCGCCGGCATGGGGGCGAGCCGGGCATGCACGATGTCGTCGCGATCGGCGATAGGGATCTCGACCTGGCGATCCTCCGCCGCATCCATGATGCGACCGTGCCGCTCACGCTGCGGGCGGCGAATCGCGCCCGGATGCAGCATTCGCGCGAGGTGATCGAGGCGATTGCGCGACGGGACGAGCCGGTCTACGGCGTCAACACCGGGTTCGGGCGGCTGGCGCAACAGCGGATCGCTCCGGCCGATCTGGCGGCATTGCAGCGCAACCTGATCCTGTCACATGCGACCGGAATGGGCGCGCCGCTCGGGGATCGCGTGGTGCGGCTGGTGCTGGCGCTGAAGGCGGCAAGCCTCGCGGTCGGCGCCTCCGGCGTCCGGCCGGCGCTGGTCGAGGCGCTGCTCGCGCTCTACCACGCGGAAGTCTGGCCGGTGATCCCGAGCAAGGGGTCGGTCGGCGCCTCGGGCGACCTGGCGCCGCTGGCGCATCTCTGCGGCGTGCTGCTTGGAATCGGGTCGGTGCGGATCGAGGGCATGATCCGGCCGGCGGCGGAGGGACTGGCCCGGGCGGGACTGGCGCCGATGGCGCTCGCCGCCAAGGAAGGGCTGGCGATGATCAACGGGACGCAGGTCTCGACGGCGCTGGCGCTGGCCGGGCTGTTCGCGATCGAGACGGTGTTCCGGGCGGCACTCCTCGCCGGGGCGATTGCGGTGGAGGCGGTGAAGGGCAGCCACCGCCCGTTCGACGCGCGCATCAGCGCATTGCGCGGGCAACAGGGGCAGATCGCGGTTGCCGCGGAGCTGCGCCGCCTGCTCGCGGGCAGTGCGGTGAATGCCAGCCACCAGGGCCCGCACTGCGATCGGGTGCAGGATCCGTATTCGCTGCGCTGTCAGCCGCAGGTGATGGGCGCGGCGCTCGATCAGCTGCGGCATGCGGCGGAGACGCTGCGGATCGAGGCGAACGGGGTCACCGACAATCCGCTGGTTCTCGCCGGGGATGACGGTGCATCGGCGGAGGTGGTCTCGGGCGGGAATTTCCATGCCGAGCCGGTGGCGATGGCGGCCGACCAGCTGGCGATCGCGGCGGCGGAGATCGGCGCGCTGTCGGAGCGGCGGATCGCCATGCTGATCGATGCCTCGATCTCCGGCCTGCCGCCGTTCCTGGTGGCGGAGCCGGGACTGAACTCCGGCTTCATGATCGCGCATGTCACGGCCGCGGCGCTCGCGTCGGAGAACAAGAGCCTGGCGCATCCGGCGAGCGTGGACAGCCTGCCGACCTCGGCCAACCAGGAGGACCACGTGAGCATGGCGACCTTCGCCGCCCGCCGGCTCGGCGAGATCGCCGAGAACGTGGCCGGCATCGCCGGCATCGAGCTGCTGGCCGCGGCGCAGGGCCTGGAATTCCAGCGGCCGCTGCGCAGTTCCCAACCGATCGAGGCGGCGATGGCGCTGATCCGCGCGCGCGTGCCGCGCTACGACACCGACCGGCATTTCGCACCGGACCTGGCGGCGATCACCGCGATGGTGCAGGAGGGTGCGTTCGATCAATTCGTGGACGTCGCCCTGGAGGCTCGGTGAGATGGCGACTGCCCGTGCGGCAAGTGCGGCGAGTGGGGGTTGCGCCTGGTGACCGCGATTCCGGCGCAGGATGATCGCGGTGCCGTGCCGCCGGCGGCGATCCTGGCGGCGCTGCGGCGGCATGGCTGGCTGGCGCCGAATGCGGGGGCGACGGGAGCGCGGCTGACCGGCGGCGTGTCCTCCGAGATCTGGCGGATCGACCTGCCGGGCGGACCGATCTGCGCCAAGCAGGCGCTGGCCAAGCTGAACGTTGCGGCGGAGTGGTACGCGCCGGTCGCGCGCAACCGCTACGAGGCGCGGTGGCTGCAGGCGGCCGGCGCCGCGGCGCCGCGCGTGCTGGGGAGCGATGACGCCGGCGGCGTGCTGCTCATGGAGTATCTGCCCCCGGAGCGTTACCCGCTGTGGAAGGCCGAGCTGCTGGCCGGCCGCGCCGATCCTGGCTTCGCCGCCGCCGTCGGCGGCGCGCTCGGCCGGATCCATGCGGCCAGCGCGGCGACGCCGGCCGAGACGGCGGCGCGGTTTCCGACCGATGCGATCTTCCACGCGATCCGGCTGGAGCCGTATCTGCTGGCGACGGCGCGGGCGCATCCGGATCGCGCGGCGGCGCTGCTTGGCCTCGCCGAGACGACCGCCGCGACACACCGCGCGCTGGTGCATGGCGATGTCAGCCCGAAGAACATCCTGGTCGGGCCGGACGGCCCGTTGTTCCTCGACGCGGAATGCGCCTGGTGGGGCGATCCGGCCTTCGACCTCGCCTTCTGCCTCAACCATCTGCTGCTGAAATGCCTTCGGGTGCCGCGGGCGGCGCCGGCGATGCTCGGCTGCTTCGACGCGCTGGCCACGGCGCATCGCGCCTGCATCGCCTGGGAGGAGCCGGCGACGCTCGAAGAGCGGGCGGCGCACCTGCTGCCCGGGCTGATGCTGGCACGGGTCGACGGCAAGTCGCCCGTCGAATACCTGACCGAGGCGGCGGAAAAGGCCAGCGTGCGCCGGGTTGCCCGGGCGCTGCTGGCTGCGCCGGTCGCGCGCTTGGGCGAGGTGCGGGCAGCATGGGTGGCGGAATTGCGGCGACGTGGGGTGCCGGCGTGATCCCGACCGCCATCGCGGCCGTGCGCGGCCGGCAGGTGTGGGACAGCCGCGGCCGTCCCACGGTCGAGGCGGAGCTGCATCTCGCCGGCGGCGCGGTCGGACGGGCGATCGCGCCGGCCGGCGCCTCCACCGGCTCGGGCGAGGCGGTCGATCTGCGCGACGGCGGCGCGGCCTTTGGCGGCTTTGGTGTGGCGCGGGCGGTCGGGCACGTGAACGGCGAGATCGCCGCGGCGCTGCGCGGACTGGATGCGGCGGACCAGGACGGCGTGGACGCGGCGCTGATCGCGCTGGACGGCACGGCGCAGAAGACGCGGCTCGGCGCAAATGCGCTGGTCGCGGTGTCGATGGCGGCGGCGCAGGCCGCGGCCGCGGCGGCCGGGCTGCCGCTCTGGCGCCATCTCGGCGGCGAGGCGGCGGTGCAATTGCCGCTGCCGCAGATCCAGATTTTCGGCGGCGGCGCGCATGCCGGCGGCCGCGTCGACGTGCAGGACTTCCTGATCGTCTGCCCGGCGGCGAAGCGCTTCACCGAGGCACTGGAATGGACCGCGGAGGTGTACCGCGCCGCCGGAGCGCTGATGCGCGAGGCCGGGCGCCTGGCCGGCGTCGCCGACGAGGGCGGATGGTGGCCGGATTTCCGCGCCAATGAGGAGGCGCTGGAGATGCTGGTGCGGGCGATCGAGCGGGCCGGGCTGCAGCCGGGCGCCGAGGTCGGGATCGCGCTCGACGTCGCCGCGTCGGCGTTCGGGCGGGCGGGGCTTTATCGGTTGCGGCTCGAGGGACGCGAGCTCACGACGGACCAGATGGTGGCGCTGCTTGCCGGCTGGGTGGAACGGTATCCGATCGTCTCGGTCGAGGACCCGCTGGCCGAGGACGATGCCGAGGGGTTTGCGGCGTTCGCCGAAGCGGTCGGCGACCGGGTGCAGGTCGTGGGGGACGATCTGCTGGTGACGGATGCGGCGCGGGTGCGGCAGGCGGCGGCGCGCGGCCTGGTCAACGCGGTGCTGCTGAAGCCGAACCAGCGCGGCACGCTGAGCGAGACGCGCGCGGCGTGGCAGGCAGCACGGGACTGCGGCATGACGGGAATCGTGTCGGCGCGATCGGGCGAGACCGAGGACGTGACCATCGTGCACCTCGCGGTCGGCTGGGGGGTCGGGCAGCTCAAGGTGGGATCGTTCGCGCGCGGCGAGCGGATGGCGAAGTGGAACGAGGGGTTGCGGATCGAGGAGGCGCTGGGAGCGCGGGCGCGAATGTCGAAGCTGCGCAATGGGGAGCAAATTCGCCAGTAGGGCCGCCGCTTCCGCGACGGCGCGCACGGGCGGATCGCGCCGGAACGGGGACCAGCAGCTTCGGCGGCGAGCGACGACCGGAGCGCCCCGCGCGCTCGTCGCGTCGCGCGGTCGTCCAATGGCGCGCTCATGCGACCGGAAGTGGATCCCCGCTCAGCCTGCGAGAAGATGGATCGATTCCGGTTCGATCTCGACGACAGCGTGGCCGCCCGGCACCAGGCCGAGATCGCGCGCCGCACGCCGGGTCAGACAGGCGATCAGCGGGAACCCGCCATCGAGGACAACCCGGCACAGCGCGCCGAGGCCGATCACGCGTTCCACCCGCATCGTCAGGCGGTTGCCGGTGGAGAGGTCCGAAGCCGGTTCGCCGGGTGACCGCAGGGCAACATCCTCGCCTCGGATGCAGAGGAAAACATCCGCCGTGCCCGCGGCCAGGCTCGGGGCATCCGCCTGCAGGAGCCTGTCGCCGATCGCAATCTGCCACCGCCCGCCGGCGCGGCTCACCACGCGACCCGGCAGGCGGTTCTCCACGCCGGTAAAGTCGGCGACGAAGCTGTTGGCCGGGGCGCGAAACACCTCGGCCACCGGGCCCGCCTGCACGATCCGCCCGCGGTCCATGATGGCGACCTGATCGGCGAGCACGGTCGCATCCGCCTGGTCGTGCGTGACGAAAATGGCGGGAACCGCGGCCTCGCGCAGAAAGGCGCGCAGCTCCTCGCGCAGCGTGTCCCGCGTGCGGGCGTCGAGCGCCGAGAAAGGCTCGTCGAACAGAAAGATCTCGGGCTGCCTGGCCAGGGCGCGGGCCAGCGCGGTGCGCTGCTTCTCGCCGGGGCTGAGGTCCCGCGGCAGCCGGGCCGCGAGGTGATCGATGCCGAAGCGGGTCAGCAGACGCGCGACATCGGCGCCGTCGGGGCGCCGTGCGCGCCCGCATGCGACAAACCCGAACGCGACGTTGGCCGCCACCGTCAGATGCGGGAAGAGCCCGTAATTCTGCACCATCAGGCCGACACGTCGCCGCTCCGGCGCCAGCGACGTCACGTCGCGTCCGCCGATGACGATGCGTCCGGCGCGCGGGCGATGGAAACCGGCGATGGTTTCCAGCGTGACGGATTTGCCGGCGCCGTTCGGACCCAGGAGTGTCAGGACCTCGCCAGGTGCCAGCGCCAGGGAGACGTTGCGCAGCGAAAAAGCACCCAATCCAAGCGACACGTCCTCGACCGCGAGGACCGGTCGATTCATCTCCCGTATCCGGATGCCCTGCCCTGTCCCTGCGCCAGCCAGCGGAACAGGATCAGCAGTATCAGCGACAGCGCCAGCAGCAGCGTCGCCATCGCCGCCGCCTCGTTCAGCCCGAAGCGCAGGAACAGCTCATAGATCTTCACCGGCGCCGTCATCGGATAGTAGACCAGAATCACCACGGCGCCGAATTCGCTGATCGCCCGCGCGCAGGTCAGGATCAGGCCGGTGGCGATGCTCCGCCAGGCCAGGGGCAGCGTCACGTGCCACAGCACGCGCCACGCCCCCATGCCGAGCGTGCGCGCCACCTTCTCCAGTCGCGGATCGACCGACTCGAACCCGATGCGCGCCGCGCTGACCGTGTAGGGCACGGAGACGAACAGCATGGCGATGACGATGCCGGCGACGGTGCCCCAGAATCGCAGCCCGAGCCACGCCTCGGCCGGCGCACCGAAGATGCCCCGTCGCCCGAAGGCGAAGAGCAGTGCGATGCCGGCAACGGTATGCGGCACGGCGAGCGGAATATCGACGATGGCCGCCACGATCCCGCGGCCGGGGAAGGTCGCATGCGCCAGCGCATAAGCCAGCGGCACACCGATCAGCGCCGCAACCGAGGTCGCGAGCAGCGCCGAGGCGAAACTCAGCAGGATCGCGTTCCGCACCTCCGGGAGCGCCGCGACATGCACCAGGCTGGCGCCGGACTGGCTGATCGCCAGCCCGAGCAGCGGCACGACGATGAATGCGAGCAGCACACTGCCGAGGAACCAGGATACCAGCATCACGCCGCTCGGGCGTGCCATGGCAGCCGGCCAGCGCGGACGCGAGGGGCCGGAGGCGACGGACGCGTCGGCAAGCAGATCGGCGGATCGCATAGCGCTCCTTTCCGGCGCCATGACGAGCGCCGCGACCGAGGCGGCTTACCATGCCGGCCAGGGCTTCACCGCATCCCGGATGTCAGGCGGCATTTTCGCCTGGTTGACGCCGATCGCCGGAGCGATGCTGCGAAAACCGTTCTGCGCCATGATCCGCTGCCCGGCCGGGCTGAGCAGCAGGGCGACGTATTGCGCCGCCAGTGCAGGCTGCGGCGCGTTGGTCGGAATCGTCACGGCGTAGACGATCGGCTTGCCCGCCAGATCGCCATTCTTCGTGTGCGCGATTCCGGCCGCGTACAGCTTTGCGTCGCCGGGATCGCTGAGATCGACTGCGGCCGGCAGCTGGATATAGTCGAGTCCGTGCTGGATCGCGTCGGAGCGGTAGATCGCCAGATAGTCGATCTGGCCGAGCTGCAGCGCCGAGATCAGCGAGGTTTCCGTGTCGCGCATATTGCCTGGCGGAGCGTTGGCGAGAATTGCGGTCGCCAGGTCGGGGTCCGAGTAGGCTTTCGCCGCCAGGCTCAGCATCTGCAGCGTCTGATAGCCCGACGGATCGGTATCCGGGTTCGAGCGACCGATCGCGACCCCTGGCTTCGCCAGCAGCCGGTACCAGTTCTGCGGCGTGACCTCGCTCGCGTATTTGCTCTTGTCGGTGTAGGCGAAGGTGATCGCGTTGCCGGCAAACCCGGCATACCAGTCGGCATAGGCCGGCCGGCCGGCGTCGGCGAACAGGTATTTCGGGATCACGTGGTAATCCGCGACGCCCAGTATGTCGGCCCGGTGATGCAGATCCGTGATTCGTCGCGCCATCATGACGCTGCCGCCGAACTCCGGTTGCACCGTGACGTCGGGGTGCTGCCGTTCGAACAGCGCGTCAAGCTGGCGGAACGGCACCGCCAGCGTTCCGGCGCCGTACACGCTCAGAACGGCTGATCCGGCCGCATGTGCCGCCGGCATGCAGGCGAGCAGCAGCAGACCAAGGAGCCCAGGCAGAACGCGAGAACGCCGCATAGATGTCTCCCCCTTTCGCGTCCGAGAAGCGCGTGCTCGACCCGGACCGTCCGCCATCCATGGCCGCCCCGCCGCCGCTTCGGCAAGCGCCCCGCCGCGCGAGAAACCCTGAACCCCCGCTGGCGCGCACGTCCGGACGCGACGGAGCGCCGGCGCCCTGCCCGGGCGCCCGACGGCGGGCGCTCGCGCTTATTCCCCCATCACGTGCAGCACCACGCTTCGCCGGTGCGGCGCGCTGCGATGCTCGAACAGATAGATCCCCTGCCACGTGCCAAGCGCCGGCTGCCCCTCGATCACCGGCAGAGCAAGCTGCGTCGTCGTCAATGCGGCACGGATATGCGCCGGCATGTCGTCCGGCCCCTCCGCGTCATGCCGGTAGCGGGGATCACCGTCGGGCGCGAGCCGCACGAAGAACGCCTCCAGATCGGCGCGCACGTCGGGATCGGCGTTCTCCTGCACCAGCAGCGAAGCGGAGGTGTGCCGGCAGAACAGCGTCAGCAGGCCGGTCTCGATGCGCTGCCCGGCAAGCCAGGTGCAGACCGGGGCCGTGATCTCGGCCAGCCCCCGCCCGCGAGTCGCGATGGTCAGGACGTGTGTCGCCTGGCGCACTCCTTGGCGTGCTCAGGCAAGCCCTGCGGCCAGCGCCGCCGCAACGCGCCGCGCGAACGCGGCCGGGTCTTTCGGCGTCTCGCCTTCCTGCACGTGCGCGAGATCAAGCAGCGTGCGGGCCGGCTCGGCGAGATCGGACTCGGTCTCCGCCCGCACCGCCAGCGCCCGGATCAGCGCGTGGCGCGGATTGATCTCCAGCACCGGCGGCGCCGCCGGCAGGGCGCGGCCGGACCGGCGCAGCAGCCGCTGCATCGACAAATCGGGGCCGCTCTCCCGCGCCGCGAGCACCACCGCGCTGTCCACCAGGCGGTCGGTCGCGCGCACGTCGGACACCTCGCCGCCAAGCGCCTCCTTGAGTTTCAGCACCAGGCGCGTGACATCGGCCGCCTCGCCGGCCGGCTGCTCCGGCGCGAATTTGGAGAGGTCCTCGCTCGCCTGGGTGATGCTGCGCAGCTTGCGGCCCTCGTATTCGTCGAGCCGCTCCGGCCAGAACGTGTCGACCGGATCGGCGAGCAGCAGCACCTCCAGCCCGCGCGCGCGATAGCCTTCGAGCTGCGGCGAGGCGGCGAGTGCCGCGGCATCATCGCCTGCAAGGTAGTAGATCGCGTCCTGCGCCGGCTTCAGGCGCGCGACGTAGTCGGCAAGCCCGGTCCAACCCTCGACGGCGGAGGAGCGGAAACGCAGCAGGGCGGACAACTCCTTGCGGTGCTCGCTGTCCTCCCAGATGCCTTCCTTCAGCACCGGGCCGAAATTCTCCCAGAACCCGGCATATTCCTTCTCGTCCTTGGCGCGGGTCTTGAGCTCGGAGAGCACGCGGTTGGTGACGGCGCGGCGGATGCGCGCCAGCACCGGCGTCGCCTGCAGCATCTCGCGCGAGACGTTGAGCGGTAAATCCTCGGTGTCGACGACGCCCTGCACGAAGCGCAGCCAGGCCGGCAGCAGCTCGGCGTCGTCGGTGATGAACATCCGCCGCACATGCAGGCGCACGTGCGACTTGCGGTCGCCCTCGAGCAGGTCGAAGGGGCGCGAGCCGGGAATGAACAGCAGCGCGAAGAACTCGAGCGAGCCCTCGGCCCGCCAGTGCAGCGTCGCCCAGGGCGTGTCGAACAGATGCCCGAGATGGCGATAGAATTCGTTGTATGACTGCTCGGTGACCTCGGCCTTCGGCTTGCGCCAGACCGCGGTGCCCTCATTCGCGGCGACGTCCTTGCCGTCGCGGGCGATGGTGATCGGGATGGTGACGTGATCGGCCCATTTGCGGACGATCGCCTCCAGCCGGACCGGATCGAGATACTCGTCGGCGTCGGGCTTCAGATGCAGGACGATCTCGGTGCCCGGTTCCTCGCGCTCGGCAGGCGCGAGCGTGAACTCGCCACTCCCCTGCGACTCCCAGCGCCAGGCCTCATCGCTGCCGGCGCGGCGGGAGGTGACCTCGACGCGGTCGGCGACCATGAAGGCGGAATAGAAGCCGACGCCGAACTGGCCGATCAGACCCGGTATGTCGCGGCTCTCGCCCTCGGCAGCGGCGGCCGCGAGGCTCTGGCCGAAGGCGCGCGTGCCGGAGCGGGCGATGGTGCCGAGATTGTCCGCGAGCTCCGACTTGCTCATGCCGATCCCGGCATCGGCGATGGTGAGCGTGCGCCCGGGCTTGTCCGGCAGGATCCGGATCTTGGGGTCGGACGGGGCGTTGATCGCCTGGTTGGTCAGGGCTTCGAAGCGCCGGCGATCGGTCGCGTCGGCGGCATTGGCGACCAGCTCGCGCAGGAAGATCTCGCGGTCCGAATAGAGGGAATGGACGACGAGATCGAGCAGCCTGCCGACCTCGGCGCTGAATTCGTGCCGTTCCGCCCCGGCTGCCGTCGATTCCGCCGTGCCGCTCATCCGGTGTGTCTCCCGCGTTCTCGGACCGGCCGCGATATGCGCCGGCATCGGCCGGTGTTCAACGGGCCGAGGCCGGCCGCCGGTCAGCCACCCTGGCAGCCGCTTGCGTTGACATACAGGGCGTAGACCGAGTGGCTGGCCGCCATGAACAGCCGGTTCCGCTTGCGCCCGCCGAAGCAGAGATTGGCGCAGCGTTCCGGGAGCGCGATGCGGCCGATCGGCGCGCCGCCCGGGTTGAACACCATGACGCCGTCCAGCTCCGGCCGGCCCATGCCCCAGCCGGCCCAGAGATTGCCGTCGGTGTCGACGCGGAAGCCGTCCGGCGTGCCGTCCCCGGCCTCGATGAAGACGCGGCCGCCGGCCAGCCGGTCGCCCTCGCCGCTCACGTCGTAGGCACGGATGCGTCGCGGCTGCGCGCGGGATTCAACGATGTAGAGGATCCGCTCGTCGGGCGAGAAGGCGAGCCCGTTCGGCCCGGCGAGGTCGTCGGCGACCACCCGGACGGCGGCGGTCGCCGGGTCGATGCGGTAGACGGCGGCCGGGGTTTCGGCCTCGGCCCTGTCACCCTCGTAATCGCCGGCGATGCCGAAGGGCGGGTCGGTGAACCATATCGAGCCGTCGGATTTCACCACCACGTCATTGGGTGAGTTGAGCCGCTTGCCGTCGATGCGGTCGGCCAGCGTGGTGATCGTGCCGTCGTATTCAGTGCGACTGACCCGCCTGCCGCCATGTTCGCAGGTGACGAGTCGTCCCTGCCGGTCGCGCGTGTTGCCGTTGCTGTAGCCGGACGGCCGGCGGAAGGTGCTGACGGTGCCGGTCTCCTCGTCCCAGCGCAGCATGCGGTTGCCCGGGATGTCGCTCCACAGCAGGAAGCGTCCGTCGCCGAACCAGACCGGTCCCTCGCACCAGCGGCACCCGGTGGCGAGCCGTTCCACGCTCGCATTGAACAGCCGGTATTGTGCGAAGCTCGGGTGCAGGATTTCGATTGCCGGATCCGGGTAGCGCGCACCGCTCTCGTCCATGGGCACTTTCTCCCCCAACTGCGTGGCCTGAAGTGAAAGGGGTGCAGGGGACGACTGTCCCCTGCCCTTATTCTTCCTTGCCTGCCTTAACCACCGATTCCCCGGCAAACCCCCGAAGATCCGCGAACAGCATCGCGTCATTGATGATTCGCGGCACCTTGTTCTGTCCGCCGAGTCGTCCGCGTCGCCGCATCCATTCTGCGAACGTCCCGGACGCGGCGAAATGCACGCGTGGCGGCAGCATGGCGACGTCGCCGGCGCGGTGGGCGGTGTAGTCCTCGTTCTGACGTTTCAGCGCCGCGTCCAGCGTGGCGGCGAAGGCTGCCGGATCGGCCGTACCGCCGGCGAGTTCGACGATGAAGAGGTGGCCGCCGCGCGGCTCCCCCGGGTGCGGGTAGATGACGCCGACCGCGTAGTCGGCGACCCCGGTTGCGCTCGCGGCGGCCGCTTCGGCGATGGCATCGTCGATTTCGCGGCCGATCAGGTGTTCGCCGAAGGCGGAGAGCATGTAGGCGGTGCGGCCGGTGATCAGCAGGCGCGGCGGGTCCAGCGTGAGAAGAGTGACCGTGTCACCCAGCCGGTAGGCCCAGAGCCCGGCATTGCTGGAGACGATCAGCGCATAGTTCACCCCGGTCTCGGCATTGGCGATCCAGTGCCGCGGTGCTTCGGGATCATCGGCGCGATCGGCGGGGACGAATTCGTAGAACAGGCCATTGTCCAGCAGCAGCCGCATGCCCTGGTCCGGGCCGCGGTCGGCGACGGCGATGAAGCCCTCGCTCGCGGCATAGACTTCGCGGGTCTCGGCATGGCCGCCGGCGAGCCATTGGGCGAACAGGTCGCGATAGGGGGCGAAGGCGACGCCGCCGTGCACGAGCAGCTCGAGATCGGGGAAGAAGGCGGCAAGGCGGCGCGGGCGGTCGGGATGCGCGGCGGCGAGCCGGTCGAAGAAGGGGAGCATCCAGCTCGGCGTGCCGGAGAGGCTGCGCACGTCCTCGCGCAGCGAGGCCGGCACCAGCGCCGCGATCTTGCGGTCCCATTGCGGGATCAGGGCCAGGTCCGGCGGCGGAAAGGTGCGGGGACGGGCCCAGCGCGGCACCTCGACCGCTGCGATACCGGAAAGATCGCCGCCATGGACGCCGGGCGCAAGCCGTTCCAGCGCGGTGCTGCCGCCGAGCAGGAAGCTGGTGCCCGCCAGCACCCGGCTGTCCGGCCGGTTGGCGAGGTGAAAATACAGCGTGAGCAGCGCGGCGCGACGGTTGGCGCGCAGCATGGCGCGGCTGACCGGGATGCGCTTGGTGGTGTCGCCGGTGGTGCCGGAACTGTAGGCGAAATAGGGAATGCGTCCCGGCCAGGTCACGTCGCGCAGCACGGGATAGGCGGGCTGCCACCATTCCCGCCAGAACGCCTCGTAACCGCGGACAGGAATACAGGCCTGGAAGGCCGCGACGCTGTCGATCGCGGCGAAGCCGTGCGCACGGCCGAAGCGGGTGCGGCTCGCGCGGCGCAGCAGCGCGCGCAGTTGCAGCGCCTGCGCCCCGGCCGGGTCCATGCAATCGAGCGCGGCCAGGCGCCGCGCCGCCAGCCGCCGCAGCGTAGGGGTCAGGTCGAGCACGCCGTCCGGCGGCAACGCGCCATTCCGCCCGGCGCGGCGGCCCGCCCGCGGAAAACCCAGCTCATCCGGCCGGCCGCAGCACGGTGCGATGGCCGAAGCGCGCGCGCGCGGTCTCTGCCCGGAGCGGCACCGTGATCATGCCGCCGGTGCGCCAGAGCGGCACCTGGTCGGTGGCGTTGGCGCTGCCGAGCCAGCCGTCCTGGCCGCCGAACAGCACGAAGCGGTTGGCGTCGGGATCGGCCAGGTCGGAGACGTGGCGGGCGCAGGAGCCGAAGCCGATGGCATGGCGCGACGCGGTCAGCGGATGGCCGGTCTTGTACAGCGTCTCGCTGCCGCCCTCGCCGGGGAAGCGGGCGAAGACGTAGCGGCGGCCGATCACCGGCAGGGCGGCGAAATGATGCGCGACCCGGAAGCGATGCATGCGGCCCCAGACGCGGTCGCGCCGCAGCGCCCGTGTCGCCTCGCGCATGCCGCGCCCGATCAGGTGCGTCAGCGTCTGCGGCGGCGCCTGCAGGATGTCGCGGGTGACCAGCGCGCGGGTGATCCAGACCGCCTGATACGGCGCCAGGAGATGGCGGCGGCGCAGCCCCTGCGCGACGGTTGCGAGCAGCGCCTCGAACGCTACCGGCCCCGCGGCATCGCCGGCGTAGCGCCCGTCCCACTCGGCCAGCACCTCGCGCGCCGCGGCGGTCGCCGGATCGTCCGGGGCGCGGCTCAGCAGCAGGTCGCGCAGAGGCAGTACTCCGGGCTGGGCGACGTCGCGCTGCAGCAGCCGCAGATCCGGCTCGGTCAGCGGCTCCGGCCGCGCCAGCAGGCGCTGCATCCGCCGGGCCCGCTCGCCCGAGGAAAAGAAGTAGCCGACCGGGATGTCGCCGCCGTCCGGCCGCTCGTTGGCCGAGACCACGAACCCCTCCGGCGGATCGGCCTGGCAGGGCAGCTCGTCGCTGGTGGCGAGCCCGGTCAGGGGCCAGGCCTGCCCCGGATCGGCAACCAGATCGGGGGGCGGCGATGCGGCGCGACGGGGAAGATGGGCGGCGGTCAGGCGCCCGACATGGCCCTGCGCATCGGCATAGACCATGGTCTGGCCGGGCACGGCGAAGCCGCGCAACGCGGCGCGGAAGTCCGTCCAGTCCCGGGCGCGCGCGACCGCGAGCATGGCGCCCATCTCGTCGCTCGGGCCGTGTCCGACCCAGCGCAGCGCCAGCGGCGCCCGGCTCTTCAGCAGCGGGCCGTCACTGACCACCGGGCCGAGCGGGCTTTCGCGCAGCCGGATCCGGCGGGCGCGGCCCCAGCGCACCCGCACCGTCTCCCGCCGCTCGATGATCTCACGCGCCGCGACCCGGGACAGGTCGTACAGCTCGCTGCTCGCGGCATGCAGGCTGGTGCCGCCCCAGCCGATCCACCGGTTGCGGCCGAGGGCCACGAACGGAAAGCCGGCCAGCATCAGCCCGACCGCGTTGTAGCCGGGGGAACTGAATCCGGCGATCAGCCAGGTGTTCGGCAAGGCAAGACCGAGATGCGGGTCGCTCGCGATCATCGCGGCACCGCTGGCGGTGCGGCTGCCGGCGACGGCGCAGGAATTGCTGCCGCCGCGCGCCGCGCGCGCGAGCGCCGCCTCGGTCAACCCGGCAATATCGTCGGCCTCCACAGGCTCGCCCGCCGGCGGCCAGAGCGGCGGCGCACCGGCGCCGAGCAGCAGCGGCCACAATGCCTCCCACTCGGCCCGCTCCAGGCGGCCGCGAGCCCGGAGCAGCCGCCCGAACACGAGCCACGACACGTCCACGGCGGCGAGCCGGGCGGTGGTGAACAGATCAGCCAGCGTCCACGGTTCGCGCCCGATTCCAAGCAGCTCGCATTCATGCGGCCGCGGTCCATGCATCAGCTGGTGGTTCACCCCGCGCAGGAAGCCCTCGGCCCAGCGCCGCGTCTCGGCATCGAGCCCGGCGACGATCGCATCGACGGCGCGGCCGAAATCGAACAGGCGCAAGGCACGGTCGATCTCGACCCCGAGCGGGCCAACCATCTCGGCCACCCGGCCGCGCGCAAGACGGCGCATGATCTCCATCTGCCCCAGCCGCAAATGCGCATGCACCAGGCCGAGCGCGGTCGCCAGATCCTCGTCGTGCTCCGCCTCCAGGTAGGGGATGGCGTGATCCTCCCAGTGGATGACCACGGGGGCATGCAGCGGCGCCGCCTCGGCGGCGATCATGGCGAGACGCTCCGGCAAGCTGGTCGGCCGGGCGGGCGGCTTCCAGGCGGCACGGACGAGCAGGCCAGCCGCCGCGGCGGCGCCCGAGAGGCGGCGGGGGGTCGGGGTGATCACGGGGGGCGAGGTTTACTACGCAGGCGCGGGATCGTGAAATCGTGGGCGGAGTGAGGTAGGAAAGGCCAGGGGCTCCGCCCCTGGACCCCGCCAAAGGGCAGTCGCCCTTTGGAAACCCTGGACTCAAAGGCCTTGGGGGCTGGGGCTGTACGGCCCCGGCGGGGATCGGGCGGCGGAGCGGCCCCTGGCCTGCCTGGGAGGAAACCGTGCGCAAAATCGCCACCCTCGGGGAAATCCTGGTGGAGATCATGGCGGAGGACCGCGGCAGCGGCTTTCTGGCGCCGCTGCGGCTCATCGGCCCGTACCCGAGCGGCGCGCCGGCGATCTTCATCGACCAGGTCGGCCGGCTCGGCCATCCGTGCGGCATCATCGCCTGCGTCGGCGACGACGATTTCGGCCGCGTCAACGTCGAGCGGCTGCGCGCCGACGGCGTCGACGTCAGCGCCATCCGCATCGATCCCGACCGCGTCACCGGCAGCGCCTTCGTCCGCTACCGCGAGAGCGGCGACCGCGACTTCGTGTTCAACATCCGCCACAGCGCCGCCGGCCAGATCGCGCTCGACGACGCGGCGCAGGCGCTGCTGCGCGACTGCGGGCATCTGCACGTGATGGGCTCGTCGCTGTTCGCGCCGTCCATTGCCACACTCGCGCAGACGGCGGTACGGCAGGTACGGGAGGCGGGCGGAACGGTGTCCTTTGACCCGAACATCCGCAAGGAGATCCTCGGCGCGCCGGAGATCCGCGCGGCGCTCGATTTCATGCTGCGGCACTGCGACTTGTTCCTGCCGAGCGGGCCGGAGCTGACCCTGCTGACCGAAGCGAAGACCGAGGATGCGGCGATCGCCGAGATCCTCGGCCTCGGCGTCAGTGCGATCGTGGTCAAGCGCGGTGCGGACGGCGCCAGCTATCATGACCGTGAGACGACGCTCCGCATGCCCGCGTTCCGCGCCACCGAAATCGATCCGACCGGCGCCGGCGACTGCTTCGGTGCCACCTTCGTCGCCTGCCGATCGTTGGGGCGCGGCGTCGCCGAGAGCCTGCGCTACGCCAGCGCCGCCGGGGCGCGCACGGTCGGCGTGCGCGGACCGATGGAGGGCGCGGCCGGCTTCGCCGAACTCGACGCGCTGATCGCGGCGCAGCCGGAGGTGCACCAGTGAGCGCGCACCCGCTCGCCGCGCTCGGGCGCGGCCGGGGACTGACCTCGGTCTGCTCGGCGCATCCACTGGTGATCGAGGCGGCGCTGACCGAAGCGAAGGCTGCGAGTGCCCCGGCGCTGATCGAGGCGACCTGCAACCAGGTCAACCAGGAGGGCGGCTACACCGGCCTGACGCCGGCCGCCTTCCGCGACCAGGTGCTGGCGATCGCCGACCGGGTCGGGCTGCCGCGATCGCAGGTGATCCTGGGCGGCGACCATCTCGGCCCCAATCCCTGGCGCGCCCTGCCGGCCGAGGCGGCGCTGGGCCGCGCCGAGGCGATGGTCGCCGCCTACGCCGAAGCCGGGTTCGAGAAGATCCACCTCGATTGCAGCATGGGCTGCGCCGGCGAGCCGACCGCATTGCCGGACGCGGTCACCGCCGCACGCGCGGCGCGGCTCGCCCGCGTCGCAGAGGCGGCGGCGGGCGCGGCCGGGACCGCGCCGCGCTACATCATCGGCACCGAGGTACCGACGCCCGGCGGTGCGACGGAGGCGATCGAGGAACTGGAGGTGACGCGGCCGGAGGCGGCGCTGGCGACCCATGAGGTGCATCGCCGCGCCTTCGCGGAGGCGGGGCTCGCCGCCGCCTTCGAGCGCGTGATCGCGCTGGTGGTGCAGCCCGGCGTCGAGTTCGGCCACGCCAACGTCGTGATCTACCGGCCCGAGCGGGCGGTGGCACTCGCCGCTTCCCTCGACCGCCTGCCCGGCCTGGTGTTCGAGGCGCATTCCACCGACTACCAGCCGCAAGCGGCGCTGGCGGCGCTGGTGCGCGACGGCTTCGCGATCCTCAAGGTCGGGCCGGGCCTGACCTTCGCGCTGCGCGAGGCCCTGTACGGGCTCGACGCGATCGCGGCAGCGCTCGATCCCGACTGGCACGAACACTCGCTGGTCGCGGCGATGGAGCGGGTGATGCTGGCCGATCCGCGGCATTGGCGATCACACTACCACGGCGACGCAGGCGAGCAGCGCGTGCTGCGGCATTTCAGCTACAGCGACCGCATCCGCTACTACTGGCCGGCCGAGGCGGCGCAGGCCGCGGTGGCGCGGCTGCTCGCGCATCTTGCTTCGCGGCCGATCCCGGAGACGCTGATCAGCCAGTATCTGCCGACGCTTTACCCGCGCGTGCTGGAGGGCGCGGTGCCGCCGCAGCCTGAGGCCCTGCTGCACGCGGCGGTGCGCGACGTGCTGGCGGTCTACGCGGCGGCCAGCGGCGCCTGACAACACCGCGGGCGCTGCCGTGTTCGTGGCCAGGCCCTCCGCCGCCCGCATGTTCCCCCGCGCATGCCCGGGTTTTCACCCGTTCTGGTGATGACGGTTCGCGCCGGCTGCGCTCGGCTCCGCCGCGCACCCGCCGCACCTCGCCCGCATCGGGCGGCCCGCAAGAAAGCGGGGAGCGGCGGCGCGACAGGAGGACACAACATGCGAACGGCAATCATCCTTGCAGCGATCGGGACGGCCAGCGTCTCCGCCCTGACCGCGTCCGGCGCGCTGGCGGCCGATGCCGTACGATCCGGCCATGCCGAATTCGACGCCTACGTCACCGAGCGCATCGTCAGCACCGTCGATGGCGGAGTCGCGAAGGCGATGATCCTCGACGCCGACGGCTTCGACCGTGTGGTCAAGGGCAAGGCGCCGTTCGATCTGCTGACCTTCCGCTGCGTCTCCCACGCCCGGCTGGCGGGCGATCAGTTCGACGATGCCGGCAGTTGCGCCAAGACCGACAAGGATGGCGATCGCATCTTCTACACCTGGGACAGCAATGGCTGGGCGTTCACCGGTGGCACCGGCAAGTTCAAGGGCCTGACCGGCAAGGGCGTGTTCACGACCAGCTACTATCACGACAGCGGCGCGCGCGGCTTCGAGCTGATCGCCCATCACGTCGGCGACTGGCAGATCCGCTAGGGCCGCCGGATGGCGGCCGGCGCGCCGACCACGCCACGGTCGCCGGCGGCGCGATCATCGCGGCGTCAATGCTGATCCAAGGCCACCCGATCAGCGAAGCGGCGGGAGCGGCTGCGGCAGCGCCGCCAGCAGCCGCTCCAGATCACGCAGATTGGTCGCACCAGTCTTGCCGAGGATCGCGCGCACCTGGCTTCGCACGGTCTCAATTCCGACGCCGCGCGCCGCCGCCACCGCCTGGACGCGCAGGCCACCGGCAAGCGTCGCGGCGATGTCGGCCTCGGCCGGGGTCAGGCCAAACAGGTCGGCGAGCACGCCCGGCGCCGGTCGCGCCGGCGCGGGGTCCCGGATCAGCAGCAGCGCGGCGGGCGGCGACAGTCGGCCGCGCCGGATCGCGCCGCCCGCGGCGGCGGCCCGGCCGTGCAGCGGCGTGGCCAGGGCGCAGAGCGCCGGCGCCGCCCGACCGGCGGCGCGGCCAAGCCGGAGCCCCACCGTCTCGCCCTGCATGGCCGCCCGGCGCACCAGCGCGGCAAGGGCCGCGCCGTCTGCGGCCCGTGCGGCCACCAGTTGCAGCGGCGCGTCCGGCGGCGGCCCGCTGCGCACCAGCCGCACCCCGTCCCCGGCGGCGGCGAGCCGGGCGGCCGCCTCATTGGCGTAGCCGAGGTGCCGCGACGCGTTCAGGACGAAGGCGGCCAGCGGCATCGCATCCAGCGCCGCCAGCCCCTTGCCGACGTCGCGCAGATGCCGGTGCAGCCGCAAGGCACCCCGCAGATGCGGCAGCAGCGCCGTCAGCAGGCGGCGTTCGGCGTCCGAGAACGGTCGGCCTGCCCGCGGGCGGTGCAGCCCGAGCGGCGCCACCATGGTGCCGCCGCCGAGCGGCATGATCACGCCCACCGCGTGATAAAGGCCGATGCCGCGCGCGTAGTCACGATAGAACGCGCTCTCGGCGTAGTCGGCCAGCGGCACGAGATCCTGCCCGAAGCAGGCACCCGGCGCGACGCGGACGCCGCCCCCCGCCGGCGGGGCACACGCCGCCACCCAGGGATCGAAGGCGTGGAAATGCTCGACATAGGGGGCGACGGCGGCGTCGGGAATGGCCGATCGAAACAGGGTCTCGACCCGGCCGGCCCGGGGGTCGCCGATCCAGAGCGTCGCGGTGTCGGCATCGATAGCGCGCCGCAACCGGTCGCCGGCATCGTCCCATGACGCCTCGCCCGCCGCGGCGTCGTGCAGCAGGCCCGCGAGATCGAGCAGGCGGTGCTCGCGGCTGCCGCGGTGATATACCGCGACGCCGGCCGGGCCGGCCGGTCCCGTGTCGGCGAAGCTCATCCCCCGCATCCCCGATGGCCGGAGCGACGATAGGCGATATCGGTGCGGAATAGCAACGGATTCGCCGGCGATGGTGCGCCCGACTGCGCCTGTCCCTGCCAGGATCCGTTCAAGGCGACGCCCGCCCCGTGATCCGACCGCAGACATCCGCGAGACTGAGGCGTGATGGGCATCCGCCTGGGATCATTGCCCGGCGGCACGCCGAGTGGGTCGGTCGCGGCGATGGAGCAGGTGATGCTGACCGATCCGCGGCACTGGCGATCGCACTACCACGGCGACGCGGCCGAGCAGCGCGTGCTGCGGCATTTCAGCTACAGCGGCCGCATCCGCCACTACTGGCCGGTCGAGGCGGCGCAGGCGGCGGTGGCGCGGCTGCTCGCGCATCTTGCTTCGCGGCCGGGCGCGGTAGCGCAGACTGATCCGGCGCGCGACGATCCCGACGCCAGCGCGTGCGGCTTTCGCGCCGAACGCGCCGCGCGCTCACAGCCGCCGCCGTCCCTTGACGAAGCGGTCGAAGGCGACGGCGAGCACGATGATCACCCCGATGATGATCTGCTGGATGTACGGCGAGACGTCCATCAGCACGAGGCCGTTGATCAGCACGCCGATGAGCATGGCGCCAACCACGGTGCCGGCGATGCTGCCGATGCCGCCGAACAGGCTGGTGCCGCCGATCACGACGGAGGCGATCACCGTCAGCTCGTAGCCGATGCCGGCCACCGCCTCGGAGGAATTGAGCCGCGACGACAGCACGAACCCGGCCAGGCCCGCGAACAGGCCGACGATGACGTAGACGCTGAGCGTCAGTGCCCTGACCGGCAGGCCGGACAGCCGGGCCGCCTCCGGGTTGCCGCCCACCGCATAGACGTGCCGTCCGTAGCGCGTGTGCCGCAGCACGACGTGGCAGAACGCGGCACAGCCGAGGAACAGGATCACCGGCACCGGGACCGGGCCGATCTTCCCCTGACCCCAGAACCGGTAGGCGGCATCGAAGCCGCTGATCGGACCGCCGCCCGAGAACAGCAACGCCGCGCCGCGGAAAGCGGAAAGCCCGCCCAGCGTCACCACGAAGGGCGGCACGTCGAGCGTGGTGATCGCCAGTCCCTGCAGCAGCCCGGCACCGAGCCCGATCGCAACCGCGGCGAGTGCCGCGATCGCGGGTCCGTAGCCGACCGCCTGCGACGCGTCGAGCGACAGGCTGTTCGCGGCACTCCCCTTGGCCAGTGCCGCCGCGACCAGCCCGGCGAAGGCCAGCACCGATCCCACGGAAAGGTCGATGCCGCCGGTCAGAATGACGAAGGTCATGCCGAGCGCGATCAGGCCGGTGATCGAGATCTGGCGCATGACGTTGAACAGGTTGAGCTCGGAGAGGAAGCGCGGCTCGGCGATCGCGAAGAAGGCCATCAGCGCGAGCAGAAACACGAGCGGCGCCAGCCGGCCGAGCAGCGCCACCGGATCGACCCCGCGCCGCAGCGGCGGTGACTCAGCGACCGTCTGCTCGGACATCCAGCTTGCTCCGGTGCGCCGCCGGCCCGGGCGGTCGGCAGGGTGGGGCGCCATCGCGGCGGGCGCGGCCGGCGCGCCCGCGCCAGGGTCCGTTCGTCCGGCTGGTCATGCCGCGCGCGCCTGGTCCAGCGCCATCAGCGCGAGCAGGCCCGGCTGCGTTGCCTCGGCGGCAGGCAGCGCGCCGGTGACGCGGCCCTCGCGCATCGTCACGATCCGGTCACTGACCGCCAGGATCTCGTTCAGCTCGGACGAGATGACGAGGATGGCGATGCCGCTTGCCGCCATCTCGTGCAGCAGCTCGTGCACGTCGGCCTTGGCGGCGATGTCGACGCCGCGGGTCGGCTCGTCCACGATCAGCACGCGCGGCTGCAGCGCCAGCCAACGGGCCAGCACGATTTTCTGCTGGTTGCCGCCGGAGAGATCGCGCACGCCCTGCGACCCGTCGCGCATGCGGATGCGCAGGCTGCGGCGGAACCGGTCGAGCTCCCGCGCCTCGGCCCGCTCGGAGACGAAGACGCCGAGCCGGAGGAAGCGCGCGAGCGCGGCGATCGAAAAATTCGTCCGCACCGCCTGCGAGAGGAACAGCGCCTGCTGCTTGCGATCCTCCGGCACCAGGCCGATGCCGGCCCGGATCGCCTGGCGCGGCGAGCGGATCGAGACCGGCCCGCCGTCGATCTCGATCCGACCGGCCAGCACCGGGTCGGCGCCGAAGATCGCCCGGGCCAGCTCCGTGCGCCCGGCGCCGACCAGGCCGGCGAGGCCCACGATCTCGCCCTGCCGCACCTCGAGATCGAGAGGCGGCGGCGGCGCGGCACGCTGGCCGCGGGCGCGGCGGACCAGCCCGCGCACGGCAAGCCGCACCGGCCCGGTCACGCGTCGCCCGGCCGGCCGGCGGTACAGCGATTCGCCGGTGCGCCCGACCATCAGGCGGATCATGTCGTCGACGCCGGTATCGCGCACATCGCGCGTGCCGACGCCGCGCCCGTCGCGCAGGACGGTGACGCGGTCGCAGATCTCACGTGCCTCCTCGAGCCGGTGGGTGACGAAGATGACGGAGACGCCGTGCGCGCGCAGGTCCGCCATGATGCGCAGCAGCCGCCGCACCTCCGGCTCGGAGAGGGCCGCCGTCGGCTCGTCCATCACGATCAGCCGGCTCTCCATCGAGAGCGCCCGGGCGATCTCCACCATCTGCTGCTCGGCGACGGAAAGCTCGGCGACGCGGCGCGCCGGGTCGAGCGGCAGGCCGATGCGGCCGATCGCCGCGGCCGCCTCGCGCCGCATCGCCGGCCAATCAATCAGGGGTCCGCGCCGCCGTTCGCGCCCGATCAGCACGTTCTCCGCGATGCTGAGCTGCGGCACGAGGTTGTATTCCTGGTAGATGGTCACGATCCCGAGCCGCTGGGCCGCGAGCGGCGAGGCGAGCGTGACCGCCTTGCCCTGCCACTCGATCCGCCCGGCATCGGGTGCCTGCGCCCCGGCCACGATCTTGAGCAGCGTCGACTTCCCGGCGCCGTTTTCGCCCAGCAGCCCGTGCACCTCGCCGGCACGGATCTCCATCGACACGTCGTCCAGCGCGACGACGCCGGGGAAGCGTCGGCCGATACCGGAGAGGCGCAGCAGCGGCGAGGCACCCGCCGACCCCGTCACCGCCACGCCTGCCCCGGCCGCCGCGCGCGGCTCAGGTCATCTCCGAGATCCGCTCGGCCCGGTTCAGATTGTCCTTCGTGATCACGATCGGCGTGATCAGGACGAGCTTGTTCTCCGGCTGCTTGCCGTCGCGGGCGAAGGCGACGGCGATGTCCATGGCGATGCGGCTCTGCTGGCCGGGGAACTGCTCGACCGTGCCCGCCAGGCTGCCGTCCTTCACCCGCGCCAGGGCCTCGGGCAGCGCGTCGAAGCCGTAGATCTTGATGCCCTTGAGGTTGCGCGCGCGGACCGCCTCCAGCGCCCCGAGCGCCATGTCGTCATTGGCGCAAACGATGATGTCAGGCGGCTTGGCCAGGCCGGCGAGGCCGGACTCGGTCACCGACAATGCCTGGTCGCGGGCGAAATTCGCCGTCTGCTGGAAGATGATCTCGAACTTGTCCTTGTGCGCATCGAGGACGGAATGCAGGCCCTTGTTGCGGTCGATCGCCGGACCGGCGCCGGGCTGGCCCTGGAGATGGAACACGCGCCCGCCGTTCGGGAAATCCGCGACGATCTGCACGCCCTGCGCCTCGCCGCCCTTCACGTTGTCGGCGCCGACATGGGCGAGCACGCCCGGCACCCCGTTGATCCGCCGGTCGATCGTCACCACCGGCACTTTCGCGTCCACGGCCTCCTGCACCGCCGGCGCCAGCGAGCTCACGTCCAGCGGGCTGATGACGATGGCGTCGACCTTCTGCGTGATCGCGGCCTCGACGTCGCCGGTCTGCTTCGTCGCGCTGTTCTGCCCGTCCTGCTCGACCAGCTTGATGCTGCCGAGCTTGTCCGCCTCGGCCCGGAGCTGCTTCTGCATGTGAACGAAGAACGGAAAAGACAGGCTGGGCAGCGAGGTCAGGATGACCAGCGACTTGCCCTGTGCGCCCGCGGGCCTGAGCGGCCGGAATGTCGCCAGCGCGGCGGCCAATGCCGACCCGGTGAGCAGCGTTCGACGCAGCATGCTCGTTTCCCCCAAAGAAACGGATTGTTGTGAGCGGTCTCGTTTTGCCTGCGGACCATCACGGGCGCACTACGGCTGCCCGGCGGGATCCGCCGCGCGCAAGGCTAACGCCCCGGCCGGTTTGCGCGCAATATCGCCCGCGACGCGCAAAGGGAGCTCGTGCCATGCGCTTCGCGGATGCACAAACCGTCCACCATCTGCTCGACTACCGCAGCCTGGTCGATGCGCTGCGGATGGCGCATCACGGCAGCCGGCCGCGGATCGAGCGGCTGCAGATGCAGGATCCGGCCGGCGGCGCCGACCAGTTCCTCGCCCTCGCCGCCTGGGCCGGCGGCGAGGCGATCGCGGTCAAGCTGGTCGGCGTCTTCCCCGGCAATGCCGGACGCGACCCGCCGCAGCCCTCGGTGCAGGGGACGGTCGTGCTGTTCGACGGCACCACCGGCGCGGCGCGGCTCGCCGCCGACGGCGCGGCGATGACCGAGCGCAAAACCGCCGCCGATTCGGCCCTCGGCATGGAATTGCTGTCGCGCCAGGACGCCGCCACGCTGCTGGTGGTCGGCGCCGGGGCGCTGGCGCCGCACATGATCCTGGCGGCGATCAGCGTGCGGCCCTCGCTGCGCCGCGTGCTGGTGTGGAACCGCACCCCGGCGCGGGCCGAGGCGCTGGCGGCGCACACCGCGCTCGCCGGCATCGAGGTTTCGGTGGCGCGCGAGCTCGATGCGGCGGTGGCCCGGGCCGACATCATCACCTGCGTCACCATGGCGACGGCGCCGCTGATCCGCGGCACGCTGCTGCGGCCGGGCAGCCATGTCGATCTGACCGGCAGCTACCTGCCGTCGATGCGCGAGGCCGATGACGAGGTGATGCGGCGCGGACGCATCTATGTCGACGACCGCGCCGCACTCGAACATGCCGGCGACCTGACCCAGCCGCTCGCCGCCGGGGTGATCGCGCCGGCGCAGGTTGTGGGCGATCTCTGGCAGCTCTGCACCGGGGCGGTGCCCGGCCGGCACCGCGCCGACGAGATCACCGTCTACAAGAACATCGGCGGCGCGCATCTCGACCTGTTCACCAGCGAGTTCCTGCTCGGCCGGCTGGAGCCGCCGCCGGAAGCCGGCTGACCCGCGCCGCCCCGGCGCCAGGGTCTGGCGGCGTCCGGGTCTGCCGGCGCGAGGCTCTACCAGCGACCCGGTCTGCTATGGTCGCGCGATGCGCCGCGACTCGCCGCCCTGGACCCTCGCCGGATGGGCCTGATCCGCCTGCTGCCCGACCGGCTGATCGACCGCATCGCCGCCGGCGAGGTGATCGAGCGCCCGGCCGCGGCGGTGAAGGAGCTGGTCGAGAACGCGCTCGATGCCGGGGCGCGGCGTATCGCCGTTTCGCTCGCCGGCGGCGGCATCGAGCGGATCGAGGTCAGCGATGACGGCGGCGGCATGGCGCGCGACGATCTGGCGCTGTGCGTGCAGCGCCACGCCACCTCCAAGCTCGCCGACGACCAGCTCGTGCACATCGCCACACTCGGATTCCGCGGCGAAGCGCTGCCGAGCATCGGCGCCGCCGCCCGGCTCGCCATCACCTCGCGTCCGCCCGAGGCCGCGGAGGCCTGGACGATCCGCGTCGAGGGCGGCGCGGCGAGCGCCGCCACCCCGGCCGCCGGGCCGCCCGGCACCCGCGTCGTCGCGACCGACCTGTTCCATGCGACCCCGGCGCGGCGGAAATTCCTGAAATCGCCGCGCAGCGAGGCCGAGCAGGCCGAGGCTTCGGTGCGCCGCCTGGCAATGGCGGCGCCCGGCGTCGCGATGCGGCTGGAGATCGAGGGCCGGCTCGTCTTCGACCTGCCGGCGCAGGACCGCGCGGCCCGGGTCGCCGCACTCCTCGGGCCGGAGACCGCGGCCGGGCTCATTCCCGTGCTGGCGGAGCGCGACGCGATGCGGCTCGCCGGCTTCGCCGGCGCCCCGGCGCTGGCGCGGGCGAGCACGGCGCAGCAGAGCCTGGTGGTGAACGGTCGGCCGGTGATCGACCCGTTGCTGCGCACCGCGATCCGCGTCGCCTATCGCGAGGTGATCGCCCCCGGCCGGCACCCGGCGGTGGCGCTGTTCCTCGACCTGCCGGCGGAGGCGGTCGACGTCAACGTGCATCCGGCGAAGAGCGAGGTGCGCTTCCGCGACCCCGACGGCGTGCGCGGGCTGGTGATCGGCGCGCTGCGCCGGGCGCTCGCCGGCGGCGGCGCCGGGCTACCGGCGCCGGGCTGGGGCCACTCGCCGCGGCCGCTGCCGCGGCCGGCGCCGGGACTGCGCCTCACCGCGCGCGGACCGCCGCCCCCGGGCCTGGCGGAGACGCAGCTGCCGCTCGCCGGCGCGCCGGCGGCGCGGGTCGTCGCACCGGCCGCGCCGGCGCCCGACGCGGCGCATCCGCTCGGCGCGCCGGTAGCGCAGGTGCTCGGCACCTACGTGATCGCGGTCGCGGCCGACGGCGCGCTCGTTTTGGTCGATCAGCACGCGGCGCATGAGCGGCTGACGCACGAGGCGCTGCGGACGCAGATGCTGGATGGCGGCGTGCGGTCGCAGCCGCTGCTGCTGCCGGCGGTGGTCGAGCTGCCGACGGCGGATATCGCGCGGCTGCTCGCCCGGGCGTCGGAGCTGGCGCAGCTCGGGCTGGAGCTGGAAGGGTTCGGCCCCGGCGCGGTGCTGGTGCGGGCGCTGCCGGCCGCCCTCGGCGCGCCGGAGCCGGCGCCGCTGCTGCGCGACCTCGCCGACGAGCTGGCGGAGATGGGCGAGGCGACGGCACTCGCGGCGCGGCTCGACGCGGTGCTGGCGCGGCTCGCCTGCCACGGCAGCATCCGCGCCGGACGCGCGCTCGGCCTGGCCGAGATGGCGGCGCTGCTGCGGCAGATGGAGGCGACGCCGCGCGCCGCCACCTGCAGCCACGGTCGCCCGACCTTCCTCAAGCTCAGCCGGGCGGAGATCGAGACGCTGTTCGGCCGGCGGTAGCGGGACCGACGGTTCCCGCCCGCGTGCCGGCGCGATCCGACGCCGGCGCGCGGCGCGATCCGGCGTTCAGGCCGCCCCCGGCCGCATGATCGCGACCGCCGCCCGCACCAGCACCGCATTGTCCGGGGCGATGCGTCCGTCGGGCAGGGCCTTGCCGTCCTCCAGCCCGATCCGGGTCGAGAACCGCATCGCCGCCGCCTGGCGCAGCACCGGCCAGACGGTGGCGTCGAAACCGTGCAGCAGGCGCGGCCGGCACAGCCCGGCGCGGTCCAATACGGCGGCCGTGGCCACGGCGCGGGCCAGCGCGTCGCCCGCGTCGCCGTCCGGCATTTCGATCAGCATGCGCCAGCAGCGCGGGCCGAGGCCGCAGGCGACCAGACGCTCGGCATCCGCGGGCCCGGCGAGCCCGGCCTCGATGCCGATTCCCTGCTCCAGCAGCAGCGCCATCACCGCCGGCGCGTCGGCCTCGCCGAGATTGACCGAGGCGTAATCCGGCCGCTCCGTCCAGCTCGCGATCGCGACGCGACGGCGCGCGTCGTCGCCGGTGATCCAGTCACCGGTGGAAACGCCGACCGCGGTGCCGGGCAGGCGCCGACGCAGCGCGGCGATCGCCGCACCGATCGCCGCGGCATCGAGGCTCTCCCGCCCGTCGCGGTCGCGCGGATGCACGTGCAGCTCGGCCGCGCCGGCGGCGACGCACGCGGCCGCATCGGCCGCGAGCTCCTCCGACGTGAGCGGCAGGGCTTGGTGGAAGCCGCGCGGACGGGCGCCGTTCAGACAGGCCTGGACGATCATCGGCACAGCATCGCCCGGCTCCCGGCCGCCGCCAAGCGGCGCCGGTCAGTCGCCGCGCATCGCGCCGTCCAGTTCCCTGGTGCGCGCCTCGGTCATGTCGCGCTGGCATTGCGCCGCCTCGATCACCCGCATCGCGCCCTCGCGCGCGCCGTAGAAGGCGCAATCGGCGTCGCGAAACTGGATCCACAGCCGCTGCGCCGCGAGCAGCTTCTGGCGTTGCTCCGGATCGATCCGGCTCTGCAGCGCCTTGTAGGCCGCGTTCAGCCGGCCGTCCCACTGCCGCGCCTGGGCCATGAAGCAGTCGGCGATGCCGACGGTGGTCGATTGATCGGCACAGGAGGGGTCCGCGGCGGCATGCGCCCGCACCGGAGCGGCAGCGGCCAGGCCGAGGCAGGCGGCGAGAATCCGGACAGTCCGCATCGCGGCGCCTCCTGGCCCTCGGGAACGCCCGAGTCTGCCCGCGCACAGCGCTTCGCGTCACGCGACAAGTTCGCTGGCAGATGATCCCGCGCGCTGCCACGCCGGCGGCCCGGCGAGTCGGAGAGAGGCGGCCGCGGCCCGCGCCGCCTCAGCCCGGGGCCGGGCTCTCGCCGGCGGCCGGGCGCCGCGCCAAGCCGGCGCCGGCCAGCGTCTTCACCGCCCGCAGCGTCGGGAACAGCAGCAGCGCCTGCAGGCCGAGTTCGCGCATCTGCCGCCGCGCGCCCGCCGCCCGCGCGAAATCCGCGAGGTCGAGCAGGCGCCAGGCCCGCAGCGAGCGCGCGACGCGGCGCAGCGCCGGATCGTCGATCTCGGTCTCGGCGCGCAGGCAGGCCATGACATCGTCCAGCGCCCGCTCCTGGTCGGTGAAGCGCCGGATCGCACTCGGGTGGAAGCTCACGTCCAACGCGGCGGTGGGGGTCGCGCGATGCACGACCCGGCGGGCCCTGGCCGCCAGGCGCAGGGAGACCTCGAGGTCCTCGTTGAACTGGGCGTGCTCCCAGAACATCCCGACCTCGAGCATCAGCGCCCGGCTGACGACCGTGACATCGACATGCAGGTGCCGCTGCGACAGCATTTTGCACAGCTCGGGCTTGGGCAGGGTGAACAGGTCGCCGCCCGGCTCGAGCGGGTGGCGGCGCAGCACCGGCTGTA
The DNA here is from genome assembly GCA_035504175.1 of Acetobacteraceae bacterium. Lineage (GTDB taxonomy): Bacteria > Pseudomonadota > Alphaproteobacteria > Acetobacterales > Acetobacteraceae > DATJSJ01. Next base: position 38,410 of record DATJSJ010000199.1, read on the forward strand.
CCGCCTCGTACCAGCTCGCCCTGACCACCTGGCCCTCATCCGAGAACTGCAGGTCGGCGAAGAACAGATCGGCATCGCAGCGGGTCATGGCGGCGACCGCGACCTCGAGATGGTCGTCGCGCACCCAGAGATCGTCATCGTCGCAAAAGGCCAGGTACGTGCCGCGGGCCCGGCGGATGCCGCGGTTGCGGGTGCGGGCGGGATTGCCGCCGCGCCGCTCGGTCTTGTCGCGCAGGCAGAGCACGAAGCGCTCGTCGAGCGCGCCCCAGCCTGCCGCGTACTGCGCCTGCACCGCCGCTTCCGATCCGTCATCGACCACGAGGCACTCGAAATCGCCGAAGCTCTGGGCCTTGATCCGGGCCAGCGCCCGGAACAGCGCCTCGGCTCTGTTGCAGGTCGGAACGATTACCGACACGCGGGGCGCTTCGCTCATGTCTCGATCCGGTTTGCGGTCTGCAGAAACGATCGACGCGCCGCTTCCGGCGCGCCGGGGACGGCGGCGATCCGTCCCGCTTCTGTATGACGCAATGCCGCCCGGCGTGCGACCAGAACCTTCAGCCGCGGGCTCGTGGTAGGCCGCCCGCGGAGGCGGCGCTTCGCGCCCCGTCGGGCGGTCAGCCAGCAGGGGCACCGTCGCCCGCTGTAAGGAGGCTGCCGGCCGGGTCCTTCGATCCGGACTGGTATCTGGATCGGAGTCGGTAAGTTCCGACGCCGGGGCGATGCCGGCGCGGGCGGAACGGCACCGCCGTTGCGACGGTATGGGTGACGGCGCGCGCCGTCACCCATACCGTCCGACCGGACGCAGATTCATCCGGGCAGCGATCGAGCCGCCGTGCGGCCGGACGTCGACCGGGAGCCTAGCCGCAATGTGACGGCAGCGCCGTAATCGTGTCGGTGACGCTGGTGGTGAATGTGCCGCCGAACGTGCCGCCGAATCCGATCGTGTGCGTGCCCGCCCCGAGCGGCTTCAGCATCGCGTAATAGCCGTCGGCGAAGGCATCGCCGGTCGGCCCGGCCGGCGAGCCGAACGGATTGTCGCTGGCGAAGCTGGTGTGAAATTCGGGCGAGCTCTCGCGCAACTGCATCAGTGTGCTGGAGGGGGCGGATTTGCCGTCGACCGTCAGATGCAGATTGCTGATCATCGCGACGTAGCCGTTGTTGTCGGATTTGAGCTGCGCGTCGGTTTCGCCAGGACTGGTCGACTGGCTGTTGATGAAGTTGAGCAGCGGCACCAGGAGATAGTCATTGCCCGGCACGCTGAATTGCCGCGTCGCATCCGTCAGGGCCTGACCGGTGCTCGAATTTCCAGCGACTCCGGCGAGGAAGAAGATGTGACCCTGCTGACCGGTGCCGGCATAGGCGCCGGTCGTGTCGGTGAACGCGTCGCTGCCGGTGTGCTGCACCGCCGCCCATTTCCACCAGTCCACCGTCCATTGCGCGATCGTTTTCCCGTCCACGTAGGCATCCGGCGGCAGGATCGACGGCGCGTGCCCGTCCCCATGAGAGCCGCGATCAAAGCCGCGCGGATCGGTGGGCAGCGATGGCGGGAACGGGTCGTAGAAGCCGTCCGTCGGCTGGGCATCGGCCATGACTGCCTCCGTTTGCTGCTGGGTTGCCGGGAATTCCTCTCGGAAGGGGATCGTTGACGGAACGAAGCATACGGGGCGAATCATGTCCGCGCAACATTCCGTTACAGGTTATATCCCGCGCCTCTAGCCGTTCCGCCAGACCACGATCCGCGCCGCGCCGTGGGCGCGTTCCGCCAGCGGTGCCATCCCCTCGGGCAGCGGATCGGCACGACCGAGCTCGGCCGCGATCACCGTGTCAGGCGCGATCCACCCGGCGCGGGCCAGTGCCGCCACCGCCGGCGCCAGCAGCGCGGCGCCATAAGGCGGATCGAGCAAGGCGAGGCCGCACGCCTCACCGCGTGGCGGATGCAGCGCATCGCCGACGATCACCCGCGCCCGGTCGGCTGCCCGGCAGGCGGCAATATTGGCGCGCAGCGCCGCCAGCGCCGCCGAGTCGCGCTCGAGGAAGGTGGCCTGCGCCGCGCCGCGCGACAGCGCCTCAAGGCCCAGCGCGCCGCTGCCGGCAAACGCGTCCAGCACCCGCGCCGCCTCGAACAGCGCCCGGCCGCCCCATGGCGCGTGCAGCAGCATGTCGAACAGGGCCTGGCGCACCCGGTCGGCGGTCGGTCTCGTGGCACTCCCGGCCGGCGCGACCAGGCGACGCCCCCGCCAGGCGCCGGCGATGATCCGCACCGCGTCGCGTCAGCCCGTCGCCGGACGCGGCAACTGGTCGCGCAGCACGCGCGCCGGCACCTCGGCCACCGCGCCGCGCGGCAGGTTGCCGAGCTGGAACGGCCCGTAGGCGATGCGGATCAGCCGCGTCACCTGCAGCCCGAGGTGGCCCATCAGCCGCCGTACCTCGCGGTTGCGCCCCTCGCGCAGGGCGACGGTGAGCCAGGCATTGGCCCCTTTGCGGGCATCGAGCCCCGCCTCGACCGGCCCGTAGCGCACGCCGGCCACCGTGACGCCGCGTGCCAGCCCCGACAGCGCCGCCTCGTCCACCGTCCCGTGCACCCGCACGCGATAGCGACGAATCCAGCCATGCGCCGGCAGTTCAAGCTCCCGCGCCAGCGCGCCGTCATTGGTCAGCAGCAGCAGCCCCTCGCTGGTCAGGTCGAGCCTGCCGATGCTGATGACGCGGGGCAGGCCGGGCGGCAGCCGGTCGAACACGGTCGGCCGGCCCTCCGGGTCGCGATGCGTCGTCACCAGCCCGACCGGCTTGTGGTAGCGCCACAGCCGGGTGCGCTCCGGCGCGTCGACCACGGTGCCCGCCACCTGCACGATGTCGCCCGCCTGCACGAAGCTGGCCGGATGCGCGACGGCGGTGCCGTTCAGCCGCACCTTCCCCTCGGCGATCAGCCGCTCCGCCTCGCGCCGGCTCGCGACCCCGGCGCGGGCCAGGTATTTGGCGATGCGCTCGCCCGCCGGCCGGGCCGCCGCCTCGGTCATCGCGCGGCGTCGATCAGTGCGTCGAAGATGCGGCGATCGCCCGGATCGATCAGGAACTCCGGATGCCACTGCACGCCGAGGCAGAAGCGCCGGCCCGGCGCCTCGATCGCCTCGATCACGCCGTCCGCCGCGACGGCACTCACAACCCCCGCCGGCCCGGGATCGCGCACCGCCTGGTGATGCGCGGAGTTCACCTGCATCGCCGCGGCGCCGACGATCCGATGCAGCAGCGAGCCCTGGGCGATCTTTATTGCGTGCCCGGCTTCGTGGCGCGGGTTGGGCTGCTCGTGCGCCAGCGCCTCGGCGACCGAATCGGGAATGTGCTGGATCAGCGTGCCGCCGAGCGCCACGGCCAGAACCTGCTCTCCGCCGCAAATCCCGAGGCAGGGCTTGTCGCGCGCGAGCGCGCCCCGCACCAGTGCGAGCTCCGCCGCGGTTCGGTCCGCCTTCAGCGTCACCGTCGCGTGCCGCCCGGCCTCGCCGTACAGGGCGGGGTCGATGTCGAAGGCGCCGCCGGTCACCACCAGCGCGTCCAGCCGGTCGAGCCAGTCCGCCGCCAACGCCGGATCGTGCGGCAGCGCGACCGGCAGGCCGCCGGAAGCGGCGATCGCCTCGGCGTAGTTCGCGCGCAGCGCGTACCAGGGATAGCGCGACCAGCCGCCGGACGGCTCCGCGTCCAGGGTGACGCCGATCAGCGGTCTCGATCCGGCTGGCATGGGGCGCTTGCTAGACCGGCGCCGCGTGGGGCGGCAAGAAGCGGCGATGACGCCGATGGAGATCGCGCTGGCCGAGGCTCGGGACGCCGCCGCGCGCGGCGAGGTGCCGGTCGGCGCCGTGGTGGTCGATGCCGAGGGCCGCGTGATCGCCCGCGCCGGCAATCGGGTGCAGGAATGCGGCGATGCCAGTGCGCATGCCGAGCTGCTGGCGCTGCGCGAGGCCGCCCGGGTCCTCGGCGCGCCGCGCCTGCCGGAATGCGACCTCGTGGCGACGCTGGAGCCCTGCCCGATGTGCGCCGCCGCCGCGGCGCTGTTCCGCGTCCGGCGGGTGGTGTTCGGCGCCTATGATCCGAAGGGCGGCGGCATCGAGCATGGGCCACGGGTGTTCGCCGCCCCGGGCTGTCTGCACCGGCCGGAGGTGCTGGGGGGCGTGCGGGAAAGCGACAGCGCCGCCCTGCTCAAGCGGTTTTTCGCCGCGCTGCGCGATCGCACGGAATCGTAGCCGGCGCGATTCTCCTTGTTTTGCGTGCCGCCGGCCGCCGCGAGCGGTCGCACGGCCGGCGGTGGCCTTGCGCCGTAGCCCTGCCCTCGTGCTGCTCATCGCCACAACGCTCGCGTGCTGTTCGACTGGGGCGTGGTCGCGGCGGTGGCCTGCCTCGGGTCGGACGGCCGAACACCGATCCCGGCGCACCCATGCGGCGAAATCAGGCGACGCTGTATTCGGCCGTGGTCGGAAGCGATTGCGGTTCGGGTTCGCTCCCCGCCGGCGGCTTCGGCTCGGCTGGGGGCGCCGGAGAAATGGGCGGCGCCTCGCCCCTCGCCCCGATGGCGGTGCCGCGCGGCTCGATGCGCACCGGGGCGGCGAAGCCGCATTCGACCCGGGCGAATTGCAGCAGCCGGTCGAGATCGCGGTAGCGCCGGTCGCTGCGGTTGCGAAAGGTGCGCAGCACGCGATAGCCCCGGCTCCAGCTAGCATTGACGTAGGCGAGGTAGGTGCGCTCGGTCCCGTCGCCCTGCTCGACGATGGTGAAGCCGATGATGCGCCCGCCGCGGTTGAGCCCCTCGCGAATCTCGGCCTCCGTCAGCCCGCCGGCCTCCGCCGCGGCCGGGCCGGCATCTCCCCGGATGGCGTCACCCTCGGGGACGCGATCCGGCGCACCGGCGGCCGCCTGGCGGTAGAGCGCATCGAGATAGACCGACAGGGCCGTTTCGATGAATTCCTGATCCCCCGGCTCGAACGGCCGGTTGATGTTCACCTGGCTGCGGTTGCCGATCAGCAGCGCGTGGCCGGTGCGCGCATCGTACGACCACAGCAGGTAGGGCAGGCCCAGCAGCGCCGCCATGTCGTCGCCCGCGGGATCGCGACGCAGCCGGTCGGCGGTGTAGAGGAAAGGCGGCGGCCGCCGGATCCGGGCGACGCCGCCCTCGGGCGGCTCCGGATGGCCGATCGCGCACAGACAGGTGAAGCGGCCGCCGCCAATCGGCCGCTCGCCCAGCAGCATCGCGCGGTCGCAGATCGCATTCTCGACGATCAGGTCCAGCGTCGCCCGACGGATCTCGGCGGCCGAACCGCCGAGATCGGCGAGCCGGTAGACCTCGCGCACCAGCCGGACGATGGTCCGGCTGCGGCGCGCATCCCGATGCGCCTGGCTCTGCTCCTCCTGCAGCCGGAGCAGTCGCGCGCCGAGGTCGTTGCATTCCCGGCGATAGTAAAGCAGCTCGCGCTCGAGCCGCGTGCGGGGGTCGAGCAGATCACTCACGGCATCCGTCCCCGGAGGGAGGTTTGCCGACCCGGACACCGCTCGTCGCGCATGGGCGTCGAAGGTCATGGCCGACCGCTGCACCCCTGCCCAGGCGCCGATATCGACCCGCGGGCCGGCGTCGCTCAACGCGGCATCGCTCACATTTTGGTGATATCAAGGCCGCACCCGGTGGAACACCGCCCGATCCCGGGGCGGCTCGCAAAGATGAATGTGTCGTCGCGTCAGGAGAGAGATTACAATCCCGCTCTCCTCAACCGCGACAGGCACTCAGTTGCCAGGAGCGAATATGCAATTTCTCTCGGACCGCGTCCAGTTCCCGGTTCGCCGGCGCCGGCCGAACCGGTACGAGCAATGGGTCGAGGCGCCCGGGACGATGCGGCGGGGATGGCCCGAGGCGTCGGGCTTTTCACCGGAGGAGGTGCTGGTGGCGCGCGCCTGGTCGCAGGCCCAGGCGCCCTGGGGGTTGCGGGCCGTGGTGCAGGAGAATGCGGCGGGGCAGCCGCACCTGCTGGAGATCTACGGCGCGCCCGACCATCCGGTGCCGGACTGGATCGTCTACCCGGTGGCGAGCGGCCTGCAGACCGACGAATTCTCGGGCGAGAGCAGCGTGCACGGCTCGCTGCATGCGGCGCTGTCGGCGATCGCGCCCCTGTCCTGAGGCCTGGGTCGGCTGACGCCGGTTTCCTGACACGAGGCGGCGGCTGAACCACCCGTCTGCGGCGGGAGGTTGTGCTCGACGCGGCCGGGTCGGAAGCGTCACTATGACGCCGTCCGGCACCGCCAGGATGGCCGGGACGTCGGCGACGATTTGGAGATCTGCGCGCCATGAGGAACCCGCTGAGCAAGCGCGTGCTGGTCACCGGCGGTGCCGGCTTCCTCGGCTCGCATCTGTGCGAACGCCTGGTCGGCGAGGGCCACGAGGTGCTGTGCGTCGACAACTACTTCACCGGCCGGCGCGACAACATCGGCACGCTGCTGCAGAAGCCGAATTTCGAGATCCTGCGCCACGACATCACCTTCCCGCTCTTTGTCGAGGTCGACGAGATCTACAACCTCGCCTGCCCGGCCTCGCCGATCCACTATCAGTTCGACCCGGTGCAGACGACCAAGACGAGCGTGGTCGGTGCGATCAACATGCTCGGCCTGACCAAGCGGGTGAAGGCGCGCATCCTGCAGGCCTCGACCAGCGAGGTGTACGGCGACCCGACCGTGCATCCGCAGACCGAGGACTACCGCGGCAACGTCAATCCGCTCGGCCCGCGCGCCTGCTACGACGAAGGCAAGCGCTGCGCCGAGACGCTGTTCTTCGACTATCACCGCCAGCACAAGGTGCGCATCAAAGTCGTGCGCATCTTCAACACCTATGGCCCGCGGATGCATCCGCAGGACGGCCGCGTGGTCTCCAACTTCATCGTGCAGGCGCTGCGCGGCGAGGACATCACCGTCTACGGCGACGGCAGCCAGACCCGCGCCTTCTGCTACGTCGATGACCTGATCGAGGGCTTCGTGCGCATGATGGCGACGGATGACGAGGTGACCGGTCCGGTCAATCTCGGCAACCCGCACGAGATTCCGGTGCGCGAGCTCGCCGAGCGGATCATCGCGCTGACCGGTTCGCGCTCGCAGCTCGTCTACCGGCCGCTGCCGCAGGACGATCCGATGCAGCGCTGCCCGGACATCTCCCGCGCGCAGGCGCTGCTCGACTGGCAGCCGCGCGTGCCGCTGGAGGATGGGTTGAAACAGACCATCGTCTATTTCGACCGGCTGCTCAGCGATCCGGCCCCGGTTTCCGCGTCCGGCGGCTGACGCAACCGGGCGGCGCCTATGGCGAAAGCGGGCAGGAGCCCGGATCGTCGCACCGCGGCGGCCTCGCCAGCGTCGTCGCCATGAGCGGCGCCGAGAACGGTCCGGACACGCCGCCCGCCAGCGGGCGCACCCGATAGACGTACGACGCGTTCGGTACCAGGCCGGCATCGGCGAAGCTCGGCCCTGGGACGGTCGCCACCGACTGCGGCGCGGCGCCTGACGCGGCGCCCCGCTCCACCTCGTACTCCGCGGCGCCGGGCACCGGCGTCCAGGCGAGGTCGATCGCCGTGTCCGACCGGTCATTGACCAGCACCGCCGGCGCGGCCAATGCGGTCTCCGATGCAGGCGGCGCCGGAGGCTGATAGCCGGCGGTCAGCCGGTCCAGCATCGCCTTGATCGCGGCGATCTGCGGCGCCGCCTTGGTCGCGTAGCGCGGCTCGAGCGGACTGGCGTCCGTATAGCCGAACCAGTCCCAGCAGCCTTGCGGATTGAAAGGCATGACGGTCGCACGCGCCTGCGGATACAGCACGACGATACCATTGCTGTCCGCCCATTCGTTGTACCCGGCATGCAGAACGTAATCGCGGCCGATCGTTGCCACGCCCTGCAGGCAGCCATGCAGAGCGATGTGCACCCGGCAGGCTTGCATCGCGGCGCAAGCGGCGGGGATGTAGGCGTAGCCGGTCGCGTCCAACCCGACCGCCGCCGGATCGCGGCCCGGCGCGAATGCTGCCTGGGCGAAGGCGAGCAGGTGCCCGGTCAGCGGCGCGGCACCGGGCGGATGCAACGCGCCGTAGATGTGCTGCAGCAGGATCCCCGCCTGGTCGTAGTTGCAATCATTGATGTAGTGCCCGCCATTGAACGTGCAGGCCGCGCCGTAATCGGCGGTGACCTGGGCGTGACCGGCACCGATCGCCGTCTGCTCGAACAGCGCGCCGCGATGATCGGGGCCGAGATAATGCGCGTAGTAGCGGGCGAGCGCGTCGACGATCGGACGCAGCACCACATCATCGTTATAGCCGCTGAACAGATAGATGCGCTGCGCGGCGATGCCGGCGGTGGCGTCGATCGCATCGGATGCCACCCAGCGATCCGTATCGCGGATCAGCGTCGGCAGATCGGGGCCCTCCGGGGCGTCGAGCATGCAATCGCTGAGCGCCGTCGCGGTCGAGCCCTGCGCGCAGAAATAGGGGCCGCCGGCGATCGCGCCGACGCCGGTCACGATCGATGACCAGGCGACGCCGAACTGCACCGCCATGAACGCGCCCGAGGAAATGCCGGAGACCGAGGTCTGGCGGAGATCGGCGTTGAGCGCCGGCAGCGCCGCGTCGCCGCTCCGTGCCTCCGCGCGGGCGAAGCCGATGACGAGCAGAACCGATGCAACGCCCGCGACGAGACAGTGCCGCCAGGCTGCGCCTCCGGCGTTGTACCGGCCGCGCCCCGGCTTGGCGCGGCCCGGTGCGCCTGTCGGCGCCTCGCGATCTGCGGCGATGGGCATGGTGGCAGCCTCCCCTCCGCACCGGTGCGATCGTCGCTGCGGCGCAACAGAAATCTGGCGCGGCGGCCTCCCGGCCCGGCGTGATCCGTTTCACAGCGGCTGACGCAACGCCGGCGCACGACCGCCGGGCGCGTCGTCAGCCGGACGCAATCCGGCCTGGCCGGCAGCCCTCTCATCCGGTCCGACCAGGCCGGCTCGCGGCCGCCGTGCCGGGCGCGAATCCCGTCAGTACGGCATCTCCCCGCCGTCGACGTTGATCGACTGGCCGCGGATGATCTCCGCCGCGTCCGACAGCAGGAAGGCAACGACGCGGCCGACCTCGAGGGGGCGGATATGCCGCCCCAGTTGCGCCGGCACCATGCGGGCCAGCAACGCCTCGGCGGGCACTCTCTGGCGCGGCGAGAGAAAGTCGGCGACGCCCGCCAGCATCGGCGTCAGCACGCTGCCCGGACAGACCGCGTTGACGTTGATCCGCTGCGGCGCCCACTCCGCCGCCAGCGCCCGCGTCAGGCTGATCACCGCCGCCTTGCTGGCATTGTACGCCGCCATGTTGGGAAACCCGACCTTGCCGGCATTGGACGCGATATTGACGATGCGGCCCGGCCGGCCGGCGCCGATCAGATGACGCGCCAGCGCCTGGCAGCAGAGGAACAGCCCCGCGACATTGACCGCGAACTGCGCATCGAAGGCCGCGCGATCCGCCTCCAGCGCCGGCCCCATCGCGATCACGCCGGCATTGTTCACCAGCCCGTCGACTTGCCCGAACCGCTCGGCCGCCGCCGCGACGAAGCGGCGCACCGCCTCGGCATCGCCGACATCGGCGGCAACCGCCAGGCTGCGGCTGCCGCCCGGATCGAGCCGCGCCGCCGTCTGTCGTACCGGGTCGGCCTGGAGATCGCACAGCGCAACCGACGCGCCTTGCTCGAGCAGCGCCTCGGCGATGCCGATGCCGAGCCCGCTGCCGGCGCCGGTGACCAGGAAGATGCGGTCCTGGAGGATCATCGACGCCGGCCTCAGTAGCTGGGATGCGCGGTGACGCCGCCGTCCACGGTCAGCACCGCGCCGGTGACGAAGCGCGCGGCGGGCGAGCAGAGGAACAGGCAGGCATCCGCCACGTCGTCGTCCCGGCCGACACGGCCGAGCGGCGCATGCGCCAGCCAGCGGGCGACCCCCTCCGGCCAAGCCTGGTCCAGCCCCTCGCGCCAGATCAGCCCGGGCGCCACCGCATTGACGCGGATGCCGAGCGGCCCGAGTTCCAGCGCCGCGGCACGGGTGAACATCAGCAGCCCCGCCTTGGACGTGCAGTAATGCGCGTGGGTGAAAGCCGGCTCCAGACCGGAGATCGAAGCGATATTGACGATCGCGCCACCGCCCTGCGCCCGCATCCGCCGCGCCACCGCCTGGGTGCAGCGGAACGCGCCGCCGAGATTGGCCGCCATCATGGCGTCGAACTCGGCGGTCGGCATCTCCAGCAGCGGCGCATGCGTCTGCCGCGCGGCGTTGTTGATCAGCGCGTCGATCCGGCCGAACCGCGCCATGGCGGCGTCGACCATCGCCTCGAGCTCGGCATCGACGGTGAGATCGGCGTGCACCGCCAGCGCCCGCGCGCCGATCCCGGCCACAACCCGCTCCGCCCCGGCCCGGTCGGAGCGGTAATGCACCACGACCGCCGCTCCCGCCTCGCCGAAGCGCCGTGCCACGCCGGCACCGATGCCGCCGCTCGCGCCGGTGACCAGCACCACCCGATCGCGAAAATCCAGCAGCCTCGCCACCGGGGGCGCGATCTCTGTCATGCCTCGTCTCCTTCCGCCGAGGCCGGCCAACCAGCCGGCACCGCCTGCGTCGCATCATCCGGGGGTTGCCCGCCCGGGACCGTCACCGCCGCGGCGCCCGCCGCCACACCCGCCGCGAGGCACGCCTCGGGCGGAGCGCCGGCCAGCCAAGCGGCAAGGAAGGCGCCGAGCAATGCGTCCCCGGCACCGGTGGCATCAACCGCGGCCACGTCCGGCGCCGGCTGCGTCCACACGCGCCCGTTCCGCGCCGCGAGCTCGGCCCCCGCCGCCCCGCGCTTGATCACCACCCGATCGTAGCTCGCGAGCAGCGCCGCGCGCTGCCGCGCCGGCTCGTCCGCGCCCGCCAGCAGCGCCGCCTCGTCCGCGTTGGCGAAGCAGATCGCGGCACCGCGCGTCCACGCCAGGAAGGCCGCCGCGCCCACCTCCGCCAGGAACCCGGACGAGGCCGCATCCACCGTCACCGGAATACCCCGCCCCCGCGCTGCCCCGGCCAGCGCCAGCACCGCTTGCCGCGGCCCGGGCGCGAACAACGCATAGCCGGAGAGATGCAGCAGCGCCGCGCCATCCAGCAGGCGCGCGGGCAGATCGGCGCAGGCCAGCTTGGCATTGGCGCCCCGATCGGTCAGGAAGCTTCGCTCCCCGTCGGGATCGAGCAGCGTGACGATCGTGCCGGTGGCAAGGCCAGGATCGGCGGTCAGGGCAGGCTCGACGCCCAGGCGGCGCAGGCGCGCCGCGATCGCCGGCAAGTCGGCGGCGCCGACCCGCGCGGCCAGCCTCGCCCCGACACCGAACCGGGCAAGCCAGGCGGCCTGATTGGCGCCGGCGCCACCGGGCAGGACGCGGATCACCGCCGCGCGATCCGTCCCCCGACGCAGCGAACCGTCCGGCCGGACGAGAATGTCCGTGATGACATCGCCGACAACCAGGGCCAGGGGCTCCGGCCGATCGAACTGCTTCACGGTTCGATCCCGCCCGGGCCGCTCCGCCCCGGATCGCACAGATTCAGGCACCTGTCCCGGAGGCGAGCGCCACGGCGATCTCGGCGGCCAGCCGGGCATTGTTCTCGACCAGGGCCAGGTTGGCCTGCAGCGTCCGGCCGCCGGTCATCGCGACCAGGCGCTGCAGCAGGAAGGGCGTGAGCGCCTTGCCGGCGACGCCGTCCCGCGCCGCCTCGGCCACGGCCGCGGCAATGCTCGCCTCGACCTCTGCCGCATCCAAGGCCGCCGCTTCCGGCACCGGATTGACCACCAGCACACCCCCGATGCCGCCGAGCCTGCGGTGCATCGCAATCACCGCCGCCACTTGCTCCGGCGAGTCGCATCGATGCGGCACCGGCTCGCCGCTGCCGCGGGCGAAGAAGGCGGGGAATTCGTCGGTGCGATAGCCGAGCACCGGCACGCCGCGCGTCTCCAGCACCTCCAGCGTCTTCGGAATGTCGAGGATCGACTTGGCCCCGGCACACACCACGGTCACCGGGCTGGAACCGAGCTCGTCCAGATCGGCGGAGATGTCGAAGCTCTCCGCCGCGCCGCGATGCACGCCGCCGATGCCGCCGGTCGCGAACACTGCGATCCCGGCCAGGGCGGCGAGCCGCATCGTCGCCGCGACCGTGGTGCCCGCGGTCCGGCCGGCCACCAGCAGCGCCGCCAGATCGCGCGTCGAGGCCTTGGCCGCCGCCAGCCCCTCCCGCGCCAGATGCTCGAGCGCGGCCGCATCCGCATCCACCACCGCCCGGCCGTGGAGCAGCGCGATCGTCGCCGGCACCGCACCCTGCTCGCGCACGATCGCTTCCACCCGCCGCGCCATGGCGAGGTTCTGCGGGAACGGCATGCCATGCGTGATGATGGTCGATTCCAGCGCCACCACCGGCCGACCGGCCGCCAGCGCGTCCCGCAGTGCCGGCGACAGCGACGGCAACGCCGCCTCCGTCACGGCGGCGCCCCGCAGGCGAGGGCGGCGCCAGCGGCGCGGCGCGATAGCGCCACGCGGCGCCGGGTGCGAGCGCCATCCCGAGCGGCGCACCTCTGCCCCGATGCGGCGCCACCCCCCATATCGGGTGGGCGAACGACTCCACGCCGCCGCTGCACCGTCGCCATGTCACGCACGCTCATCGTCATCGGACTCGTCATCGTCGCAATCGGGCTGCTCTGGCCCTGGTTGGGACGCCTGGGCCTGGGACGCCTGCCGGGCGACATCGTCATCCAGCGGCCGCATTTCACGTTCTACGCACCGATCGCGACCTGCATCCTGGTCAGCCTGGTGCTGTCGCTCATCCTGTGGCTGTTCACGCGCTGACGGCGACCGGCTCCCAGCGTCCCTCGGCGCCGGCACGGAACATCGCCTCGATCACCCGCATGTTGGCGATCGCATCCTCGATCGGCCAGGCGAGCGGCGCCTCGCCGCGCACCGCGCGGACGAACGCGTCGCCCTGCAGCCCGTACTGATCGGCGGCCGGGAATTCCTCCACCCGTGCGCCGCCGCCATGCAGGTCGCGCCCGTCGTCGATGACGATGCGGCACGGCCGGTCGGGCGGCGCATTGAACGGCACCAGAATTTCGATCCGTCCAGTCGTCCCGACGATCGTCACCCGCTGATGCGGCGAAAGCTGCGTCGAGCAGGTGAAGCTCAGGTGCCGGTTGTCCGGGAACGCGACCAGCCCGCTGGTCATCCGGTCGACGCGCAGCGCCGGATCGCGGTCGATCAGCGCCGCGACCCGTTCGGGCTCGGCCCCGAAGACATATCGCGCCGTGAGGATGGCGTAGCAGCCGATGTCGTACAGGCCGCCGCCACCGATATCCGCCTGGTTGCGCACATTGGCCGGGTCGACCAGGAAGTAGGAAAAGAACGTCTGCATCGCCCGGACCGTGCCGATGGCGCCGGACTGCGCCAGTTCGCGCGCGCGGATCCATTGCGGATGGTGCCGCACCATGAACGCCTCGGCGACCAGCCGGCCGCTGCGCTCGCGCGCATCGAGCAGCGTCTCGGCCTCGGCGGCGGTCAGCGCGACCGGCTTCTCGCACAGCACGTGCTTGCCCGCCTCCAGCGCGCGGATCGTCCAGGGCACGTGCAGATGATTGGGCAGCGGGTTGTAGACGATGTCGATCGCCGGATCGGCGAGCAGGGCCTCGTAGCTGCCATGGGCGCGCGGGATGCCGAGCGTTGCCGCCGCCCGCTCCGCCGTCGCCGCATCGCGCGAGGCGATCGCCGCGACGTGGCAAAAGGCGGATCGCTGCAGGCCGGGAATCACTTTCTCGGTCGCGATCTTCGCGGTGCTGAGCACGCCCCAGGCGAGCCTGTCCGGCATCTCTTTCCCCCGTCCCGTTGCACCTGCGGCGCGGCGCGGCCCGGCCGGCCCGATAGTGGCGGCGGCCGCCGGCCCTGTCGAGGCAATGGACGAGCCGCGCCGACCGGGCCTCGCTTGACAGAATTTCGGCCGCGTCGCCTATGGTCCCGGCCATCACGCACCGGGAGCACCCGGGATTCCCGCCCGTCATTCCTTTTTCGACCGCATCCGCCACGGGCTGATCGTGTCCTGCCAGCCGGTGCCGGGCGGGCCGTTCGACAATCCGGCGAGCGTCGCCGCCTTCGCGCTGGCGGCCGAAGCGAGCGGGGCGGTGGCGCTGCGCGTCGAAGGACGGGCCGCGATCGATGCCGTCTGTGCCGCGTGCCGACTTCCCGTCATCGGCATCGTCAAGCGCGACCTGCCGGACAGTCCCGTGCGGATCACGCCCTGGCTCGACGACGTCGCGGCGATCGCCGCGGCGGGCGCCTCGGTGATCGCCATCGACGCGACCGAACGACCGCGCCCGGTGCCGGTCGCCGCGCTGATCACCGCGATCCACGCGCGCGGCTGCCTCGCGATGGCCGACGTCTCGAGCCTGGCGGAAGGCCGCGCGGCGCACGAGGCCGACGCCGATCTGGTGGCCTCCACCCTCGCCGGCTACACCGGCCCAGCCCCGCCACCCTCGGCGCCCGATCTGACGCTGGTGCGCGAGCTCGCCGCGGCAGGGCTGTGCACCATCGCCGAGGGCAATATCCGCACGCCCGCCCAGGCCGCGGCGGCGCTCGCCGCCGGCGCGCTCTCCGTCACCGTCGGTTCCGCCATCACCCGCCCGGAGCACATCACGCAATGGTTCGTCGCGGCGCTGCGTGATGCGGCAGCCGCACCCTGACCCAATGCAATCGGAGGATCGGTCCATGTCCGTCCGCCTCGCCGCACGCGGCCTGGCTTTCGCCGCTGCCGCCTGTCTGACGCTCGCCGCCGGCCGCGCCCGCGCCGATGTCACGCTGCTGTTCTGGCCCGGTCCGGAGAGCCAGGCGATGCAGAAGGTGATCGACGCGTTCAATGCCGGCCCGGGCAAGACCGACGGGTTCGCCGTCAAGCAGTTGCTGTTCAGCCGCACCGGCTATTTCGACAAGGAGCTGGCCGACCTCGCCGCCGGCAGCAAGGATTTCGACCTTGCTCTCGTCACCACCTACACGCTCGGTCGCTACGTGCCGTTCCTCTCGCCGGTCGGCGACTACGTCTCTGCGGCAGCGCAGCAGGCCTATGCGCCGGCTGCCCTCGACAGCCTGAAGTCGGACGGCGCGCTGTACGGCGTGCCGACCGATATCAGCGTGCATTTCCTCTACTACCGCACCGACCTGATCGACCGGCTGCTGAAGGACGCCGCCTGGCAGAAGGAGTACGCGGCGATCGCGAAGGCGAGGCTTGGCGAGACCATGACGCCCAAGCCGCCCGCGGACTGGCACTGGGACGATTACGTGGCGACCAGCCTGTTCTTCACCAAATCGCTCAACCAGGCCTCGCCGGTGCGCTACGGCACGGTGCTGCAGCTCAAGAACCTGATCTTCAACGTCATGCTGTGGGATGACACGCTGGTCGCCGACGGCGGCAACTGGCTGACCGCGGCCGGCAAGCCGGAGATCGACAGCGCCCCGACGATGAAGGCGGTGCGGACCTACCTCACGATCATCCAGGACCATGCGACGCCGCCCGGCAGCATCGACTACGAATTCCCCGAAGCGAACCAGGCTTTCGGCAGCGGCCAGGTGGCGACCATGCTGCAATGGAATGCCGCCTACGCGATCGTCAATGATCCGAAACAGATGCCGATGACCGCGGGTCATGTCGGCATTGCGCCGATGCCCGCCGGTCCGGCAGGCCACAAGACGCATCTGCACAGCCTCGGCATCGGCCTGAACAAGGCGTCGACGCACAAGCAGCAGGCGGGCATGTTCCTCACCTATCTCGCGACCGAGCCGGCGATGGAGATCTACGCCAAGGCCGGCGGCACGCCGCCGATGCCGGCGGTGCTGCAGGGGATGGCGGCGACACATCCGGACTTTGCCCTCGTGGCCAAGGAGGCGGCACAGGACGGCTACGTCATCCGCGGCGGCACGGCGTCCACCGCCATGGCGATCTATACGCTGCTGGCGGAGAAACTCTCGGCCATCTGGTCGGGTCAGGTCTTCCCGGCCGACGGACTGAAATCGGTGCAGCAGGGCATGGCGTCGGTGCTGAAGCCGTGAGCCGCGGCGCCGTGCGACGCCGGCCTTGATCCGTCGCGGCGGGCATGCTCCCGCGCACCGCCAGCGCGCCCGGTGCCTGCGCCGCGGGTAATCCGCCGCCGCGAGGGCTGGCTGCTGATCGCGCCATTGGCAGCCTTCCTCGTGCTGTGGCTCGGCTTTCCGTTCCTGACCGATGTCGTCTACAGCGTCTCGCAGGTCGGATTCACGACGCTGCGCCAGCCGCGCCTGTCCGGGTTCGGCCACTACGCCGCGGTCTTGCGGGATGCCGCGTTCTGGCACGCGATGGGCTTCTCGTTCCGCTACGCGGCGGTCGAGACCGTGGTGCAGGTCGCGGCCGGGCTGGCGCTCGCCGTCGCACTCGCACCGATCCTGTCGCGCCATCGCTTCCTGCTCGCCTTCATCCTGCTGCCGCTGATGATCGCGCCGGCGCTGAACGGGCTGATGTACCGGCTGATGCTGAACGATTTCGTCGGAATCATTCCGGCCTATCTCGGAATGCTCAGTCTCTCGCCCGACCTGCTGAGCACCGGCTGGGTGTTCGTGACGGTGGCGGCGATCGACGCGGTGCAGAACACGCCCTTCACGGTGCTGCTGGTGCTGGCGGCGCTGCAGGCGATTCCCGGCGAGTTGCGCGACGCAGCGCGGGTCGACGGCGCCTCCGCCTGGCAGGAATTCCGCCGCGTCGTGCTGCCGCTGCTGCTGCCGGTGCTCGGCATCGCCGGGCTGGTGCGCTTCATCGACAGCTTCCGCGTCTTCGATCACATCTACGTCCTGACCGGCGGCGGGCCGGGAAATGAAACGACCGGAATCAGCATCTACATCTACAAGGCGTTCTTCCAGCAGCAGCAGCTCGGGCTTGCCGTCGCCGCCTCGATGATCCTGCTGCTGCTGTCGCTCGCGGCACTGTCGCTGCTGATGCACCGCTCGCTGCGCGGAGCCGTCGCGTGATCGGCCGCACACTGCGCTGGCTGCTGTTTCTCCTGACCGTGCTGCTGCTGAACCTGCCGGTGATCGTCACCGTCCTGACCTCGCTCAAGACCGACGCGGACATCAATGCCAGCCCGCCGGTCTGGCTCTTTGCCCCGACGCTCGCGCATTACCGCGCGGTGCTGGACGACCCGACGCTCGATTTCCCACGCTACCTCGCCAACAGCACGGTGATCGCGGGAGGCGGCACGCTGCTCGCCCTCGCACTCGCGGTCCCGGCCGCCTACGGCATGGTGCGCTCCGGCGCCGGGGCACGTCTCGTGCTGCCGCTGATGGTCAACCTGCGCGCCGTGCCGCTGGTGGTGTTCGCGATCCCGTTCTACCTGATGTACCAGGTGCTGGGCCTGCTGGACACGCGGCTCGGCCTCGCCCTAATCGCCTGCATCATCAACCTGCCGCTGTCGCTCCTGATCGCGGTCAATGCCATCGCCGAGCTGCCGCTGGAGATCGAGGACGCTGCGCGCGTCGATGGCGCGCGCACGCGGGTGATCCTGGCGCGGATCGTGCTGCCGCTGGCGCGGCCGATGCTGATCTCGGCCGGCATTCTCGGCTTCATCACGGCATGGAACGAGTTCCTGTTCGGCCTGATCCTCTCCACCCGCAACGCCGTGCCGGTCACCGTCGCCGCCACCTTTTTCACCACCAGTTTCGGCGTGCGCTGGGGCGATACCGCGGCAGCGATGGTGCTGAGCATGGCGCCGCCGATGGTGCTCGGGCTGGTCGCCGCGCGCGGCATCGGCAGCGCCCTGACCACGGGCGCGGTGAAAGGCTGACGGCTGCGATGGACGGGCGCCCCATCCCTCTCTGAAACAAGGGGCCGGACCGGAAACGCTCGGCGCACTCGTCGCGCGGCCCTCTGCCGCGCGCGGGACCCAGCGCATGTCGCAATCTGGGAAGCGGTCGCCCCGACCGGCGCCGCATGGGCGACGCCAAGCGATACGGTATCCCGGCCCGCCGCCGGGTCACGCAGGCGTGACCGCGTGCCGGCGGCAGCGCCGGCACAGCGCGCGCAGCCGCCGAGACCGCCGCCTTGCCAGGCGCCGGACCGGCACAGCGCCCGCGCCGCGGCGACCTACGGACCGCTTCCCGATGCCGCGACATCCGGCGCACCGGCCAGCCGCGGCGCATGCCAGGGGCTCGACGCGACCGGCGTAGCGGTCCGCGCCGGCAATTCCCACTATCCCGAGACGCAATCGTGCCGACGCAATCAGCGCTCGCACGCGGCATGCCCGCATGCCGACCGACGAGAGCCGCGGCACCTCGCAGGTCCGCGCCAGCCCGTGTCAGGTGCCCGGGCGTGGGGCCGTGTTAGCGACCACGACCGGGCCCGGCTTGGCCCGGAGGCGGTTTGCGGCCAAGGTCGCCCCATCTCTGGTCACACGCCATTGTCAATCGGGGCCGCCGCGCCCGACGCGGCCCGCCGTCCGGGAGGATAGTCGCTGCCAATACCGATCCTTGATCACCCGGCCGTACATCACGCCATCCATCACTACGGATACGGCGCGGTGGCCCTCGTGGTCGGCCTGGAAAGCATGGGGATCCCGCTCCCCGGCGAGACCCTGCTGGTCGGCGCCGCCCTCTACGCCGCGGCAACGCACCGGCTGGACATCGCGCTGCTGGTCCTGGCGGCGACCGCCGGCGCGGTGATCGGTGACAATCTCGGCTACCTGGTCGGCCGCGCCGTCGGCGTGCCGCTCCTGGAACGCTATGGCAACAAAGTCGGATTGACCGAGCGCCGCCTGCGCCTCGGCCAGTACCTGTTCCGCCATCACGGCGGCAAGGTGGTGTTCTTCGGCCGCTTCGTCAGCGTGCTGCGCACCCTGGCCGCCCTGCTGGCCGGCGCCAACCG
This sequence comes from Acetobacteraceae bacterium, assembly GCA_035504175.1. Classification (GTDB taxonomy): domain Bacteria; phylum Pseudomonadota; class Alphaproteobacteria; order Acetobacterales; family Acetobacteraceae; genus DATJSJ01. Next base: position 57,371 of record DATJSJ010000199.1, read on the forward strand.
GATGCACTGGCTCTCCTTCCTGGTGTTCAACTTCCTCGGCGGGGTGATCTGGGCGAGCTGCTACGGCTTCGGCGCCTATCTGCTGGGCAAGGAGATCATCCGACTCGAGCGGCCGCTCGCCATCGCCGCCTCGGTCATCGCGGTCGTCACGATCGTGGTCGCCTTCTACCTGTTCCGACGCAACGAGGCGCGCATCCACGAGGCCGTCGAGCGGGAGATGACGCGGCCATAAAGGCGCCGGGCCTGGCGCGGGGTGGGTGGCGCCCGACGTCACCCCGCCGTCGCGGAGTCCCCCAGATAGTGGAACAGCACCTGCTGCCACCAGTCGCTTTGCACCGCCTGCAGCAGGGCGCGATCGATCGACTCGCGCAACGGAGAATTGGTCGGCAGCGCGATGCCGTAGGTCTGTTTGTCGAAGACGAGCGGCAGCACGCGAATTGCGCCCTCGAAGTTCTGCTTCACCAGCCAGGCGAGAATCGGCCGGTCGTAGACGAAGGCATCGATCCGGTGCGCGCGCAGCGCCCGCAAACCGGCCTCCGCCGTGGGGTATTCGGTCGCGGCGATCTGCGCATGATCGAGGTAGCCGATCGTGGACGAATCGGCGACGGCTCCCACCTCCACCGAGTGCAGGTCGCCGACCTGGTGCACCGAGCCTTGCAGCCGGCTCGCCGTCAACGCGGTGGTGATGCCGGCGGTGAAACTCGATATCACGATCACCGAGGCGAACATCCACGCGATGGCCAACAGCCGGCCGGCCAGCGTGGTCGGCGCCTTGTCGCCGTAACCGACCGTGGTCATGGTCACCGCCGACCACCAGAACCCGGACCCGAGCCCGCGCAACATGCCGCCCTTGAACTGCTCGTTGCGGCGGCGCTCGAACGTCCAGATGAGCAGCCCGACCCCGAGCAGCAACCCGGCCAGTGCCAGCACCACCTGGATGAAGCCGAGCGAAACCAGGCTGCGCAACAGCCACCAGAACCCGCCGCCGCGGCTCGCCGGCACGGCGATGCCGAGCCCGGTGGTGTAGAACGGTTGCGAGAAATCCAGCCGCTTCTCGCGATCGGCCGTGATGGTCAGGGCCGCGACGCCGGCGTCGTAGCGGCCCTGCGCCACGCCATCGAGCAGGCCCTGCAGATCGGTCTGCTCCAGTCGGTACTTCCAGCCGAGCTGCCTGGCGATGCGCTGCCAGAGCGCGATGCTGATCCCCTCCCACTGTCCGTTGGGCCCGCGGAACGCGAAAGGCGGCGCCGGCTTGGTGCCGATCACCAACGTCCGGGAGACGCTCGGCGGCGCGGGGGCCGGCGTCTGGGCGAGTGCCGGAACCGGCCCCGCCGCAAGCGCCGCGCCCAGCGCCAGCGCCGCACACCGGCGCGCCTGATGCCTCACGCGCGGCTGCGCGCCTGCTCGGCGCCGGCATGTGCCATTGGCGGCGGCGCGGCGCGCTCGGCGGGCTCGACCGCGCGCGGCATCCAGCGGGCGCCGGCGCCGACCAGCTCGGTGCGCCGGCGGGGCAGCGCCTCGGGGTATTCGGTCTGCAGGAAATGCAGCAATTGCTCGCGCACCTGGCAGCGCAGGTCGAAGGCGGAGGAGGCGTTGCGCGCGCTCACCAGCACCCGGACCTGAACCGTATGCTCCGTCGCGTCGATCATCTGCACCGCCGCGGCCCGCTTGTCCCATAGCCGATGGCCGTCGAGGATCTCGTCGAGCTTGGCGCGCAGCCGGTCCATCGGCACCGAATAGTCGAGATAGAGGATGATCGGGCCGAGCAGCGCGGCACTTTCATGCGTCCAGTTCTGGAACGGCCTCTCGATGAAGTAGGAGAGCGGCACGATCAGCCGGCGCAGGTCCCAGATCCGGATCACCACGTAGGTGCTGGCGATGGTCTCGATCCAGCCCCACTCGCCCTCCACCACCACCGCGTCCTCGACGCGGATCGGCTGCGTCATCGCGATCTGGATGCCGGCGAACAGGTTGCTCAGGATCGGCCGTGCGGCAAGGCCGACGACCAGGCCGGCGGCCCCTGCCGAGGCGAACAGGCTGACGCCGTATTGCCGCACCGTCGCGAAGGTCATCAGCGCCGCGGCGACGGTCACGAGCACGATCAGGGTCTGTGCCGTGCGGCGGAGGATGTTGACCTGCGTGACGTGCTTGCGCGCCAGCAGATTGTCCTCGGCATCCATCCGGAAGCGCCCGAGATAGAACTCCGAGCCGAGATCGAGCACCCGCAGCGCGCCCCAGCCGACGGCGCAGATGAACGCGACCAGCAGCATGTGCGCGACGACGATGGTGGCGGCGTAGGAGAGCTGCGCCGGCGCCAGCGCGGCGCCGAGCACGATCACCAGCCAGATGACCTCGCCCGGTCCTTCGCTGCGCCGAACCGCCGCGTCGGCGAACGGCCCCGCGCGACGCGCGAGTCGGATGATGGCGCTGAACAACCATCGGTAGAGGAACAGCGCCGCCACGGCGGCGATTGTCAGGATCAGGACGCTGACCACCCAGGGTGGCGCCCAGTAGAAGGCGCGACGTAGATGGGCGGCTAAGGCGTTGGCCCAGTTGAAGTTCATCACGTGCTCTCGCATTGTTCGGGCCGCGCGAGGAGGCGGCTGCAGGTGCGAACGCGGTGCGGCGGCCCAAAGTGCCCGGCGTATGCAGGCGCGGATGACGCAGCGGTGAGGGAAGCCGGACAGCGGCGCACCGCCGCCCCGTCGGGCCGGCCGGCCCGTTCCTGGCTGTCCCCCAGACTTCGCAATCCACGTCGCAAGGTCAATGGGCTGGAGGCGAGGGTGCGAAATGCCGGCCGCTACATCCTGCGTTGGGCGCGGAGCAGGATCATGCGTGAAGCAACGCTGATCAGCAGCACCATGCCGGTCACCAACAGCGCCGCCGCATAGGCAAGCGCATGCGCGGCGGCGAAGGGCTCGTTGATGAAGGCCCAGATGACGTAGGTGAGATAGCCGATCGGCGAGCCGGTCAGGTGGCCGTTCCAGGTGTAGTTCGACCACCCGGCGGTGTAGAGCAGCGGCGCCGTCTCGCCGACCGAGATCGCCAGCGCCAGCAGCACCCCCGTCACCACCGCCGGCATGGCGAGCCGCATCGAGATCCTGAGCGTCACGGTGCCAGCCCCGGCGCCCATCGCGTAGGCCGCCTCGCGCAGCGATTGCGGCACCTCGCCGAGCGCCACTTCGGTGGTGCGCGCCACGTAGGGCAGGCAGATGATGGCAAGCGTGATGCTGGCGGCGGCAACGGAGAACTTCCAGCCGAGCCCCTCCACCATCGTCACGTAGCCGAAATAGCCGAGCACGATCGAGGGCAGGCCGACCAGCACGTCGGAGAGGAAACGGATCACCCGGGCCCAGACCGAGCTGCGGAACTCGGCGGCATAGATGCCCGCCGATATGCCGAACGGGATCACCAGCAGCAGCGTGCCGAACGCGAGCACGCAGGTGCCCTCGATCGCGTTCAGCAGCCCGCCGCCGGTGCCCTGGGTCACGGTGGTGAACAGGCTCGGCCGCAGCGCCGCGATGCCGCGCACCAGAACGAGGCCGATGATCCAGACGATGGAAAGGCACAGCGCGGCCAGTGCGGCGCCGCACAGCACCCATGCCAGCATGCTGACCGCCCGGCGCCGGCTGATCCGGGCGTGCAGCCGCGCCTGCCGCATCACGATGGCCCGATCGGCGAGCGTCGCGTCGGGCATGGCTCAGGCCCTTTGCTGGCTGGTCGCCGCGGTGGCGCGCGCCAGAATCAGCCGGGCGAGGACATTGACCAGGACGGCGATCAGGCACAGCACCAGCGCCACCTCGGCGAGCGCCCGGGTCGCCATGCCGGTCGGGTCCTGCAACGCGCTGTCGAGCTGCGAGGCGATGAAGGCGGCCATGGTCGAGATCGGCGCATAGATCGAATGCGGCAGCACGTTCAGCGCGTTGCCGCTGACCATCAGGACAGCCATGGTTTCGCCGAGCGCCCGGCCGGTGGCCAGGATGCCGGCGCCGATCAGCACCGGGCGCAGGCCCGGCAGGATCACCTTCCAGATCGTCTCGAAACGGGTGGCGCCGAGCGCTGCCGCGGCCTCGCGCATGTACATCGGCTGTGCCGTGATCGCGTCGCGCAGGGTCGCCGCGATCAGCGGCACGATCATGAGCGACAGCACGAGCCCGGCGGTGAGCAGGCCGTAGCCGCTGCCGGCCGGCTCCCCGAACCAGGGGATCCAGCCCAGCAGGCCGGTCATCAGCGGGAAGATGTAGTGACCGAGCAGCGGGATCAGCACCGCATAGCCCCAGAGGCCGAACACCACGCTCGGCACCGCCGCCAGCATCTCGACCAGGAAGGAGAGCCAGAGCCGCGCCCGGCCGGGCAGCGCCTCGGCGAGAAACACCGCCGCACCCACCCCGACCGGCACCGCGATCAGCATGGCGATCGCGGTCGAGAGCAGCGTGCCGACGATCAGGAACAGGATGCCGTACTGCGCGCCCGGCAGGATCATCGCGCCGCCCTGGCTCACCGGCTCGGCGTAGAGGCTGCCGAGGTTCCAGGAATTCGACGCGATGAAGCCGAAGCCGTTGAAGCGGATCGCCGGCCAGGCATAGACGGCCAGGAACAGGACGATGGCGACGGCGCTGACCGGCACCGAGCCGCCGAGAATGGCCATGAGGCGTCGGAAATTCATGCCGATCCCGAAGCCGGGGGCCCGGCGGGCGCCGGTCACTAGTTGCTGGCGTTCTGCTCCTTGCCGATCTCGTTGATCTGCTTTTGGCTGAGCCTGCGCACGGCCGCCGGCAAGGCCACGAAATTCACCTGGTTCATGAAATGCGGTGCGTTGCCACCGTCCGGCCTGATCGACCAGGACAGGAAGTCGCGCACGTCGCGGGCCGGCGGGTTGCCCATCTGCGCGTCGACGATCGCGTATTCGTAGTTGATGATCGGATAGGATTCGGCGCCCGGCTGGAAGATCAGGCTGACGGCCTCGTCGGCCGGGGTCTTGCCGCCCAGGGCCGCGGCCGCGGCCTGCACGGTCTTGTCGTTGGCCAGCACGAACTTGCCGGCGCGGTTCTCGAGCGCCGCCTCGCCGAGCTTGTTCTGGGTGATCGCGCCCTTGTAGCTGATGCCGATATACGCGACCGAGTACGGATTCTGCTGCAGGGCGTTGACCATGCCCTGATTGCCCTCGGCGCCGATCTCCGACTGGATCGCCGGCCAGCTGATCGTCGTGCCGTAGCCGTGCGCCTGCTGCCAGTGCGGCGTGCTGTCGGACAGGAACTGGGTGAAGATGAAGGTGTCGCCGCTGCCGTCGGTGCGGTGGATCGGGATGATCGCGTGGTGCGGCAGCTTCACCCCGGGATTGAGCCTGGCGATCTGCTTGTTGTCCCAGTCGGTGATCGTGCCGTCATAGATGCCGGCGAGCACCGGCCCGCTCAGCTTCAGGTGCCGGCCGTTCAGCTCCGGCAGGTTGTAGTTGACCATCTGGCTGGAGATGGCGAGCGGGATGTTCAGCATGTTGGCATGCTGCTTGCGCATCGCCGGGCTGAGATAGGCGTCGGAGGCGCCGATCTGCGCCAGGCCGGAGACCGCCTCGGAGATGCCGGTGCCGCTGCCGGTGCTCTGGGTGGTGATCTCGACCTTGTGGTCCTTCGTGTACGCGGGCACCCAGAGGTTGAACAGCGGGTAGAGCAGGCTCGACCCGGTCTCGAGGACGCGGGTTTCCGCCGCCTGCGACGGCGCGGCCAGCGCGGTGCCCAGCCCGATCACCCCCGCTGCGAGCAGGTGCGCGCGATAAGATTTCATCAACAAGCCATCCTCCTGTGTCCGTCCACGAAAAGTCCCGCCGCAGCCGCCGGAAGAGCATCGTTGTTAAACCCGGCCTGTCCGGAAGATGACAGGACAGTCATGACGATTGGCTGCGGCGGCCCGGCCCGCAAAGCTCTGCGCGGCAATTGGCGCAAGAGCGCCGGCGTGTCATCCGCGCAGATGATAAAGTTCTGTGACACTGCCTGGCCGGGTCGCGATATCTTGAGCTTCCGGCCCCGGCCGGTGCACAGGCGGGAGCCTGGTCGGGCGACGTCGTCATCGGCCGCCCCCGTCCTCCTTGCGATTGCGGAGCGAAACCCGGCATGTCCTTCCCGCCGGTGGCGTGAGCGCCCCGGCAGGAGGCGAACGCCCATGCCCGATGACGCCCCGGCCTCGACCGCCGCGCCCGATGCCCCGCCCGCAGCTCCCGCCGGGAGTGCCGCGCATGACATCGTGGTGGTGGGCGGCGGTGCCGCCGGGCTCGAGCTCGCGACCCAGCTCGGCGACCGGCTGGGCAAGCGCGGCCGCGCGCGCGTGACGCTGATCGACCGCTCACGCACGCATCTGTGGAAGCCGCTGCTGCATTCCGTCGCGGCCGGCAGCATGGATCCGGGCGAGCACGAGCTGAACTACATGGCGCAGGCGCACTGGCACCATTTCCGATACCGGCTGGGCGAGATGACCGGGCTCGATCGCGCGCGGCACGAATTGCTGCTCGGCGCCATGCATGACGACGAGGGGCGGCTGATCACCCCGTCGCAGCGCGTGCACTACGACACGCTGGTGATCGCGATCGGCAGCGTCACCAACGATTTCGGAACGCCCGGTGCCGCGCAGCACGCCGTGCCGCTGGAGACGCCGGCGCAGGCGGCGCGGTTCAACCGCCGGCTGGTCAATGCGCTGATCCGCGCCCAGACGCAGGAGAGCGCGGTGCGGCCGGGCCAGCTCCACGTCGCGATCATCGGCGCCGGCGCCACCGGCACCGAGCTTGCCGCCGAGCTGCACCGGACCTCGCGGGAGGTGGTCGGGTACGGGCTCGACCGCATCGATCCCGAGCGCGACATCAGGATCGTGCTGATCGAGGCGGCGCCGCGCATCCTGCCGGCGCTGCCGCAACGCGTCGCCGACGCGACCGTGGCGCTGCTGCACAATCTTGGCATCGAGGTGCGCACCGGTGCCCGCGTCGCCGAAGTGCAGGCGGACGGCGTGCGTCTCGCCGATGGCGGCTTCATCGCCTCCGAACTGGTGGTCTGGGCCGCCGGCGTGAAGGGCCCGGAAGTGCTGCGCGATCTGGGCGGGCTCGAGGTCAACCGTGCCAACCAGCTCGTCGTGCTGCCGACGCTGCAAACCACGCGCGATCCGGACGTGTTCGCGATCGGCGATTGCTGCGCCTGTCCGCGGCCCGGCAATCCGCTGCCGGTGCCGCCGCGCGCCCAGGCGGCGCACCAGGAGGCGACGCATCTGCTGCGGCAATTGCCGCGCCGGCTCGCCGGCCAGGCGGTCGAGCCGTTCGTCTATCGCGATTTCGGCTCGCTCGTTTCGCTCGGCAAATACAGCGCGATCGGCAGCCTGATGGGCTTCATCGTCGGCAAGAACATGTTCATCGAGGGCGCCTTCGCCCGCGTGATGTACCGCTCGCTGTACAAGATGCACGAGCGGGCACTGTACGGCAGCGCCAAGACGGTGCTCGGCTCGCTGTCGCGCCGCCTGTCGCGCGGCACCGAGCCGGCGGTGAAGCTGCACTGAGCTGAGCTCGGCCGCGCCTCAGATCGTGGTGCGCACATGCGCCTCGCGGCCGTAGAGCGACACCAGCGCGATGATCACCGCACCGAGGGCCGCCTCCACCATCGCCGGCGTCAGGCCGAGGCCGATCAGGATCGTGTTCAGCTCGGTCAGCACCAGCGCGCCGGCGATCGTGCCGGCGACGCCGCCGCGGCCGCCGACCAGCGCCGTGCCGCCGATCACCACCGCGGCGATCGTCTGGAACAAATAGGGCTGCCCGACTTCGCCGTAGGCGGAGCCGGTGAAGCCGAGCAGCAGCACGCCGGCCAGCGCCGCGAACAGCGCGCTCAGCGCGTACGCCGCGGCCCAGACGCGCACCGGATCGATCAGCGCGTAGGGTGCCGCGGCGGGGTTGCTGCCGAGCGCGTACAGCCGCCGGCCGAACGGCGTGCGCGCCAGCACCAGGATCAGGAAGGCGGCCAGAACCGCGAAGCAGGGCACCAGCCAGGGCACCGGCAGCGGTCCGGCATGACCACCGATCGAGACGAACGCGGTGACGGCATCGGGCGCCGCACCCGAAGGGAAGCCCGCGGTCCAGAGCAGCACCGCCGCCTGTACCGCCGTGCCGACGCCAAGCGTCACGATCAGCGGGTGGATCGCGAGTGCGGCCGAGAGCGCGCCGTTCAGCGCCCCAATCGCGAGCGCCAACCCCGCCACGATCAGGCAGACCAATGGGAAGCTCATACCCTGGCCGAAGAGCTGCGCCGCGACGACATTGGCGAAGCCGATCACGAACGGGATGGAGAGATCGATCCCGCCGAGCAGCACGACCAGCGTCTGCCCGAGCGAGGCGATCGCCAGCAAGGTCGCGAGTACCAGCAGCGAGCGGATGGCGAAAGCACTGCTGTAGCCCTCGATCAGCAGGCTGCCGGCGAGCTGCAGCGCGAGCGCGATCAGCAGCGCCGCCAGCGCCCGGGCGCCGTCGCCGGAAAGGCGCGCGCGGCTCATGCGGCGGCCAGCCGGGCGCGGCGGTCACGCCGCAGGTCGAGCGCGTTCAGCGTCACCGCGAGCACCAGGATGCCGCCATAGGCGATCTGCAGGATGAAGGTGGAGACGTTGAAGAAGGTCAGCGCGCTCTGCAGCAGGAAGATGTCGGCGCCGCCCAGCGCCGCGGCCAGGAAGCCGCCGCGCCCGCCCGCGAGGCTCACGCCCCCCAGCGCCACGGCGGAGATCGCGATCAGCGTGTAGGTCGGCCCGACGGTCGGATCGGCCGAGCCGATCAACGCCGTCAGCAGCAGCCCGGCGACACCGGCGATCGCGCCGGTCAGCACGTAAGACAGGAACCGCACCAGGGTGACGTTGACGCCGGCGGTGTAGCAGGCGCGGTCGTCGCTGCCCGTCGCCATGAGATGGTCGTGGAACGGCAGGCGCTTCAAGGCGAGCCAGCAAGCGGCGAGGAATGCAAGCGGCAGGATCGACCAGGTGCCGGCCAGGCTCTGCACCCAGGGCGGCACGCTGCCCGCCGGCGCCGGCAGGATGGTGAGCGTGAGGCCAGTCAGCAGCAGGTAGGTGCCGAGTGTCGCCACGATCGGCTGGATGCGCAGCAGCGTCGCCAGCGTGCCGTTCAGGGCGCCGATCGCCGCCCCGGTCAGCAGCGCGACCGGCACCAGCACGAAAGGTGTGGTAATGCCGAGACCGAGAATCAGTCCCTGCACCAGGATGGCATTGACGAACCCCATGACGGGCCCGACGGAAACATCGATGCCGCCGCGGCCGCCGAGCAGCGCCGGCATCGAGGCGATCGACGCAGCCAGCAATGGCGCCGCCAGGCCGAGTTCCGTGCCCCAGGAGGCAGGATGGAAGCGCACCGGGTTGAGCGCGACGTTGACGGCGAGCAGCAGCACGAACAGCGCCAGGGCGAAGCGGCTTTCCCGCCGCGCGCGCCACAGTCGGGCGAGTCGCATGGTCATCCCTGGCCGAACATCGCGGCGATCACCGCATCGGCGGTCATCGCCTCGCCGGCGAGGGCGGCCGCGACGTGCTGCTCGCGGAACACCAGCACCCGGCGGCAGAGGCGCACCACTTCCTCGATCTCGGTCGAGAGCACGACGAGGCCGAGACCCTCGTGCCGGGCGAGGTCGCGGAACACGCCGTACAGCGTCTCGCGCGTGCGCTGGTCGACGCCGCGCGTCGGGTCGTTGAGCAGCAGGATGCGCGGCGCGCGCGCCAGCCATCGCGCGAGCAGCAGCTTCTGCTGGTTGCCGCCGGAGAGGGACGTGACCGGCGCGTCGGGGCCGGGGGCGACGATCGACAGGCGCTCGCGCCAGTGCTCGTAGCGGCGACGCCGGCGGCGACGGTCGATCAGACCGAAGCGCCGGTCGGCGGCGAAGGAGACGATGCCGAAATTGTCGAGCACCGAGAGCGACGGAAACAGGCCGGTGGCGCGGCGATCACGCGGCAGGTAGGCGATACCGTGCGCCACCGCCTGGCGGAAGCCGGCGAGTGCGATGCCGTCGCCGTCGGGTGCGGCGAGCACGATGCGTCCCTGCGCCGGCCGTCGCAGTCCCGCGAGCACTTCCAGGAACGCTTCCTGGCCATGCCCGTCCAAGCCCGCGAGGCCGAGGATCTCGCCCGCCTGCAGCGCGTCGCGATGCGCCGGCGCATCCGGGCGCAGCGCGACGTCCTCGATGCGCAGCAACGCCGCGTCAGGCGGCATGCGAGAGTTCCGCCGCCGCCTCCGGCGCCATCAGCGCCAGCAGCCGCCCGGGCTGTGCCTCCGCCCGCTCGAGCGTTGCGACCAGCCGGCCGCTGCGCAGCACGCTGACGCGGTCGGCGAGGCGCGTCACCTCGTCCATGCGGTGCGAGATGAACAGGATCAGCCCGCCTGCGGCGGCGAAGCGTTCCATGCGACGGAACACCGCCTCACGGTCGGCGAAGTCGAGCGCCGCCGTCGCCTCGTCCAGGATCAGGATGCGCGGGGAACGGGCAAGCGCGCGCGCCAGCACGACGAGCTGCCGTGCCGCCAGCGGCAGCGCGCCCGCCGGCGCATCCGGATCGACCGGCGTGCGCGCGATCTCCGCCAGCACGCGCGCCGCCAGTTGCCGCCGCTCCGACCGTGGCACGTGACGGCGGACCAGTCCGTCCAGCCCGAGCAGGATGTTGTCGGTGACCGAGCGATCCGGCGCCACCAGCACTTCCTGGAACACGGTCGCCAGCCCGAGCGCCTGCATCCTTGCCGGCGCGAAGCGTCGCACCGGCGCGCCGTCGATGCGGATCTCGCCGGCGCTGGGCGGCACGATTCCGGCGAGCAGCTTGACCAGCGTGCTCTTGCCCGAGCCGTTCTCGCCCAGGACGGCGTGGATGCTGCCCGGCTGGAAGCGCAGGCTCACGCCGTCCAGCGCCAGGGTCTGGCCGTAGCGGCGCGCGAGATCGAGCGTTTCCAGCACGCGGCCGCTACTTCGCCGCGCCGCACGGATCCGGCGTCTGCGTGTAGTCGTAGTCGGCGATCGGCTTCGGGTGCAGGAAATAGTCGTTCATCGACGCGACCGGCATCGGATCGGTGGGCGCGATCGGGAACACCGAGACCGAGGACGGCGTCATGCAGGGCCGGTACCACTGCCCGAGCTGCGATTCGTGCACGGCGGGGATCGGGATCATCAGCGTGTTCAGCTTCGGCGCCTGGCCCTCGAGCACGCGCACGCCGACGCGGAACAGCGTCTGCGCCGTCCAGGACGGCAGCACGGCATTGCCCTCGAGGCGGTATCGGTCGGGATGGGCGTGCCAGTAGCCGAGCGCGTCGCCGGAGATCGAGCCGGTGATCAGCGGCGCCGGCCGGCCGGCCTCCGCGAAATCCTCCGCGATCACGCGCGATTCGCTTCCTGTGGTCCAGACCGCGTCGATTTTCTGCGGCGTCGTCGCCAAGGCCTGCAGCACCACGCTCTTGGTCACGTTCGCGGTCCAGTTGCCGTTGACCCGGCGCACCACGTGCAAGCCCGGCTCCTGCTTCAGCGCCGCCTCGGCGCCCTCGCGCTCCTGCGCCACGATCGGGTGGCCCGCAATGCCTTCGACCATCAGCACGGTGCCGTGCCCGTGCAGCGCCTGGCCGATCGCCTGCATCATGTCGTAGCCCCAGCCGACATAGTTGGAGTCGACATTGATCGCGTCCGGGCTGGTGACCGAGCCGGCGGCGGTGACCACCGGAACACCGGCCTTGAAAGCGGCGGCGATCGCGTCGTTCAGCCCGGTGGAGGAGCCGGCGATCATGGTGATGATCGAGCACTTCTTGTCGATGAAGTCGCGGATCTGCGCGATCTGCCGGCTGGTGTCATTGTTCGAGTCCGACATCACGAAGTCGCTGACCAGGCCGTGCGCCTTGTAGATCTCGACGAGGCGGCGCAGCTCATTGGTCACGGACACACGCCACGGATTGCCCTGGTAGGATTCGGAATGGCACCATTTCCACGGCTTCGCCGGCATCTTGAAGTCGTCATAGGCGGAGGGCTTCAGGTTCGCGGTGTCGCTTTGATAGAGCGATGCCAGCGACGGCGGCAGCCCCTCGAGCAGCTTGGGCTCCGCCGCGTGTGCCGGCATCGCCAGCGCCGTCAGCAGGGCGGCGGCGCATGCGCCGCCTGCGGCGCGATGGATGTGGCCCGGTTTCATTCCTGTTCTCCCTGTCCGGCCCGGTTCTGACTGTCGGCATAGAAGCGGTTGAGGTCGTCGACCAGGCGCGCGCCATCCTCACCGGCGCGCAACGCGTCGTTGATCCGCACCGCGGCGCGATCCTGGAACGGCATATACCCATCATGACGCGGCCGCACCCAGGCACCGCGCAGCGTCGCCCAGGTATCATGGTAGAATCCGCCGGCGCGCGCGTCGATCGCCGCATCCTGCCAGGCGACGGCATTGCCCGGCTGCCCGCCGGCATCGGCGTAGGCACCACGCTGTACCTCGGCGCTTGCCACCCAGAAGGCGAAGTCGCGCGTCGCCGCCGCATGCTGCGTCCGGGCGGAGACCGCGATGCCGGTGCCGCCCAGCGTCGAACCGACGGGCCCGTGTTCGCCCGCTGCCGGGATGTCGGCAAAAGCGATGCGCGCGCCGCGGAAGCCGGCGATGCCGTAGCTGACATAGCCGTAGATCAGCGGCGCGCAGGCGATCGGCGAGTCCGGCTCCGCCATGCGCTCATAGACCGCGATCGGGTCGAGCGTCAGGCAGGCAGGATCGAGATGCCCGGCGAGCGCGCGGATGCGCGCATAGACGTCGCGACCGAAACCGGGATCGACGAAACGCCCGCCGGCAGCGCAGGGCTGCCCGAGATTGGCCGCCAGCGTGCAGAACGCCATCAGCGAATGCGGCGGCCGCAGCGGGCACAGCACGCGTCCTTCCCGCGCCAGCGCGAGCACGTCATTCCAGCGCGATGCGGGTTTGGCCAGCCGGTCGCGCCGCCAGGCCTGCACCTGGGTCGCGGCGTCGATCGGCAGCGCCCAGAGTTGCCCGTCATAGCGGTAGCTCTCGAGGGACGGCCCGACCGACTGCGCGGCGAGCGTCGCCAGCTCCGCCGTGCGATCGGGTGCATCGAGCGGCAGCAGGCAGGCCTCGCGCGTCACCTGCCCGATATGCGGGTGATCGATGACGATCAGATCGTAGCGCCGCGCCAGTTCCAACACGGGGAACGATTCGAAATCCTGCAGCGAGCGCCGGTCCCATTCGACCTCCACGCCGGTCCGCTCCCACCACAGCCGCGCGCAAGCGACGAGCGGATCGTAGCCCCGCGGATGGCTCCAGGTCATGCCGCGCAGCGTGGTCATGCGCCGGCCTCCGCCAGGCCGAACTCGGCGCGGATCGCGGCGGTGTCGGCGCCGATGCGCGGTGCGGCGCGTGCCGTGCGCGGCCGCTCGCCATTGACGCGGAACGGCGCGCGCGTCGTGTCGATGCGCACCCCATCCTCGCGCGTCACCGTCTGCAGCATGTCGAGCACGCGGAACCCCTCGCTCGCCAGCAGTTCCGGCCATTGCAGCACGCGCGCGCACCAGATGTCGGCCGGCTCGAGGATGGCGAGCCAATGCGCCGTATCGCGGCTCGCAAACGTCTCGGCCAGGATGTGCTTGATCTCGTCCCGGTGCCGGAAGGCCTGGTCGGGATGGGCGAGATACGGTTCCAGCGCCGGGACCTGCAGCAGCGCCTGCAATCGCGGCAGCGGCGTCATCGCCAGCGCAAGATAGCCGTCGGCGGTCGCGTACACGGCATAGGGCGCTGCCAGATAGGCGTGCGCACTGCGAAACGCCGAGCGCTGCGGCAGCCGGCCGCCATCGTTGAGATGCGTCGTCAGCACCTCGAACTGGAAGTCGATCAGCGCCTCGATCAGGCTGGTTTCGATATGCGCGCCCTCGCCGCTGACGCCGCGCCGCACCAGCGCCGCCAGCACGCCCTGCACGACGGTGGCGCCGGCGAGCATGTCGGCGACGGCGAGGCCGAACGGCACCGGTCCCTGCCCCTCGTCGCCGTTCAGCCACATGATGCCTGAGCGCGCCTGCGCCAGCAGATCCTGCCCGGGGCGCTGCGCCCAAGGCCCGTCCGGACCGTAGCCGGTGATGCTCGCGTAGACGATGCGCGGATTGATCGTGCGGACGCTGGCATAGTCCAGCCCCAGCCGCTCGATCACACCGGGCCGGAAGTTCTGGATCACCACGTCGGCCCGCGCGAGCAGGCGGCGCAGCGCCGCGAGATCCGCCGGGTTTTTCATGTCCGCGGCGAAGCTCTCCTTGTTGCGGTTGATCGCATGGAACAGCGTGGAATCGCCGCCGATCTCGGTGTCGCTGAGATACAGCCGCCGGCAGAGATCGCCGCCATCCGGCCGCTCCACCTTGATCACCCGCGCGCCGAGATCGCCGAGCCGCAGCGCCGCGTAGGGCCCGGAGAGGAACTGGCTCATGTCCAGCACCAGAATGCCGGACAGCAGCCCCGCATCGCTCATCGCGCATCCACCTCCGCCGCGAACCGGGCGGGATCGCGGTATTTCACCGTCTGCAGATGCTCGCAATAGAGCACGAGCTCGCCCTCCCCCTTGAACACCTCGTAGCCGGCGCGCACCAGCCCCATCTCCTTCGTGCGCGGCCGCTTCTCCAGGTGCGTGCGGATCGTGTAGATCGTGTCGCCGATAAACACCGGCCGGATGAAACGAAGCCGGTCATAGCCGTAGGAGAACGCGTTCACGCAATTCGTCGCCACCAGCCCGAGCCCGGCAGAAAACACGAACGCCCCGGCGACCAGGCGCCGCCCGAATACGCCTTCGCTCGCCGCGAACATCTGGTCCTGCACGTAGGGGTGCAGATCGGCGACCAGCGCGTTGAACAGATGCGACTCGCCCTCGGCGAACGTGCGGCGCAGCGAGCGGATCTTCTGCCCGACCGGCCAGTCCTCGTAGAACCAGTTCTCCGCGTTCCACACCGGGATCGCCGCATGCTCCGCCGGCATGTCCTTCGGATGCGTCGAGGAGGTTCCGACCGTCGGCGCCGCCGTCACCGGGTCCTCGGCCATCTCAGCCGGCCACGCGCGCGAGGCGTATGCACATCGGCGTCCCGATCGCCACGTCGCCGATCCGCTGCGGCATGCCGCTCGCGGCATCGAGGCGGAACACCACGACCGAATCGCCGTTCTGGTTCGCCGCCAGCAGGAAGTGCCCCAACGGGTCGAGCGCGAAGCTGCGCGGCGTGCTGCCGCCGGTCGGCACGTGCCCGACGAGCCGCAATCCCTCGCCCTCGATCGCGTGCACCACGATGCTGTCATGTCCACGATTGGAGCCGTACAGGAACCGTCCATCCGCGCTGACATGCAGATCGGCGCAATGATTCTCGCCGGCAAAGCCGTCGGGCACGGCGGAGACGATCTGCAGCACCCGCAACCCGGCCGTCGCTGCGTCGTAGGCGAGCACGGCGATGGTCGAGCTGAGCTCGTTGATGACGTACAGCCGGGTGCCGTCCGGATGGAACGCCAGGTGCCGCGGACCGGAGCCGGGCGGCAGGCGGCAGGCGGTGCCGTCGCCGAGCTCTCCTGACGCCGCATCGTAGCGGTAGGCGACGATGCTGTCGGTGCCGAGATCGCTCACCAGCACGAACCGATCGTCGGGACTGGCCAGTGCGCAATGCGGATGCGGCGCGCCCTGCCGCTCCGGATGCGGGCCGGAGCCTTCATGCGCGGCGCTGCAATGCGCCGCCTCCAGCCCGCCATCGCCGCGCAGCCGGAGCACCGCGACCGCCTGGCCCGGCGTCTCGCCGACCTCACCGTGGCTGTAGTTGGCGATCAGCAGATGCGCGTGCCGGTGATCCAGGCTGCCATGCGCCGTGATGCTGCCCAGCGTCGCCTGCTTGTTGATGTAGCGCAGCGTGCCGCTCGCGGCATCGACGCGGTAGGCGGTGACCAGCCCCTCGTTCCAGCCGAACACCTCGCTGGTCGCATAAAGCAGGGGCTCGCTCGGGTGCGGAATGAGAAAGGTCGGGTTGTCGATCCCGGCCTGCTCCGCCAGCGGCGCGAGCCGGCCGGTCGCTTCGTCGAAATCGAACACCGCGATGCCGCGGCCGCGCGCACCCTGAAAGTACGGCGCTTCACGGTTGAGGCAGCCCACGAAGGCGAGCGTCCGCGTCTGCATGCGTCTTTCCTCCCTAATGACCGGGCCGGCGCCGGCTGCCGACCGTGTAGATCGCTGCCGCCGCGACCACGACCGTTCCCTCGATCACACCTTGATAATTGGCGCCCATGTTCAGGATGTTGAAGCCGTTGTTCAGCGTGAACAGCAGCAGTGCCCCGATCACCGTCTTGACCACGCTGCCCGCGCCACCGAGCAGCGAGGTGCCGCCCAGAATCGCCGACGCGATCACGGTGAGCTCCGCGCCCTGCAGCGCCGTCGGATTGATCGCAGCGAGCCGGCAGGCGAACAGCACCCCCGCAAATCCCGCCGCCAGGCTGCTCAGCAGGAAGCCCGCCATGCGGTAGCGGTTGACGTTGATGCCCGAGAGCCGCGCCGCCTCCGGATTGCCGCCGACCGCGTAGACGCGCCGCCCGATCGTGGTGAAGCGCAGCACGAACCAGGTGATCAGCGCGAACGCCGCCATGTACAGCACCGGGTTGGCGATGCGCACGCGCGGCCCGGCCAGCGTCCCGGCGACGGCGAGCCCGATCCCCCAGGCGCCGATCCCGAACGAGCCCATCCGCGATCCGCGCCGCATCACCAACATCACACCGGCAATCACGATCAACGCCGCGCCCAGCGCCAGCATCGGCATGTGCGCCGCGATCCGTCCGCCCTCGAACTGCGACATCTGCGCGATCACATCGGTATTGTCGACGCTGAGCGAGCGACCGTCGGTCACGATCAGTACCAGCCCGCGGATCGCGGTCAGCGTACCGAGCGTCACGATGAAAGCATTGATCCCGATATACTGCACGATCGCGCCGTTCAGCGCGCCCACCGCCGCCGCCACCAGCAGCGCCACCACGACCCCGGGCCAGAAGCCGATCAGCCCGGCAACGCTGATCAGCACCGCGGCCGCCAGGGCCGCCACCGAGGCGACCGACAGATCGAAATTCCCGGTGATCAGAATCACCGTCATTGCGATCCCCATGATCCCGATCAGCGAAGACTGGTAAAGGATGTTCGCGAGATTGACCGGGTTCAGATAGCTCGGCCGCCCGGTCGCCGCGGTCGCGACCGCCAGCACCAGAACGAGCAGCAGCAGCGCGTAATAGACCCCGGCGTCGCGCAGGCCGAACGCCCGGCGCCACGCCCCCGGCGCCGCGTGTTCAGCCCGCACCGAGACCGGCGCGGGGGTTGTCGTCGACAGACTCGGGGCTGGCGGTGGCGAGAAGGACGAGTTCATGCTCCGATGTCTCCGCGGCACGCCGCTCGGCCACGACACGGCCCTGCCGCATCACCAGAATGCGGTCGCTGACCGCGAGAAGCTCCTCGAAATCCGAGGAGACGATGAGAACGCCGCATCCCCGCGCCGCCAGATCCCGCACCAGGGCAAGGATATCAGCCTTGGCGCCGACATCGATCCCGGCGGTCGGCTCGTCGAGCAGAAACACGCGCGCCTCGCCGAACAGCCATTTCGCAACGGTCACCTTTTGCGCATTGCCGCCGGACAGCTCCGTCACCAGCACTTCCGCCGACGGCGCCTTGATTCCCAGCCGGACGATCGCTTCCCGTCCCCGCCGCAACTCCTCGTCATGCCGCGGCAGCACACCGAACAGCGCGGCGCTCCGCAAATGCGGCAGCGACACGTTGCGCCAAAGCTCGAAGCCGGGCACCAGGCCCTGGCCCATGCGGTCCTCGGGCACCAGCGCCAGCCCGGCGCGCACCGCACCATCGGTGCTGCGCGGCACCGGCCGCCCGTCCAGCGTCACCGTGCCCGTTGCATCCGAGTCCGCGCCGAAAATCGCGTGCAGCAACTCGCTGCGGCCGGAGCCGAGAAAGCCCGCGACGCCCACCACTTCGCCGGCATGCAGATCGAGCGTGGTCGGCGCCAGCCGCCCGGGCGACGCCAGATCCCGCACCGCGAGCAGCGTCGGTCCCGTCACCGTATGCGCGAGATCCTGCTGGCGCGCGATCGCCGTCACGGCGCGGCCGACGATCGCCTCGGCGATGCGCATCGCGTCGATCTCCGCCGTGCGCGCGCGCAGCACCGCGGTGCCGTCACGCAGCACCGTGACGCAATCGGTCAGCGCCATCACCTCGTCCAGGAAGTGCGAGACGAACAGGATCGCCTTGCCTTCCTGCCGCGTCAGGCGCCGCACCGTGGCATAGACGATCTCCCGCTCCTCGGTCGCGAGCGAGGCCGTCGGCTCGTCCATCACGATCAGCTCGGCACCGCCGCCCAGCGCCTGCAGAACCGCCACCATCTGCCGCTTGCCGATCGGCAGGTCGCCGACCAACCCATCGGGATCGATCACATAGCCGACGGATTCCAGCAGCCGCGCGAAGCGCTCGCGGTCCGCCGGCGCGCGCCGCCAGGCGCCGCCACGGCCGAGAAACACGTTCTCGATCACCGACAGCGTCGGCACCAGCGGAATGTGCTGATGGATCGTGGCGACGCCGCCAAGATTCGCCTCCGCGGGACTGTGCCATTGCACCGGAGCGCCGTGCCACAGGATGCGCCCGGCAGACGCGGCAAGCGCGCCGGAGAGGATGCGGATCAGCGTCGACTTGCCGGCGCCGTTTGCACCGAGCAAACCGTGCACGGTGCCGCGTTCGACGTCCAGGTCGACGCCGCGCAGGGCGATCGTGCCGTTGGGGAAGGTCTTGGCGATGCCTTCGAGGCGGAGGAGGGGCGGGTTCATGCATAAGGGCAGGGGCTCTGCCCCTGCACCCCGCTGGGGCCGTACGGCCCCAGACCCCAATACTTTAAGTCAAGGATTGCAAAGGCTGCGCCTTTGCTGGGGGGTGCAGGGGGGCAAAGCCCCCCTGGCCTTCCTACCACTGCGGCACACATTCCGACACATTCGCCCTCGTGACCGCCGGCGTATCGTACGTCAGAAACGCCGCCTTGCGCACCTTCTTCCCCGTCACGTCGTCGTACAGCGCATCGAACGCCAGCGCCCCGAGATTCTCCGGCTTGTAGCAAACCGTCGCCGTCACCTCCCCGGACTTGATCGCGCTGATCGCAAGCTTCGATCCGCCCATGCCGATCAGCTTCGCGTCCGATCCTGCGTCGCGCACGGCGCGGGCGCAGCCTACCACCATGTCGTCCGACTCGGCGAAGAACAGATCGACGCCCGGATTCGACTGCAGGATGTTCTGACAGGCGGACTCACCTTTCTCCGCCGTCCAGTCGCCGGGCTGCGACGCGACGATGTCGTATTTCGCCCCGGCCGCCTTCAGCGCGTTCTCGAATCCCTCGCGACGCTGCTGCACCTCGGGAAAACCCGCCTTGCCCTCGATCACCGCGATCTTCGCAACCTTCCCCTTCGGCAGCAGCGTCGCCGCGACGCGGCCCGCCGCCTCGCCGGCCGCAACCTCGTCCTGCGTCGCCAGCGCCACCAGCTTGGGATAGACGTCCTTGATCGGCCGCTTGTTCGGATCGCCGATCTCGGAGCCGACCGACACGACGGGAATGCCCGCCGCCGCGGCGTGGTCCACCCAGCGCACCGCGACCGTCGAGTCGAGCGGCATGATCACGATTCCGTCCACCTTTTCGGTGATCAGGTCCTGGATGTCGTTCGCCTGCTTCTGCACCTCGCCGCGCGCATCGAGCACGATGGTCCGCGCCCCGACCTTGTCGCCGGCCTCGCGGAAGCCCTTGGCGATCGCGGAGGCGAAGGGATAGCTCAACCCGACGCTCGACAGCGCAAACGTGAGCTGCTTCGCCTGCGCGGCGCCGGACAGCCCCATCACCGTCGCGGCGGCGAGCGCCGCGCGCGTCAGCCCGCGCGGCAGGTTCGGCTTCATCATCCTCGTTCCTCCCTGTTGCTGCGCGGCGCGCCGCCCGGCGCGCGCTCAGTCCGAGTTCCGCCGTTCGACCAGGTAGAGATGCTCGCAGGCGAGCACCGCCTCGCCGCGTTGGTTGCCGACCTCAACCGCCTCGGCGACGATGCCGAACCCGGCGCGCTTGGGATGGTCGCGCTTCTCGCGGATCGTCGCGGTGACGCGGATCGTGTCGCCGATGAACACCGGGCGAATGAAGCGCACCCGGTCATAGCCATAGGACATGGCGCGGGGATTGATGTCGCCGGCGGTCATGCCGATCGCCACACTCAGGATCAGCGTGCCGTGCGCCACGCGCTGACCGAAAGGCTGCGTCGCGCACCATTCGGCATCCATGTGATGCGGGAAGAAATCGCCGGTCTGTCCGGCATGCGCGATGATATCGGCCTCGGTGATGGTGCGGCCCATGCTGCGCCGCGCGGTGCCGATCGCGTACTGCTCGAAGAACTGCTCGACGATCATCCGCCCGCGCCATCGCCGCGCCGCCGGTCCTGCCGCCGCCGCGTCGCCTCCCGAGATCCTTTATCCATGAAGAGTATCTGCACCAGCAAACCGCGTCAACCCGCCTCCTCGGGGCTCTGCGGCACCGGCGTCGCCGGCGCGGCGCTCGATTGGAAGCAGGCTTCCACCAACGCCATGCTGTGCCAGGCATCCTCGACCGAGCCGATCAGCG
>DATJSJ010000200.1:0-6466 GCA_035504175.1 Acetobacteraceae bacterium
CCCAGACCCCCATACCTTAAGTGAAGGATTGCAAAGGCTAGCCTTTGCTGGGGGTCCAGGGGGCAAAGCCCCCTGGCCTTCAGCAGCCTGTCAAATCGAGGCGAGATAGCCGCCATCGACGTACAGTACCTGGCCGGTGATGTAACCGGCGAGGTCGGAGCAGAGAAACACCGCCGCACCCACCAGATCCTCCAATCGCCCGAACCGCCCGAGCGGTATCTTTGCCAGCATCGCCGCCTGCCAGTCGCGATCCTGGTAGAATGGCTCGGTGAGCGCGGTGCGGAAGTAGCCCGGGCCGATGCCGTTCACCCGGATGCCGCGCGGCGCCCATTCCGCCGCGAGCGCCCGCGTCAGCCCGAGCAGCCCGGATTTCGAGGCGCCGTAGGCGGCGGCGCCGGGCACGCCGACCTCGCTGGTCAGCGAGCAGAGATTGAGGATCGCGCCGCCCGCCCGCATATGCCGCGCCGCCGCCTGGGCGGCGAAGAAGGCGCCGCGCAGGTTGGTGCCGATGATCCGGTCCCACAGCGCCGGCGTCGCGTCGAGCGACGCGCAAATCTCCTCGACCCCGGCATTGTTGACCAGGATGTCGATGCGCCCGTGCCGCGCAGCGAGACCAGCAAAGGCGGGGGCGATCGACTCCGCAGCACTCACGTCGAGCAACAGCGTCTCGGCCCGGGCGATGCCCGATGCCGCCGCGTCCAGCGTCGCCGCCTCGCGCCCGGAGAACACCACCGTCGCCCCCGCCTCGGCGAGACCCGCCGCCAGCGCCTGGCCAATGCCGCGCGAGGCACCGGTCACCACGGCGACCCGCCCGGCGAGCGAGAACCCCGCCGGCACGCTCACGAGGCGGGTCCGCGCAGGATCGCCTCCCGCCGCTCGGAGATCGCCTCGGCATGGCCGTCGAACCCCTCGTAGCGCGCCAGCACGCGGGCGTGCCGCGCCAACTCCTCGTACGCCGCCGGCGTGATCCAGCCGACCGAGGAGCGC
The DNA here is from genome assembly GCA_035504175.1 of Acetobacteraceae bacterium. Lineage (GTDB taxonomy): Bacteria > Pseudomonadota > Alphaproteobacteria > Acetobacterales > Acetobacteraceae > DATJSJ01. The sequence continues at coordinate 988 of DATJSJ010000200.1, forward strand.
TTGAGGTAATCGAACACGGAGAGCGGCGACGCGGTGCGGGCGGTGCCGCCGGTCGGCAGCACCGCGTTCGGCCCGAGCACGAAATTCGCCAGCGTCACCGGCGTCCGGCTGCCGAGCAGGATCTCGCCGGCATGATCGATCCGCCCGAGCACCGCCAGCGGATCGGCGGCGAGGATTTCCAGGTGCTCGGGCGCGTAGGCGTTGACGAAGCCGATCGCGGCGTCGAAGTCGCGCGTCAGCACGATCCCGCCCTGCGGCCCGCACAGCACCGCCTGCGAGAAGCCGCGGCGCTGCTCGCCGAGCGCCGACCAGTGGCCCGGCAGCGCCGCCGCGGCGGCCTGCGCCACCGCCAGGCTGTCGGTGACGAGATAGGCCGAGGAGTCCGGCCCGTGCTCGGATTCGATGATCAGGTCGAGCGCCGCCAGCCGTCCGTCCGCGCTGCCGTCCGCCAGCACGATGCATTCGGAGGGGCCGGCCGGCGTGCCGGTATCGATCGCGTCCGCCAGCAGGCGCTTCGCCGCCACCACCCAGGGGCTGCCTGGTCCCACGATCTTGTCGCAGCGCGGGATGGTGGCGGTGCCGAGCGCCGCGGCTGCCACCGCCGCGGCGCCGCCGGTCTTGTAGACCGCATGCACGCCGACGCGCCGCGCCGCGACCAGCGTCGCGGCATCGACCCGCCCGTCCGGGCCGGGCGGCGTCAGCACGATCACGCGCGCGACCCCGGCCACCATGGCCGGAATCGTCGTCATCATCAGCACGCTCGGGAAGGAGCCTTTGCCGCGCGGCACGTAGCAGGCGACGCTCGGGATCGGACGGAACCGGTCGCCGGCGAAGGCGCCGGGCCGGATCTCCTTCAGCCACATCTCCTCCGGCTTCTGCGCCTCGTGGAAGCGGCGGATGTTGGCGATCGCCACATCCAGCGCCGCGCCGACCGCCGGATCGAGGGTCGCGTCCGCCGCGGCGAACTCGGCCTCGCTGACCGCCAGCGCGAAATCCGCGGCCTCGACCCGTTCGATCGTGCGGGCGAGATCGAGCAGCGCCGCGTCGCCCTCCGCTCGCACCCGGGCGATGATCGCCTGCGCGCCCTCGAGAAAGCGGCCGAGATCGCTCTCCGCCCGGCGCAGCAGCGCGGGTGCGATGGCGTCCGCCACGCGCAGATCGATCATCCGTGGCTCCGTCATGCACGTCTCCTTCGCCGCCCTGCGTTCCGCCCCGGCGCCGATCCGATCCGGTCGACGCAGCCTGCCGCATCGGGCAGGATCGGGCGATCCCGGACATAATCGGAAGGCGGAGGCGCGTCGACGCCATGCGGCGGCAGGAGGACCCCTCGGGCAGGCCGGCGGCGGAGGGGGCGCTGGTGCTGTTCTCGGGCGGCCAGGATTCCACCGTCTGCCTCGCCTGGGCGCTGGACCGGTTCGAGCGCGTGGAGACCGTGGGCTTCGACTACCGCCAGCGCCACCGCATCGAACTCGAGTGCCGCGCGCCGCTGCGGGCCCGGCTGGCGGCGCTCGATCCGCACTGGGCGGCCCGACTGGGCGAGGACCATGTCATCGACCTCGCCGCCCTGGGCGCGGTGTCGGAGACGGCGATGACGCGGGAGACGGCGATCGCCCTCGATGCCGACAGCCTGCCCAATACCTTCGTCCCCGGCCGCAACCTGATATTTTTCACGTTTGCCGCGGCGATCGCCTGGCGCCGTGGGCTGCGCCATCTGATCGGCGGCATGTGCGAGACCGACTACTCGGGCTATCCGGATTGCCGCGACGACACGATCAAGGCGCTGCAGGTGGCGCTCAATCTCGGCATGGACCGGCGATTCGTGCTGCACACGCCGCTGATGTGGATCGACAAGGCGGCAACCTGGCGCCTCGCGCAGCGCCTGGGCGGCGAGCCCCTGGTCGGCGTGATCGTCGAGGCCACGCACAGCTGCTATCTCGGCGATCGCAGCACGCGCGCGGAGTGGGGTTATGGCTGCGGCGACTGTCCCGCCTGCCGGCTGCGCGCCGAAGGCTACCGCCGCTTCCGCGCCGGTCTTGCCGATCACGGCTGAGCCGCCACGCGGTCTGGCCAGCGGCCGCTGCGTCGGGCAAGGTTCGGCCGGCTTTCCGGAGCGCAACCCATGACCTTGCCGGCCTCGCGCCAGTGGTGGGATCTCTCGACGCGGCAGTTCGCGGCGCTGGACATGGAGCCGGTCGTCGCGATCCTGCCGGTCGGCGCGGTGGAGCAGCACGGGCCGCATCTGCCGGTGCGCGTCGATGCCGCGATCAACGCCGGCATACTGGCGCGCGCCGTGGCGCTGATGCCGCCGGCGCTGCCGGCGCTGATCCTGCCCGCGATGCCGGTCGGCAAGTCGGACGAGCACCTGGCCTTTCCCGGCACGCTGAGCCTGCCTTTCGACCTGCTGGCCCGGCTGTGGATCGAGCTGGCGCGCAGTGCCTGGCGGGCCGGCGTACGACGGATCATTCTGTTCAACGCGCACGGCGGCCAGCCGCAGGTGATGGAGATCGTCTGCCGCGAGCTGCGCGTGCAGCTCGGCATGTTCGCGGTCGGCGCGAGCTGGTTCCGCACAATCGACAGCAGCGACCTGTTCAGCCCGGGCGAGCTGCGCCACGGCATCCATGGCGGCGAGGTCGAGACCAGCATGATGCTGCATCTGCATCCGGATCTGGTCGACATGACGCAGGCGGCGGATTTCGTGCCGCGTTCGGTCGCGCTGGAGCAGGCCGATGGCATGCTGACGCCGGAAGGGCGGATCGGCTTCGGCTGGCAGACGCAGGATCTGCATCCGGCAGGTGCCTGCGGCAATGCCGCCGCTGCGGACGCGGCGCGGGGCGCGGCACTGGTCGAGCGTGCGGCGCGGGCGCTGGTCGCGCTGGTGCAAGAGGTCCACGCCTATCCGCTGGAGGCGATGACGGAACGCACTGCCTTCTCCCGCGTGTGATCGCGAAGTCGTCGCGCCGGCGGGCGCGCTCGACACCGTCGAGCGCACCTCGACCAAGCGCCATGGGGCTGCGACGGTGTCGAAGGCGATCCCTTCGCCATGAGCGAGGAGGTTAATGCGCATTCGGCGACACCCTGATCGCATCGGGAGACCACGACCCCGGCAAGACGGCACGGATTGCCGGCCCGCCAATCGGCAGACGGCGGGTTGCTCGTTGGGAAGCGGTTTCGCCGGAGCCGCTGCGAACCCGCCGCCGCACGACCGGTCCCGGCTTTGCCACCCTGCCTGCCGCAGCCTTCATGATGCGTTCGGGATGTGGCGAGCACCGCGCCCGCCTCGGCGAGCCGGGCCGGTCATCCTTTTCCGACGGGCGGAATGGCCATGATTGACCTCAACTCCCTCGCCATCTTCGCCAAGATCGTCGAGGTCAACAGCCTGTCCGAAGCCGCGCGACGCCTCAAGATGCCCGTCTCCACCGTCAGTCGCCGGCTCGCGGAGCTGGAGGATCAGCTCGGCGTGCGGCTGCTCGAGCGCTCGACGCGCAACCTCCGCCTGACCCATGTCGGCGCCGACATACTGGATGCCGCCAGGAAAACGCTGGAGGCCGAGGAGGCAATCGCCAGCATCGTCTCGAGCGAGCTGTCCGAAGTATCCGGACTGCTGCGGCTCTCCGCGCCGCCGAGCATCTCCGACACCCTGCTGGCACCTCTCGTCGGCGCCTTCCAGACGTCGTACCCGAACGTCCGGGTCCAGATCCTGATCGCCGACCGCATGGTCGATCACATTGCCGAAGGCGTCGATCTCGCCTTCAGGTTCGGAAATCTCAAGGACTCCGCGCTGGTTGCCCGCAAGCTGCTGCGCTACCGGCACCAGCTTGTGGCGACGCCCGCCTATCTGCGGGCGGCACCGCTCCCGGAGAACCCGCAGGAACTGCTGCGGTATCGCCTGCTGACGTTCTCGCATTGGCGGCCCGAGTCACATTGGACCTTCAGTCATGCGTCGGGTGATCGCACGGAAACGATCACCTTCCGGCCACATCTCGCCATGAACGACTTCGCGGGGCTGCTGGCGGCGTTGCTCGCCGATGGCGGCATCAGCGACCTGCCGCCGATCGTCCAGCCGGAGCTCCTGCGCAACGGCCGGCTCGTCGAGGTCATGCCGGAGTGGCACTTCCCGGCAATGGACCTCTCACTCGTCCATCTGGGCAACCGGCACATGCCGCGGACGTTGCGCGTGTTCAAGGAGTTCGCGTTGCAGATGGTGCCAACCCTGTTTCCGGACCTTCCCGACTGAGGCCGCGGCAGTTTAATCCGCCGCCTGCAGCGGCACGGCCACCCAGTGCTGCCCGGACGGTCCGACGATCAACAACGCGACGTCCGCTCGACCCGCCTGACGCGCGCGTCGCAGCCCCTGCTGGACGCTGTCGGGACTGGTTGCCGGTGTATCCTCAACGCGCAACACGACGTCGCCCTGGCGCAACCCTGCCCGGTCCGCGGCCGAGCGCGAAGGCACGGCGGCGACCTCCATCCCGATCGTGCGGGGCGACAGGCCGAACCGGTTCCGCGCGGCCTCGGTCAGAGAGACCAACCGCAGGCCGATATCGCCGGCGACCATCGGCGGCGGCCGCGTGAGCTCGAACGGGAAGTCGGCAACCATCTCTGCCGGCGGATACTCCTTGACCAGGATGGCGACGGTCCGGTCGGTACCATCCCGCCGGAGCGTGAGCGTCGCATCGTGATCGAGCGGATGCTTGGCAATCATCCGCAGCAGAGCCCGGGAATCGGCCGGCACGTTGCCATCGAATGCCAGAATGACGTCGCCCGGCCGCAAGCCCGCCTGGGAAGCGGGACTTCCCGCCTGCACATCCCCGACGAGAGCGCCGCGCGTCGCGGACAGTCCGAACGCCGCGGCGAGGCCGGGCGTGATCTCCTGCAACTGTGCTCCGATCCAGCCCGGTTTCACCTCGCCGAACTCCCGCAGTTCGCGGGCGGCGAACAACGCATCGTCCGACGGTATCGCCAGCCCCAGGCCGATCGACCCGGTGTCGGTCGCGCTGCTGGTGAACAGGGCAGTGTCGACGCCGATGACCCGTCCCGCGAGATCGAACAGCGGCCCCCCGGAGTTTCCGTGATTGATCGCCGCGTCGGTCTGGATGAAGTTGTCGTATGGGGATTCGCCGGTATTGCGGTTCAGCGCACTGACGATGCCGGCGGTGACCGTCTCGCCCAGGCCGAGCGGATTGCCGATCGCGAGGACTTTGTCGCCCACCCGTACCTTCGCGCTGTCGCCAAAGGTCACTGCCTGCAGGGGATGCGTCGTCTCGACCTTCAGCAAGGCGATGTCAGTGGCTGGCGGATGGCCGATCACCTTCGCCGCCAGGCGAGTGCCGTCGCTCAGAATGACGGTGATCGAATAGGCGTTCATCACCACGTGGCGATTGGTCAGGACGTAGCCCGACGGGTCGATGACGAAGCCGGAGCCGTCCAACGTCATCCCGCTGTCGCGGGTTTGCGCTGCCTCCTTGCCCGATTCATCGCC
>DATJSJ010000201.1:0-18634 GCA_035504175.1 Acetobacteraceae bacterium
CCGAGACCATGCTGGTCGGCGGCGAGCGCCGGCACGTGATCGGGGCGATGCGGGATTTCCTGTTCCGGCCCGAGCAGGCGCGCACCCCGGTCGGCCAGCTCTCCGGCGGCGAGCGCGGCCGGCTGATGCTGGCCGTGGCCCTGGCGCAGCCCGCCAACCTGCTGGTTCTGGACGAGCCGACCAACGATCTCGACCTCGAGACGCTGGATCTGCTGCAGGAGATGCTGGCGGACTACCCGGGCACGGTGCTGCTGGTCAGCCACGACCGCGACTTCCTCGACCGGGTGGTGACCGCGACCCTGGCGGCCGAAGGTGACGGGCGCTGGGTCGAATATGCCGGTGGCTACAGCGACATGCTGCACCAGCGCGGTGACGCGGCGCCCGCCGCGCCGCCGCGCCGGCCGCAGCCGCGACCGGAGCCGCGGGCCGCGCCATCCCAGACGCCGCCGGCGGAAGGGGTACCGCGGCGGGGCAAGCTGTCGTTCCGGGAGCAGCATGCGCTGCAGACGCTGCCGGACCGGATCGCGGCGCTGCAGACCGAAATCGCGACGCTGGAGGCGCGGCTGTCCGATCCCGATCTGTATGCCCGCGACCCGGCCTGCTACGCGGCGTCCGGGGTGCGCCTCGCGGCTGCGCGGGAGGAACTCGGCGCGGCCGAGGAGCGCTGGCTGGAACTGGAAATCGCGCGCGAGGCCCTGGACGGCTGACGACCGCCCGACGCTCAGTCGCGGAAGTCGAAGACGCGTCCGTTGCGCACGATGCAGCGCCCGCCGACCGGGCGGCCCTCCGCCTCGGTTCCCTGGATGTCGACCACCTGCTGCCGGGCGCTGCGCTCGATATGCGCGGTGGTGATGCGGGTATTGGACTGCACCTCGTCCGGCGGCTGGCGGGATTTCAGTTCGGCCAGGCAAAGGGCGACGAGCGCGGCATCGCTGGGTTCCGCGGCCCGGGCCACCGTCACCGTCAGCATCATGAGGCCCATGGCCAGGGCCACGCTTTCGCGCATGCCTCTCGTCTCCCCCGCGGCACCGGCCGGCCAGAGCCGAGTCAGTCTGACCGTGCCGAGCGACTCCGGTCTAGCGTTTTGTTTTCAGACCGTGATTCACGCCTCCGGCGATCATGGTCCAATGCAACGCCACCACCCGGGATGCCCGCGCAACGGGCGGCATCCGGCGCGGTGGGGCGAGCGATGGGATTCGAACCCACGGCATCCAAGACCACAACCTGGCGCTCTACCAACTGAGCTACGCCCGCCGCCGCGGCGCTGCCTTTAGGACCTCCGCGCCTGGCCCGTCAACGCCGGGAGACCGGCACGGCGCGGCGGGAGCGGCATAGGGCGCGACGCCCCGCGACACGCGATGACCCGGTGCACGCGGCGTGCCCGCATCCGCCGGTCCGATGAGACACCTCACACGATCGTCCGCGAAATGAGCCGCGCGGACCCATGCCGCGCAGCCATTGTGACGGACCCGATAAGGAGCGCTCCCGCACTCGCCTAACGCAGCGAACGCCGCATTCGGCGCCCCGGCGCACGTGCGGCGGCTATCCCGGCGCGGCCCAGAGCGCGGGGCATTCGGAGTGACCTGCAATGTTGAAACGTCTGATCCTCGGACTCGGGACGGCGGTGATGGCCGCCGGCGGACCGGTCGCCGCGGCCCACGCGGCCTATACGTTCCAATCCGTTACCTATCCCGGTGAGACCGCGCTCACCAACCTGCTCGGCATCAACAATGCCGGCACCATCGTCGGATTCCATGGCGCCGTGACGAACCAGGGGTTCGTGCTGAACCCGCCGAACAACTTCGTGCCTCAGAACTTCCCGGGCGCATCGATGACCCAGGTGGTCGGCATCAATGCGGCGGGGGACACGGCCGGGTTCTACGTCGACGCTGCCGGCGTGACCCATGGCTTCACCGATGTCGGCGGCAAGTTCACGACCGTCGACGCGCCGAACACCGCGTTCAATCAGCTGCTCGGCATCAACAATGCCGGGGTCGAGGTCGGCTATTCGTCACTCGATCCGGCCGGCATGGTCAACCAGCTCGCCTATTCGACCAGCGGCGGCATCTTCGACTACATCAACCTGCCGGCCAACGTGAACAGCCAGGCGACCGCGATCAACAACAATGGAACCATCGTCGGCTTCTACATGCCGACGGCGGACACCTCCGACGGCTTCCTCGATACGAACGGCCAGGTGACGACGATCAACGTCCCCGGCTCGACCTTCACCCAGGCGCTTGGGATCAACGATCTCAACCAGATCGTCGGCCTCTACGTCGATGCCAACGGAGTGCAGCACGGCTTCATCGACAATTCCGGCAATTTCAGCACGATCGATGCGCCGGGTGACGTCGCCTCGACGACGATCAATGGCATCAACGACAACGGCCAGATCGTCGGCTTCTTCACTGACAACGCGACCGACAGCGTCATCGGCCTGATCGGCACGCCGGTGCCGGAGCCGGCCTCGATCGCGCTGCTCGGCGTCGGGCTGCTCGGCATCGCCGTGACCACACGACGCCGCGTTCGGGCCTGACCCGACCATGATGCCTGCCGGAGGGAGGCCGGCGGGTGCCGTGCAAGGACGACCGCTCGGGTTTGACAGCGAGCGGTCCGGACTGCGAGCCTGGGCGTGCGTGTGGAGGCGAAGCGATGCGGGACGCGCGGGGCCTGGAGGTGAGCGGCGCCGACGCCGGCTGTGTCGCAGCGCTGGACCGCTTCCTCGCGGACTTCCTCGCCTTCCAGGATGCGGCCGCGAACATTCTGGAGTTCGCTCGAAGCGAGCCGGGGTGTCTCGCCGCCCAACTCTACGCGGTCGGGCTGCTCTGCTACAGCCAGTCCGATACGACGATCGCAACGGAGGCGGCGCCCTTCCTGGCGCGTGGCCAGGCCCTGGCGGCGCAGGCGACCGAACGGGAGCGCCTGTTGCTGGCGGCGGTCGCGGCCTGGTCGCGCAGTGATTTCGCCGCCGGGATCGCCGCGCTGGAGGTCTTGATCGCAACGGCCCCGACCGACATCGTGGCGGTGAAATTCGCCGAGTTCCTGTTCTTCCAGGCGCCGGATTTCCCGCGCCACCTCGGCTTCATGCGGCGCGCCGCGACGGGCTGCGCGGATCTGCCGGAATTCGGCGCGCAGCTTGCCTTCGCGCACGAGCTGAACCGCGAATTTGGTACCGCCATCGACGTCGCCGAGGCGGCGATCGCGGCGCAGCCGGACAACCCATGGGCGCATCACGCACTGGCGCACGCCTATCTCTCGCAGGGCGCACTCGAGCAAGGGCTGGCGGTGTTGCCGCACCATGCGCCCGGCTGGGCGCGACACGGGCGTGGCATCCGCGCCCACAACGCCTGGCACCTGGCACTGCTGCATCTCGGTCGGCGCGAGGCGGCGCCGGTGCACGCACTCTATCACGGTGAGATTTTCGGCTTCGATCCGCTCTCGCCCTTCGAACACACCGACACGATCTCGCTGCTCTGGCGCCTCGAGCTGGCGGGATTGCCGACAGGCGCCGACTGGCAGCCGCTCGCCGAGGTCGCGGCGATGCGGGCCGCGGATGCCGTCTTTCCGTTTCTCGCCGCGCACTACGTCTATGCACTCGGCCGTGCCGGCGCGGTGCCTGAGGGGGAAGCGGCGATCGCCGCGCTGCAGCGACGACACGGCGATGCCGGTGCCTGGCGGGTCGGGAGCGCCCTGCTGCCCGGCGTGCTCGCTCTCGCGCAGGGAGATGCCGCGCGAGCGGCGGAACGGCTGGAACCGGCGATGCCGTCGATCGGCTCGGTCGGCGGCAGCGATGCACAGAACGATCTGTTCCGGCAGAGCTTCCTGGTGGCATTGATCGAGTCCGGACGAGCCGCCGAGGCGCGCACGGAGCTGCGGCGGCGGCTCGAAGGCGTGCAACCGACGCCGCTCGACGAGTACTGGCTGTCGCGCGCCGCGTAGCCTGCGGCCGCGATCAGCGGACGGCGGGGGTGCGGCTCAACTCGACTGCGCCGCCTGCAGCGCTTCCTCCAGCTCCTGGAAGCTCGGCATGTGCTGGTTCGGCGCCATCTTGCGACCGGTCTCGACGCTGACCTGGGGCGCGTTGCCGTGCAGATGCGCGATCAGGACGGCACGGATCACCTCGAAATACTTGCTCTCCTCCTCGACGACGCCGCGGATTCGCGACGCCATCGGCCCGACCATGCCATACGCCAGCAGCACGCCGAGGAAGGTGCCGACCAGCGCGCCACCGATCATCGCGCCGAGGACGGCCGGCGGTTCGTTGATGTGCGACATGGTCTTGATCACGCCCAGCACGGCAGCGACGATCCCGAGCGCGGGCAGCCCGTCCGCCAGGTTCTGCAGCGCATGCGCCGGATGCAGTTCCTCCGCCAGCGTCTTCTTCAGCTCGCGGCCCATCACGTCCTCGAACTGGTTCGGGTCGTCGGCATTCATCCCGACCATGCGCAGATAGTCGCAGATCATTACCGTGGCGTGGTGGTTCGCGAGGATGCGCGGGTACTTGGCGAAGACTGTGCTCTCCTCCGGCTTTTCGATGTGCGACTCCAGCGCCATCGTGCCCTTGGTGGTCGCCAGTCGGGTGAAGGTGTAAAGCAGGCTGAGCAGGTCGACGTAATCGGTCTTCTTGAAGATGGCGCCTTTCATGATCCGGCCGAAGCCGCCCAGCGTGTGCTTCACGTCATGCATGCTGTTCGACATGATGAACGTGCCGACGGCGGCGCCGCCGATGGTCAGGAACTCGAAGGGCAGCGCCTCGATCAGCGGGCCGAGGCTGCCACCCGAGGCGAGGTAGCTGCCGAAGACGCAGGCCAGCAGGAAGCCCAGACCGCCGATGGTAAGCATTGCCGGCTCACCGAACGCGGGCGGCCGGGGGCGGCGCCGCAACCGGCAGGGCCGCGACCGGCAGGGCCGCGACCGGCAGCGCCGCCGCGGGTGCGGCAGCCGCGGCCGTCCGACCGGCCGGGGCAGACGATGTCGACGCGGCCGGCGCCGGCGCGGCAGGCGCAGCGGCCTGCGGTATCAGTCGCTGCACCACGATCGCGATGCGCCGGTTGGCCGCAGCCAAGGGCTGCGCCGGCAGCAGCAGATCGTGATCGGCGTGGCCGGTGACGCTGATGATTCGCGATTCCGGTACCCCGTCCTGCATCAGCAGCCGGCGCGTCGCGTTTGCTCGGTCCGCGGAAAGCTCCCAGTTGCTGCGGCCCGTCCCGGCATAGGGCGCGGCGTCGGTGTAGCCGGCAATGCTGAGCGGCTCGGGCAGACGCGTCAGCACCGGCGCGATCTTTTCGAGCAAGGCCTGGGCGCGCTGGTTCGGCGTGGCGGAGCCGGTCGCAAACATCGGGCGACGATCCTCGTCGAGGATCTGGATGCGCAACCCGTCCGGTGTCATGTCGATCGTCAACTGTCGCGCAAGCTTCGCGAGCTCCGGATCCTGGCTGACCGCTGCGCGGATCTGCGCTGCGGCCTTTTCCAGAGCGGTGCGTTCCTGCCGCGCCGCGGCCGCTTGCTGATCTGCCGTTTGCGCCGGCGCGGCCGGCCCTGCGGCGGTCGCGGGCTTGACTGGCGCGGCCGCGAGACCGCCGCCGCTGCCGGAGGCCGCGGCGGTATCCGACGACCTGGTGGCAACACCGCTCTGGTCCGGATCGGGCTGGGCATTGGGCGGCAGCGGCGGTGACCGACCCGCGGTCTGCGGCACGCCGGTGCCGTCGGCATCGAGCTGCGGACGCCCACGAGCCGTGGTGTCGCCGGTGTCGTCCGTCACGTTCTGCGGCTGCGCATGCCCGTCGAGCGCCGCCACCGCACCGCGATCGGAGATCATCGTGCCTTTGGCGTAGGGCGTCTCCCCGCCAAACGGCAGTCCGGTGCCGGAGGTCGAATGGCTGAGCGTATTGGTTGCCGAAAAGTAATCGGCGATGCCTCTGCGTTGCTGCTCCGTGGTGGCGTTCAGCAGCCACATCAGAAGAAAGAACGCCATCATGGCGGTGACGAAATCGGCATAGGCGACTTTCCAGGCACCGCCGTGATGCCCGCCCTCGACCGTCTCCTCCTTGCGGATGACGATGCTGCCGCCGTTCGCCCCGCGCTCGCCCTTTCGTGCCATCGTCCGCGTGTGCTCCTGCTGGACCCAGCATAGCGGGGCAGGCTTAACTGCCGACTAATCCCGGCGGCGTGACGCTGCGGAGCGGCCGGGACCGAGCTTGCCTGCGCCGACGCAGCAGGGATAGGCTTGCGCCGGCAAGTGGGGGGCGGGCATGAGCGATGTGACAATCACGGTCCTGAAGAACGGACCGTACATCATCGATGGGCTGGTCAGCGTGAAGGATGCGGCCGGGCACAGTTTCCCGACGCAGGACTCGATCGCGCTGTGCCGCTGCGGTGCGTCCACCACCAAGCCGTTCTGCGACGGCACCCATTCCAAGATCGGCTTCAAGGCCGCGGAGCAGGCCGTCCCGGGCTCGGCCGAAGCGTAACCGGGGCGCGCGCCTCACGCCTGCGCCGGGCGCACCGCGGCGGGGCTCTCGACGACGCGCATCGGCGCGGGCGCGGCGGTGTCCCACAACAGTCGCGGATCGAATGCGCGTGCGGCGATTGTCGCCAGGACGACAGTCGACAGAAAGGCCGGTGAGCCACCGAGAATGTCGATATGCGCCAGCTGCCCGAGCTGGATTATCGGCGCGAAGATCATCACCGTGAACGGGTCGAGGTTCGACCAGCGCCCGATCTCGTCGATGAAGCGATAGAGCCGTGTCTTGAAGCGCAGGCGTCGGTGCCAGCCGCATCGCACGGAGAGCAGGAACCAACTCAGCCCGATCAGCTTGGTGAACGGGAAGACGATCGAGACGGTGAAGATCAGTACGGCGAACGGCCAGAAGCCGTGCTCGAGCAGCAATTCCACGCCGTTGACGATCGTGTGCGGATGCGGCGTGCCGGCTTCCCAGAACTCGCTCATCGGAAAGCCGTAGGCGATCGGCATCAGCGCCCAACAGGCGGTCACCAGCGCCGCCGACTGCACCATCGAGTTCGGGCGTCGGCGATAGACCCGCGCGGCACAGCGCGGGCAGCGCTGGCCCTCCGCATCCGGCGGCAGCACAAGGTCGCAGCTCGTGCAGGCCAGCGCGCCGCGCGGCGCGCGTTTGGACGCTGGCTGTACCATGCGCCAGACGGCGCGCCGTTCCAGGCAGGCGCGCGTCACCATGGTCATGAGCGCCGCGCCGACCAGGCACCAGCCGCCGATATCGATCCGGGTCGGGATCTGCGAGGCGACGCGGCCGTAACCGATGCCGGCGCCGATCAGTACGACATCGGCCATCGCCCAGATGTCGAGCCGTTCCGACCAGCGAAAGGCGGGGCCGAGCCATCGGCCGCGCCAGCCGAGACGGAGCGCGCCGAGTGTCACGGAGAGCAGGCCGAAGCGCAGGAACGGCAATATCACACCTTGAAGACCGAGCACGATGGTCAGCAGCGGCCAGCCCTGCCGCCAGCTCGTGGCCAGCCCGGCCGCGAGATGTGTCGAGACGCTGATACCGTCCTTGTGCACCGTCATGAGCGTCATGACGTTGGCCGGTATCAGCAGCAGCAGGGTCGCGAGCGCGCAGGCCAGTGCGGCGTCGAGGCTGCGGCCGGAAACGCTCTCCAGCACCCGGCCGCAGCGCCAGCACTCCAGGCGGCCGCGCAACGGCACTGCCGGCAGGTGCTGGATCGCACCGCAGTCGCGGCAGGCGATCAGCGTCGGCATCGCTGAGCCGGCGGGACTCGTGCCGCGGGATCGGCGTGACCGTCCCGGCGAACCGGAGTCCCGAGAACCCCCGCCCGTCCGGCTCCGTTCGTTCGCCTTGGTAACATCCGCGTCGCCATTTGCGTCTCACGCGGTCCCGTCCGCATCGCCGCCGGCCCGACGGGACGCACGGCGCGACCCTCCACCGCCTCTACATGCAACGCGGCCCTCGGGTTGCATGCCCGGTCGGCGAGTCCCTCCCGGAGGGAGGCCGCAGGTCGCCGATGCGATGGGCTTGACGAGGCGTCGGCCGCGCCCGTATTCTCGCATGAGAATTCATCCTAGAATAAATATGCAAGGAGGGGCGTCATAGCTGCCACCGGTCAGGCCAGGGGTTGGCGTGCGCGCGTTGCCGGCGCCGCCGAAGCGGAGCGCCCGCCGCTGCTGCGCGATGCCGCGCGCGAGGTTCGCGGCATGATTCTGGAAGCGATCGGCGCCGCCCGTGCGGGGCATGTCGGCGGGGATTTTTCGGTTGCCGACATCCTGACCGTACTTTTTCTGAGTGTGCTCCGGATCGATCCGACCCGGCCGGACTGGCCGGAGCGCGATCGGTTCATTCTGAGCAAGGGACACTGCGCCGCGGCGCTTTATGCGGTGCTGACCGTGGCCGGTTTCCTCGACCGTACTGAGCTCACGAGCTTCATGGGCCGGTTGTCGCGATTGAACGGCCACCCCAATCGCAAAATTCCGGGCGTCGAGGCGAATACCGGGCCGCTCGGGCACGGTCTGCCGATCGCGGTCGGCAGCGCCATTGCGGCGCGGCTGTCCCGCGAGGCCTGGCGCAGCTTCGTCGTGCTGGGTGACGGCGAGCTGCAGGAGGGCAGCAACTGGGAGGCGGCAATGGCGGCCGGGCATCGGGAGCTCGGCAGTCTCACCGCGATCATCGACCGGAACGGGTTGCAGCAAGGCGCGCGCACGGAGGAGACCAATCGGCTGGAGCCGCTGGCCGACAAGTGGCGCGCCTTCGGCTGGGAGGTGGCCGAGGCTGACGGACACGACGTCTCGGCGCTGCACGCGGTGCTGTCGGCACCGCCGGGGAGACGGCCGCGCTGCGTCATCGCGCGCACGATCAAGGGGCGGGGCGCCTCGTTCATGGAGGACCGCGTGGAGTGGCATCACAAAGTCCCCTCCCCCGAGCAGATCGCGCAGGTGCTGGCGGAGCTGGAGGCGGGTGCTTGAGCGAGACCTTCGACTGCCGCCAGGCCTTTGCGGACGAGCTGATGCGGCTTGCCGAGGCTGACCCGCGCGTGGTCGCCGTGTGCAACGACTCGGTGGGATCCAGCAATCTCGGCGCTTTCCAGCGGGCGTTCCCGGACCGGCTGATCAATGTCGGGATTGCCGAGCAGGACATGGTGGGTGTCGCCGCCGGCCTGGCATTGGGCGGTTTCGTGCCGTTCGTCTCCGCCGCCTCGCCATTCCTGACGGCGCGGGCGCTCGAGCAGATCAAGGCCGATATCGCCTACAGCCGGCATCACGTCGTGCTGTGCGGGCAAAGTCCCGGCATGTCGTACGGTGAGCTGGGTCCGACGCATCACTCGATCGAGGACCTGGCGCTGATGCGGGCGATTTCGGGGCTCGACATCATCGTGCCTGCCGGGCCGCGGCAGACGCGCGCGGCAATGCGCTGGGCGCTTGGCGCCGGGCGGCCGGTGTTCATGCGCGTGGCGCGCTTCAAGGTGCCCGAGACGACGCCGGCCGAGGCGGAATTCGCGCCCGGCCACGCCGTGCAGCTTCGTGACGGCAGCGATGTCGCGATCCTCGCCTGTGGCGCGCTGGTGTCGCGGGCGCTCGCCGCGGCGGACGTACTGGCCGAGCGTGGGGTTGCGGCGCGGGTGCTGGACATGGCCTGGGTGCGGCCGCTTGACGAGGCGGCGGTGCTGGCGGCGGCGCGGGAGTGCGGGCGGATCGTGACGGCGGAGGAGGCGCTGGATCGTGGCGGCCTCGGCGGCGCGGTGGCGGAGCTGGTGGTGCGACACCATCCGGTGCCGATGCGCATTCTTGGTGTGCCGGAGTTCGCGCCGACGGGAAGTGCGGCATTCCTGCTCGAGCATTTCGGACTGAGCGCGGAGGCGATCGTGCGTGCGGCGCTGGAGCTGGTGGAGCACGGCTGAGCGATGCTGACACAGAGTACCCGCGGAGATCCGGCCGGGCGGCCGGTTTCGCGCCCGGCCGATGCGGCCGCTGCGCTCGCCGCGGGTTGACAATGACCACAACGGAGGGGAGGAAACATCGTGAGACTGCACCGAATGCTGGGCGCTGCCGTGGCGGCGGCGACCGTACTTGCCGTCATGGCGCCGCGCGCCGGGTTCGCTGACGACCAGCAGGATCTGATCAAGCCGATCACCAAGCCGCTGACCTTCGTCTGGATTCCGAAGCTCGTTCATCCCTGGTACCAGGAAGTGCAGAATGGCGCCAACTACGCCATTCAGGAGTTCAAGCAGCGCGGCATCACCATCAAGATGGACTGGAACGCGCCGCCGCAGGCCGACATCGTCGATCAGAACCGACGGATCGAAACCGCGATCGCGAGCCATCCGGACGGGCTCGCCGTCTCCTGCCTCGATCCGGCCACCAATGACGAGCTGCTGCGCGAGGCGGTGAAGGCGAACGTCAACCTGATCACCTTCGACACCTTCTGCTCGAAGGAATTCCCGTTCGTCGGGCATCATGCGGACGAGGAGGACGGGCTGCGGCTCGGCGCGCTTCTCGCCAAGAAGCTCGACGGCAAAGGCGAGGTCGCGATCCTCTCCGGCAGCCTCACCGCCCCCAATCACGTCGCCCGCGTCAAGGGGTTCAAGGAGGCGCTCGCCAAGTTCCCGGGCATCAAGATCGTCTTCGATCAGCCGGACAATGACAATCTCGAGCGCGCCGTGACGCTGTCGGAGAACGCCCTGCAGGCGCATCCCGATATCAGCGCCTTCTTCGCCGCGAATGCGAGCGCGCCGGTCGGCGCCGCGCGGACGGTGAGCAATGCCGGCAAGGGCGGCAAGATCCTGATCGTCGGCTTCGACGAGCTGCCCGAGACGCAGAAATTCCTCGACACCGGCGTGATCTACGCGACCGTCCTGCAGCGGCAGTGGGAACAGGGCTATTGGGGCATCTACTATCTCGCGGCCCTGAACGAGAACCACACGATTCCGATGGTGCACGAGACCGGATCACGCATCATCATCAGCAAGAAGGACATGTGACGTCCGGCGTGAGGTCCGCCCCGGTCCCGGCCACCGCCAGCGCGGCCCGGACCGGGGTCCCATCCAAGGAGCACGTGTTCTGAGCCCTGCCCTCCTGAGCGCACGCGGCCTGACCAAGCGGTTCGACCTGCAGCAGGTCCTGACCGATGTCAGCATCGACCTGCGCGCCGGCGAGGTGCATGCGCTGATCGGCGAGAACGGCGCCGGCAAGTCGACGCTGATGAACATCCTGTCCGGCAAATTGGTGCCGGATGCGGGGGAGATCGTCTGGGCCGGGGCGAAGATTGCGTTCGCCTCGCCGCTCGACGCGCTGCGCACCGGCATCGCCATGGTGCCGCAGGAGCTCACGGTCTGCCCCGATCTCTCGGTCGCGGAGAACGTCATGCTGGGGGCGCAGCGGACCGGCGCGGTCGGCATCGACTGGCGGGCAACCCGCGAGATCGCCGCGACCAATCTCGCCGTCCTCGATGCGGCCATCGACCCTGCCATGCGCATGCGCGATCTCAGCACGGCGCGCCAGCAATTCGTCCAGATCGCCCGGGCCACGGCGGCGCGCGCCAAGGTGCTGATCTTCGACGAGCCGACGGCATCGCTCGCCGAGCGCGAGGCGGACAGGCTCTCCGCGTTCATCCGCGCCTTCCGCGCCGAGGGCGGCGCGATCTTCTACATATCGCACCGGCTCGACGAGATCCTGGCCCTGGCCGACCGCATCACCGTGCTGCGCGACGGCGCCGTGATCTGCGAGATGGATCCCGCCACGGCGACGAAGGAGGCGATGGTCCGGCACATGGCCGGGCGTCCGGTCGCGGCGCTGTCGAAGCGTCCGGCGCGGGAGGCCCGGGAGATGCAGGCGCCGGCGTTGCGCGTCGCCGGCCTGACGCGTGCGGGCGAGTTCCGCGATGTCAGTTTCGAGCTTCGCGCCGGCGAGATCCTCGGCCTGTCCGGCCTGGTCGGCTCCGGCCGGACCGAACTCGCGAAGTCGATCTTCGGCGCCACCCGCCCCGATTCGGGGCGGATCGAGGTGCATGGCCGGACGGTGCGGCATCGCAGCCCGGCGGACGCGATCCGCAACGGCGTCGTCTACCTGCCCGAGGAGCGCAAGAAGGAGGGCATCTTCGCCCTGCTCAGCGTGCAGGAGAATCTCGGCGTCGCCGAGCTCGACCGGTTCCGCGGCCCGCTCGGGATCCGCTGGAACCGGGTCGCCGCCGCCGCACGCGACTACGCCCAGCGGCTCAGCATCCGCGCGCCGTCGCTGGACAGCCCGATCGCGGCGCTGAGCGGCGGCAACCAGCAGAAGGTCATCCTGGCGCGCTGGCTCCTGGCTGATTGCAAGATCCTGCTGCTCGACGAGCCGACGCGGGGGATCGACGTCAACGCCAAGGCGGAGATCCAGGCGCTGCTGCGCCGGCTGACTGAGCTCGGCCATGCGATCCTCTACATCTCTTCGGAATTGCAGGAGCTTCTGGAAGTCTCCGACCGCATCCTGGTGATGCATGAGGGCATGACCAAGGGAACGCTGGCCGCCGGCGAGGCGAGCCAGGAGCAATTGCTGCGGGTCGCCATGTCATGAGCGAACAGATCGCCCCCGCGCCGGCGCGACGCCAGCTTCCCCGCACCTCCGTCGCGCCACTGCGCTGGCTGCTGCGCAAGGAGGCGGGCGGCATCCTGCTCGCGCTCGTGCTGCTCTGCGCCGGCATCTCGATCGCCGCCCCGAACTTCCTCGGCACCTACAATCTGGTCGTGGTGGCGCGGCAGGCCTCCTTCGTCGGCCTGCTGGCGCTTGGGCAGACACTGGTCCTGCTGCTGGGCGGGATCGATCTTTCCATCGGCGCGTCGGCCGGCCTGTCGGCGATTGTCGGCGCCCTGATCCTGACGCATTTCGGACCGCCGCCGATCCTGGCGCTGCTGCTGACGGTGGGGTTCGGCTTCGCGATCGGCCTGGCGAACGGCGTCTTCGTCGCCGTGCTGCGCCTCAATCCGTTCATCGTCACGCTCGCTTCGTGGGAGATCTTCGCCGGCACGACGCTGGTGATCACCCACGGCTACCCGGTGCAGCCGCTCGGCGACGCGTTTCACTGGTACGGCGGCGGCGGCGTGTTCGGCGTGCCGATGCCGGTCGTGTTCTTCCTCGTCGTCGCCGCGATCCTGACCTGGATGCTGGGGTTCTCGCGGTTCGGCCGCAACATCTACGGCATCGGCGGCAATCGCGAGGCGGCGCGCCTCGTCGGCATTCCTGTCGTGCGGGTCGAGGCGATCGTCTACGGGCTGGCCGGGGCGCTCGCGGCGTTCGGCGGCATCCTCTACGCCAGCCGGATGAACTCGGCCGAGCCGGCAATCGGCGAGGACTGGCTGATGGGCGCGATCACCGCGGCGATCATCGGCGGCACCTCGTTGCGCGGCGGCCAGGGGACGATCCTCGGCACCGTGCTCGGGACGCTGCTGATGGCCGTGCTGGGCAATGGCATGGCGCTGCTGAACGTCTCGGGATACTGGGCGCGGGTCGTGGTCGGTGGCGTGGTGCTGGTGGCGGTCCTGGTGGACCTGCTGCGGCGCCGATAGCAGGCGGGCTCACCCGATGGACAGCATCCTCGCAATCGACCAGGGCACCAGCGCCACCAAATGCGTGTTGGTCGACCGCACCGGTGCGATCGTCGCCCGTGGCAGCGCGCCGCTCGACGAGACCCACCCGCAGACCGGGTGGGTCGAGCAGGACCCCGAGGCGCTGTGGGTCTCTGTGCAGCGTGCCGTCGCCGACTGCCTGCGCGACCAGGACGCGCACCGCGTCGCCGCGATCGGCATCGCGAGCCAGCGGGAATCGCTGGTCGCCTGGGATCGCGCGAGCGGCGCGGCGCTGGCGCCGCTGGTGAGCTGGCAGGACCAGCGCGGGGCGGCGATCTGTGACCGGCTGCGCGATGCCGCGACCGAGGCATTGGTGCGGGCGCGGAGCGGCCTGCCGCTCGATCCGATGTTCTCCGCGGCGAAGGCGACGGCGCTGCTCGACGCGCTCGATCCGCAGCGCGAGCGGGCGCGCGCCGGCGCGATCGCGCTCGGCACCGTCGATGCCTGGCTGCTGCATCGGCTGGCAGGTCCGGCGGCGGCGCCGGTCACCGAAATCGGCAACGCCTCGCGCACGCAATTGCTCGACGTGCGCGGCGGCGGCTGGGATCCGCGGCTGCTCGAGCTGTTCGGCGTGCCGCGCGCGGCGATGCCGGACGTCGTCGCCTCGACCGGCCCGTTCCCCGCCGCGCGCGGCCTGGCGCCGCTGCCGAACGGCGTGCCGGTGCTGGCGGTGATGGGAGATTCGCACGCGGCGCTCTACGCGCATGGCGTGCGCGCACCCGGGCAAGTGAAAGCCACGTACGGCACCGGCTCCTCGGTGATGGGGCTGCTGGCCGGCGCCGAGGATGCGGGCGGCGGCGTGTGCCTCACCATCGCCTGGCAGGAGACGGCGATCGCCTTCGCCGCCGAGGGCAATGTCCGCGCGACAGGCGCCACGGTGCGCTGGCTCGCCGGGCTGCTCGGCGCCACGCCCGACGCGGTGGCGGCGATGGCGGCCGAGAGCGACAGCGGCGGCGTCGTGCTGGTGCCCGGGTTCAACGGGCTGGGCGCGCCGTACTGGGATCGCGAGGCGGTCGGACTCGCCGCCGGACTGCGCCTCGACACCGGCCCACGACAGCTCGCCCGCGCGGCGCTCGACTCCATCGTGCACCAGGTCGCCGACGTCGCCGAGGCGATGGGCAGCGTCGATGCGCTGTTCGCCGATGGCGGCGCCAGCCGCAACGACGCGCTGATGCAGATGCAGGCGGACGTACTTGGCTGCACGGTGCTGCGCGCCCGCGACGCGGAATTGTCCGCACTCGGCGTCGCCCATCTGGCAGGACGACAGGCGGAGATCTGGGACGAGGCGGCGCTCGCCGCGATGCCGCGGCCGCGCGACCGCTTCGCGCCGAAGCTGGCGCCGGAGGCACGGGCCGCCGCGCGGGCTGAATGGCGGCGGGCCGTGGCGCGAGCACGGTCGGGCTGACGCGGCGCGGCGCGGGAGGAGCAGACAGGAATGTCCACGACGGTCACGACGCTGCCCGCGCATCGCACCCGCGCGGTGCTGCACTGGCTGGCCGGCGCACAGGGGCCGCTGATCGGGCTCGTTCTGCTCTGCGTGATCTTCACGCTGACCAGCAACGTGTTCCTGTCGCTGCGCAACGCGCTGAACGTGCTCGATCAGGTGACGGTGCTCGGCATCCTGGCGATCGGCATGACCTTCGTCATCGTGATCGGCGGCATCGACCTCTCGGTCGGCGCGATCCTGGCGCTGGGCACGATGACGATCGGCTGGACCTCGCACTATCTCGGCGTGCCGTTCCCGCTCTCGATCGTGCTCGGGCTGCTGGCCGGCGCCGCGGCCGGGCTGGTGAACGGGCTATTGGTGACGCGGGCGCGGCTGCCGGCCTTCATCGCCACGCTGACCATGATGTCGGTCGCGCGCGGCATCGCCAACATCACCACGGACGGCGAGCAGGTGGTGGATTTCCCGAACTGGTTCACCTCGCTCGCGACGGTGCGGCATTTCGGCTTCCTCTCGGTCACCGTTGCGATGTTCCTGGTGCTCGCCGCCGCCGCCGCGATCTTCCTGCGCTACCGCGCCACCGGCCGCAGCCTGTACGCGATCGGCGGCAGCGCCGAGGTGGCGCGGCTCGCGGGCATCCGGGTGCAGCCGCTCACCGTCTGGGTCTACGTGATCTCCGGGCTGCTCTCCGCCGTCGCGGGCGTGACGCTCGCGGCACGGCTGGATTCAGCGCAGCCGAGCGACGGGCTCGGCTACGAGCTCGACACGATCGCCGCGGTGGTGATCGGCGGCGCCAGCCTGTCCGGTGGCGTCGGCGGCATCGGCGGCACGGTGATCGGCGTGCTGATCATCGGCGTGCTGCACAACGGGCTCAATCTCGTCGGCATCTCGCCCTTCATCCAGCAGGTGATCATCGGCGCGGTGATCGCCGTTGCCGTGACTTTCGACACGCTGCGGCGGCGGGAGAGCTGACCCGTCGCGCCCAAGGAGGGGCACACGCCCTCCGGACTGCACTGACATTGCCAACCAGGGAGATGAAACGCCCATGCCCAGCAACCCAATCCGGATCGCCTGCCTCGCCTCCGCCGCCGTGGTCGCGATCGGCCTGGCGACCACGCCGCGGGCGCGCGCGGAAGAGCAGATCGGCCTTGCCGTCGCCAATCTGCAGGCCAATTTCTTCAACCAGATCAAGCAGTCGGTGGAGGCCGAGGCGAAGGCCAAGGGCGTTCAGGTGATCACCGCCGACGCGCACGGCGACAGCGCGACGCAGGTGAGCCAGATCCAGGACCTGATCACCAAGGGGGTCAAGGCGCTGATCTACATCCCGGCCGGGGCGACGGCGGCCGGCGTGCCGGTCAAGGACGCGCATGCCGCGCATATCCCCGTCGTGAATGTCGATCGCAATGCGCCGGACGCGCCGGGCGACACGTTCATCGCGACCGATAGCGTCGCCGCGGCGCGCACGCTCGGCGACTATGTCTGCAAGATCACCGGCGGCCACGGCAAGGTTGCGATCATCCAGGGCCAGCTCGGCACCACGCCGGAGATCGACCGCAACAAGGGGTTCAACGAGGCGCTGGCCAAGTGCCCCGGGCTGACGGTCGTCGACAAGCAGGCGAGCAAGCAATGGCACCAGGATGAGGGCTTCAACATCGCTCAGGACATGTTGCAGCGCCATCCGGACATCACGGTAATTTTCGGGCGCGCCGACGCGCTGGCGCTCGGGGCGGCGCAGGCGGTGAAGATCGCCAATCTCGGCCATCCCGTGACGATCGTCGGCTTCGACGGCGACACGGCCGGGCTGCTCGCGGTGCGCGACGGCGTGCTGGCCGCGACCATGACGCAGAAGACGCAATACATGGGCAAGCTGGCGTTGGATTCCGCGCTGGAGCTGATCGCCGGCAAGCCGGTGCCGAAGGAGCAGCTCCAGCCGGCGGAGCTGACCACCAAGGACAACGTGGGGCCGTTCATCCAGCAGCATCCGTGAACGCCCCGGCTGTCATTCCCGGTCAGGAGAGCCGCACGCCGCGGCTCTCCGTCTCGGGCCTGACCAAGGCGTATTCCGGCGTCGTCGTGCTGCACGACGTCGAATTCGCGGTGCGTCCCGGCGAGGTATTGGCGCTGCTCGGCGAGAACGGTGCCGGCAAGTCGACGCTGTCGGCCGTCGTCGCCGGGCTGATCCGCCCCGATGCCGGGCGTATGAGTTTCGAAGGCGCACCCTATGCGCCCGGCTCGCCGGGCGAGGCGATCGAGCACGGCATCGGGCTCATTCACCAGGAGATGCGGCTGCTGCCGGATCTCTCGATCGCCGAGAACGTGTTCGTGGGCCGGCTGCCGATGAGCGGCGGGCGGGTCGACCGCGCGCTGATGAACCGCCTGGCGGCCGAGCAGTTGCACCGGCTCGGCCTGGACGTGCCGCCGACGCGGCTGGTGCGCAGCCTGCGCGTCGCCGCACAGCAGCAGGTGGAGATCGCCAAGGCACTGACGCTGAAGGCACGGCTGCTGATCCTGGACGAGCCCACGGCGGCGCTCGGCGGCGACGAGACCGACCGCCTGTTCGCGCAGATCGAACAGCTCCGCGCCGAGGGCATGTCGTTCATCTATATCAGCCATCGGCTGGAGGAGATCGCGCGCATCGCCGACCGCGTCGTGGTGCTGCGCGACGGGGCGCTGGTGGCGCGGCACGAAACCGCGCAGGTTCCGGTCGGCACGCTGCTGCGCGACATGGTCGGGCGCAGCATCGAGCGGATTTTCCCGACGATCGCGCCGCCGGCGCCGCGCGACGTGCTGCGGGTCGAGGCGCTGTGTTCGCCCTCGGGCGACTACGACGACGTGAGCTTCGCGGTGCGTGCCGGCGAGATCTTCGGCATCGCCGGCATCGTCGGCGCCGGCCGCACCGAACTCGTGCGCGCCATCCTCGGCGCCGATCCGGTGGCGGGCGGGCGCGTCAGCGTGGACGGCGCGGCGCTGCCGGCGGGCGATCCCGCCGCCGCCATTGCCGCCGGCATCGTGCTGGTACCCGAGGACCGCAAGCTGCAGGGGCTGATCCTGCCGCACTCGCTCGAGGACAATCTGGCGCTCGGCAACATGGACCGGCTGGCGCCGTCGGGCTGGCTGCCGCCGAGCCGGGTGCGCAACTTCGCCGCGGAGATGATCCAGCGGCTCGGGGTCAAGGGGCGGCCGGCGCAGGCGGCGCGGTTCCTCTCCGGCGGCAATCAGCAGAAAGTGGTGATCGCACGCTGGCTGGCGCGCAATCCCAAGGTGTTCATCCTCGACGAGCCGACGCGCGGCATCGATGTCGGCGCAAGGGCGGCGATCTATACGCTGATCGCGGAGCTTGCGGCGGCGGGGATGGCGGTGGTGATCGTTAGCTCGGAGCTGGAAGAGGTGCTGGGGCTGTCGCACCGGGTGATGGTGCTGAGTCGGGGGCGGCAGATGGGGATACTGGAGACGAAGGCGGCGAGCAGCGTGGCGGTGATGGAGTTGGCGACGGCGTAAGGAAGGCCAGGGGCTCTGCCCCTGGACCCCGCTGGGGGCAAGCGCCCCCAGACCCGATTGAATTTAAGTGAATGGGGTGCTGGGGACGACTGTCCCCTGCCGGGT
>DATJSJ010000202.1:0-34569 GCA_035504175.1 Acetobacteraceae bacterium
GCCCCTGGACCCCGGCAAAGGCTCGGCCTTTGCAATCCTAGACTTAAGTGATGGGGGTCCGGGGCCTCAGGCCCCGGCGGGTCCAGGGCGGAGCCCTGGCCTTTCTTTCCTTTTTTCCTTGCCCCGACCGCATGTGAAATGAGATGCTGCACCTGCGAAGGGCGTCGTGAGGGAGGTGGCACACCTTCGAGACCGGCCGGGCGGAACTCCGCCTGCCGATGCAATGGAGGGTGCACCGTGGTTCAGCTCGTACTCGTGCTTTGCCTTGCCGGGACGCATTCCTGCGTCGAACGCCGCCCCACCTACGAGGAGCCGATCAGCCTCATGATGTGCATGATTGGCGGCCAGCGCGCGGCGGCTGCCTATCTCGACAGCCATCCCGCCTACCGCCTGCAATCCTGGCGCTGCGAGGTCGGCGTGCCGCAGCAGGCGAAGCTGTAGCGTTCCGGCTCAGTGGATCTCGCCGGAGCGGCGGATTGCCTCGCGCAGCCGGGCGGATGTGAATTCCGGGTCGGCACAGGCGTCGAGGATCACCCGCTCCCGGCGCGCCACGGTGTCGATCGCGTCCGGCAGCCGCGCCACGCAATCGGCTGGGATGACGACCGCGCCGTGATAGTCGGCATGAATCAGATCGTCGTGCGCGACGCGCATGCCGCAGACCTCGACCGGCTCGCCGAACCCGACCAGGTGGACGAAGGCATGACTCGGCCCGATCCGCCCGCCGAGAATCTGAAAGCCCTTGGCCAGCATGTCGACGTCGCGGAATGAGCCGTTGGTGACGCAGCCCTCGGCGCCCAGCGCCTTGTGCACGGCGCTGTGCACCTCGCCCCAGAACGCGCCATAGCCGGGCGGATCGTCGAGATCCTGCAGCACGACCACGGTCGGCAGATCGGAGGCCGCGACGTAATCGTACCAGTCGAGGCGGTCGGCGACGCGGCCGGTCGCCGGCGCCTTGGCGCGAAGCGTGCCGACGCGCGCGCGACCGAGCATCGGCGGCAGGCTGCGATCGGCGGCGACCAGCGGCTCGACCGTATAGAAGTGGCCACGCCGTTCCGGCACCAGCAATTCGAGCCCGTTGCAAATGGTCGGCGTGTCGAAACGGCGCAGCCGCTCCAGATCGACGCGCGTGAACGGCGGTTCAGCCATTGGCAGCCTCTTCTTGCAGTGTGGCGCCGGCGCGCGGGCGCCGGCCGACGGTTCGACGAAGGCAATTGGGTCCGACCAAGACCGCCGCCCGCGCCGCGGTCATCGCGCCAGCCGAACCGGCGGCGGGATCTCCGTGACTGACGCCCGCCACGGTGATACGCGCCGCCGGCGGTGGCTCTCAGTGTGCAGGCGCAGGCATGGGCATCGCAATCCAGCGGTACTGCTGACCCTGCCGGAGCAGCGCCAGCACTTCCTTGTCACCCGCCTTGCGCGCGGCGCCAACCGCCGTCCTGATGTCATGCTCCGTTTCGATCTTGCGCCCTTCTACCTGCACCACGACATCGCCGGCCTGGAAACCGTGATGGTAGGCGACGCTGTCGGGCACGACGTTGGTTATGACCACGCCGGGCTGATCACCCTCGATGCCCAGCTGGTGCCTCAGATCCGGCGTCAGCGCGGTGATCGTGAGCCCAAGACTGCCCGCCTCGGGCGGTGCCTCGCTGGCCGTGCTCGCCGCAGCCGGCGGCTGCGGCTTCTGGCTGTTCGGCGATTCGGCGAACTTCACCGAGACGACATGCTCGCTGCCGCCACGCCAGAAGGCGACCGGGGCGGTGCTGTCGAAGGGGGTGGCGCCGACGGCGCGGTCGTAGTCGCGCACGTCGGCGATCTCGACATCGCGGACGCGCAGGACCACGTCGCCCGATTGCAGTCCCGCCTTGGCCGCCGGCCCGCCAGGCGCCACGCTGTCGATCATCGCGCCGCGCAGCGGCTGCGGCAGCTTCACGGCCGCGGCGAGGTCAAAGGTCATCGCCTGCACGTTCGCGCCGAGCCAGCCCGGCCGCACCCGGCCGTATTTGTGGTACTGGTCGAGGATGAACAGCAGATCGCGCGCGGGGATGGCAAAGCCGAGCCCGGCCGAACCGCTGGTCGGCGAGATCAGCGACGTGCTCATGCCGATCACCTTGCCCTGCAGATCGAACAGCGGACCGCCGGAATTGCCGTGATTGAGCGCCGCGTCGGTCTGCAGGAAGTTGTCGTAGTTCTCCTTGCCGCCGACCGCCGCCTGGGTCTCGCCGATATTGCGTTCCAGCGCGCTGATGATCCCCTCGCTGACCGAAATGCCGATGCCGAGCGGATTGCCGATCGCGAGCACCGGATCGCCGGGCTGGAGCTTGTTGCTGTCACCCCAGACCGCGGCCGGCAACTTCCGTCCGGCATCAACCTTCAGCAGCACCATGTCGATGGGCGAGGTGTACAGCAGCCTCGCCCGCAGCCGCGTATGATCGTGCAACGTCACGAAGATTTCCGACGCGCCTTCGATCACGTGGTGGTTGGTCATGACGATGCCGGACGGGTCGATGATGAAGCCGGAGCCGTCCGCGCTCCAATTCTCATAGACCGGCGTCGCCGCTGACGTTCCTGCCGCGGGCTTCACCGCGATGCGGCTCTCGCCCTTGATCGCGACCGCGATCGGCATCGCGCGTGCGACCACCGCCGCCGCATCCGGCGGCGGCACACCGGCGCTCGCCCGGTGAACCGCCGGCCCGGCCACCATGAGCCCGACTGCCAAAGCGCAGCCCGAGACGAAACGGCGCATCCTGTGCCTCCCCGCGTCATGATTCGCGGGCGGCATCTGGCAAGCCCCTTCCCGCGAAAGGACTGGTCAGGCCGACCGCGTGGATTGCTGCCACGCCACTGTCCGCCTCCTGCCACTCCGTTGCAAGGCCGGTCGCAGTTTCGCGGCCTGCCCGCGCAGCGGCGCGTGATCCCGCCGCGCCTGCGCCACACGGATCGTGCGCTTCCCGCCTCGCCGCGCTGGCTCCGCTGCCGGAAAAGGCCGGCGCGACCAGACTGGCGCCGCCGTCCTGCCGTCAGGCACTCCCGGGGCGTGTCACCACGGGTATTCGCGCCCGTCGTGATTGAAGAACCGGCCGGATTGCGCCGGACCGAGCGTGGCGATCAGGCGCCGCATCGCGCCGACACTCTCCTCCGGCGACAGCGTCGCCCCCGCCCCGCCCATATCGGTGCGAACCCAGCCTGGATTGATCAGCACGCAGGCGATGCCGCGCGGCCGCAGCTCGATCGCGGCACAACGCATCACCATGTTCACCGCCGCCTTCGAGCTGCGATAGGCGATCGCGCCGCCGGAGCTGTTGTCGGCAAGCGATCCCATGCCGCTGGTGATCGTGACGACCAGGCGGCGCTCGCTGCGCGCGACGTGCTCGAGGAAGGCTTCGGTGACGCGCAGCGGCCCGATCGTGTTGACGTCGAGCACGCGCGCCCAGTCGCGGTCGTCGACCTGGCCGAAGCCCTGCGCGCGGCCTCCGTAAATGCCGGCGGAATTGATCAGCACGTCGATTGCGATGTCGCCCAGCGCCGCCGCGGCATGCGCGATCCCCGCCCGGTCGGTGACATCCAGGGCAATCGGCAGCACCGACCCGGCAAGACCGCGCAGGCCCGCCGCCGCTTCCGGCCGCCGGCAGGCGGCGAAGACGCGCCAGCCCTCCGCCGCATATTGCCGGGCGAGTTCGAGGCCCAGGCCGCGATTGGCCCCGGTGATCAGGACGTTGGGCATGGCGATGCCTCCGGACCGGTGATGGCCTGCGGCATGGTCCTGCCGGCCCACCCCGGAGGCAACCCGGTCAGGCGGCGGCTTCGCGGCCCATCATCAGGAACTTCTCCCGCCGGCGCGCCTGCAGCGCCGCCGCATCCTGCTCGACCAGCGGTGCCAGCGCGTCCTGTAGCGCATCGCCCACGGTAGCAATGGTGGCGGCGGCATCGCGATGTGCCCCGCCCAGCGGCTCCGGGATCACCCGGTCGACCAGGTGCAGCCGCAGCAGGTCCTCGGCGGTGAGCCGCAGCGCCTCGGCCGCGACCGCCGCCTGGGCCGCATCGCGCCACAGGATGGAGGCGCAGCCCTCGGGCGAAATCACGGAATAGACCGCGTGCTCCAGCATCAGCACGCAATCCCCGGCGGCCAGTGCGATCGCGCCGCCCGAGCCGCCCTCGCCGATCACCGTCGCGATGACCGGCACCGGCGCCTCCAGGCAGGCCTCGATCGAACGGGCGATCGCCTCCGCCTGGCCGCGCGCCTCCGCATCGATCCCGGGGAAGGCGCCGGAAGTGTCGACGAAGGTCAGCAGCGGCAGGCCGAACCGCCCGGCCAGCTCCACCAGCCGCCGCGCCTTGCGGTAGCCCTCCGGCCGCGGTGCCCCGAAATTGTGCTGGATGCGGCTCTCGGTGTCGCTGCCCTTCTCGGTGCCGATCACCACGACCGAGCGGCCGCGGAACCGGCCGAGCCCGCCCACGATCGCCTGGTCATCGGCGAAGGCGCGGTCGCCGGCGAGCGGCGTGAAGCCGGTGATCAGGCCGCCGATGTAGTCGAGCGTCTTCGGCCGCTCCGGATGCCGCGCCACCTGAGTCTTCTGCCAGGCGGTGAGCTTGGCGTAGGTGGCGCGGAGCTGCTTGTCGGCCTTGTCGGTGAGGCGGGCCACCTCCTCGGCGATGTTGATGCCGTCCGGCTCCGACATGCGCCGGAGCTCTTCGATCTTGCCTTCCAGCTCGGCGATCGGCCTTTCGAAATCCAGGAAGTGGCGCATGGGCGGCGCTCATAGCGGGAACGGCCCGGCCCTGCCAGGGTCGGCCCCCTGCCGCAGCCCCCTCGTCAGCGCGCCTCCGGCACCGCCCCGGCCAGCCGCCACGCCACCGCCCGGGCCGCCGGGGCGAGGAAAATCTGGCGGCGGGCATAGGAAATCCAGATCCGCACCCGGGCCATCATGTCGGCGCCGAGCAGCATGTCGGCGCCGACCCGAAAATCCGCCACCACGAGATCGACATCGCGCAGTCGCAGCGGCCCGACCGCCATCGCCGGCACGCGCAGGGTCCAGAGCGGCAGCGGCCGCCGGTCCGTGCCGGTCGCGTGCGCCGCGGCCAGCGGCTGCAACGCCGTCGGCTCGAGGCCGAGCGCCGGCAGCAGCGCCATCGCCAGCACGGTGAGCTGCGACCCGGTGTCGAACACCGCGGACAGCGGTGCAGCACCGATCCTGACCGGCACCAGCAGCCGGTGGGTGTCGCCATCCGCCTCGGCCGGGATCAGCGCCGCATGCCGCGTCCACGCCGCCGGCGGCGCCTGGCACTCGCGCAGGCGATAAAGACCGAGCCGCCGGCGCGGCAGGTCGAGCTCGACATCGTAGCGCGACAGGAAGTCGCCTCCGAGCACGCCGTCCAGCGGCGGGCCGCCGCCCAGTCGCGGCAGGTCGGGCACCAGCGGCACGACGTGATCGCCGGCGATCTCGGGGTCGATGAATCCGGCCTGCCCGATCGTCAGCGAAGCGACGCTGACCGCGTCTTCCAGGCGCGATCCGCCGACCCCGGTCAGCGCGAAACGCCGGCGGAACGGATCGCGATGCAGGCCGAGCCGCGGCGCGCTCGCCGCATTGATCACCACCGTCGCGGCCCCGGTGTCGACCAGCATGCGTGCCGGCCGGCCATTGATCGAAGCGGTCACCACGGGGCATCCGCCGGCCAGCTCCAGCGGCACCGCGGCCAGCGCCTCGACCCGGCAGGGGCCGGGCGGATCGGCGGCACAGCCGGCCAACGGGAGTGCCGCCAGCAGCCGCGCCAGCCGCCGGCGTTCGATCGGCCCGGCGATATCGGCCATGCTCACCCCGCCAGCGGGTGGTGCGCCTCCACCAGGCGCTGCAGCCGCTCCGCGAGAACATGGGTGTAGATCTGCGTCGTTGCAATATCGGCATGACCGAGCAGCATCTGCAGGCTGCGCAGGTCGGCGCCATGCGCCAGCAGGTGCGAGGCGAAAGAGTGCCGCAACACGTGCGGCGACACGCGCGCCGGGTCG
Source organism: Acetobacteraceae bacterium (assembly GCA_035504175.1). Classification (GTDB taxonomy): domain Bacteria; phylum Pseudomonadota; class Alphaproteobacteria; order Acetobacterales; family Acetobacteraceae; genus DATJSJ01. The sequence goes on from DATJSJ010000202.1 coordinate 6,002, forward strand.
ATGCCGGCGCGCAACGCCACCTGCTTCAGCAGCAGCGCGAAGCCCTGGCGTGTCATCGGCTGCTTCGCCGGCCGACCGGGAAATAGCCAGCGCGAGGGCGCCTGGCCGCCGGCGGCCTCCCGCGCCGCGACCAGCGCCGCCGCGACCCGGCGCGCCGCGTCCGAGAGCGGCACGATCCGTTCCTTGCCGCCCTTGCCGCGCACCAGCAGCACCGCCGCATCCCGGGTCAGCGCCGAGCGCGGCAGCGCCAGCAGCTCCGAGACGCGCAGCCCGGTTGCGTACAGGATTTCCAGCGCCGCCGCCGCGGTCAGGCCGGGCAGGCCCGGAATCGCCGCCGCCGCGGCCAGGAGCCTCTCCACCTCCGCCTCGCTCAGGTATTTCGGCAGCGCGCGCGGCAGGCGCGGCGAGTCGAGCAGCTCCGTCGGATCATCGGCCCGCACGCCCTCTCGCGCCAGGAAGCGGAAGAACTGGCGCAGGCAGGAGAGCCGGCGTGCCGCCGTGCGCGGCGCCAGCCCTACATCGGTCATGTCGGCCAGGTAGTCCCGCAGCGTCTCGGCGGAGGCCGCCGCCGGTGCCTCGCCACGCGCCACGGCTGCGGCGCCGAAATCGGTCAGGTCACCCGCATACGCGGCAATCGTATTCGCCGCCGCTCCGCGCTCCGCCGCCAGCATCTCCAGGAACGCCTCGATATGGCGATCCAAGCGCGGCCTCTACTGCGACTGGAAGCGGTCGTTGGGCAGCACGTGCTGCACGTCCTGCGGATGCGGATGCGGCGGAAAAGCACCCACCACCAGGAGTGCGATACCGACCACCACCAGCCCGCCCAGCACCACGATCAGGATCATCCGGCCCATCAGCCTCGGCGGCCCCCTTCGCCCGTTGGCCGGTTCCCTCACGCGCGGCCCATCGCCCCCGCGCATCGCGGCCAATCGCCGCGCCGACACTGCGAGCGGGCCACGGACCGGCGGGTTTTCCGGGTCCCGGCGCGCGTGTGCTAGCCTCGCCGGCCATGGCGCGCAACCTCACCCTCCGGCAGCCGGCACGCGGCCCCGCCGCACTGCCGATGGCAGCGGCCGGCCGCTCGATCGTGCTGGTCGGGCTGATGGGTGCGGGCAAGACGTCGATCGGCCGCCGCCTCGCGCTGCGACTCGGCCTGCCGTTCCTCGACGCGGACGAGGAAATCGAGCGCGCCGCCGGCTGCACCGTGCCGGAGCTGTTCGAGCGCTATGGCGAGCCGTCGTTTCGCGACGGCGAGCGCCGGGTTATCCGCCGCCTGCTGTCCGGCGAGCCGATCGTGCTGGCGACCGGCGGCGGCGCCTTCATGGACGCTGAGACGCGGGCCGCGGTGCGCGAACACGGCGTCTCAATCTGGCTGCGCTGCCGCCTGCCGACGCTGGTGCGCCGGGTCGCACTGCGGCAGAACCGGCCGCTGCTCGCCGCCGGCAATCCGGCGGAGATCCTCGAGCGGCTGATCAGCCTGCGTCACCCCGTCTATGCGGAGGCCGATATCATCGTGGAGTGCGGCGAGGAGAATCCGGACGCGACCACCGGGCGGGTGATCACCGCGCTGATGCGCTGGCAGCCGCCGCAACGCGTGCCGGTGGCACTCTCCGGCGCCGGCTACGACGTGGTGATCGGCGACGGGCTGCTTCCCCGCGCCGGCGGACTGCTCGCTCCGGTGCTGCCGCAGAAGCGCGCGATCGTCGTGACCGACGCGGCCGTGGCGCCGCTGCACCTGCCCGCCCTGCTCACCGGCCTGGCGGAGACCGGCATCGCCACGCAGACGATCGAAGTGCCGCCCGGCGAGACCTCGAAGGATCTCGCGACCTATGGCCGCGTCACCGACGCGCTGCTCGCGTCGGGCGTGGAGCGGCGCACCGCGGTGATCGCCCTGGGCGGCGGCGTCGTCGGCGATCTCGCCGGCTTCGCCGCGGCGACCGTGCTGCGCGGCCTGCCGTTCGTGCAGGTGCCGACGACGCTGCTGGCGCAGGTCGATTCCAGCGTCGGCGGCAAGACCGGCATCAACACCGTGCAGGGCAAGAATCTGCTCGGCGCGTTTCACCAGCCGCGCATGGTGCTCGCCGACACCGCGACGCTTGCGACGCTGCCGCCGCGCGAGCTGCGCGCCGGCTACGCCGAGATCGCCAAAGCCGGACTGATCGCCGATGCCCGGTTCTTCGCCTGGTGCGAGGCGAACGGGGCCGCGGTGATCGCCGGCGACGCAGCCGCCCAGACCGAGGCGATCGGCCGGGCCTGCGCCTTCAAGGCCGCCGTCGTCGCCGATGACGAGCGCGAGGAAAGACCGTCCGACGGGCGCGCCCTGCTCAATCTCGGCCACACCTTCGCGCACGCATTGGAGGCGGAGCTCGGCTACGGCACCATCCTGCACGGCGAGGCGGTTTCGGTCGGGCTCGGCCTCGCCTTCCGGCTTTCCGCGCGACTCGGCCTGCTCGCCGAGATCGAGGCGGAGCGGGTCGTGGCGCATCTCGACGGCGTGGGCCTGCCGGCCGAGCTGCGCGTGCTGAACCGCCGGCTCTCGGCGGCACGGCTGATCGCGCATATGCGGCGCGACAAGAAGGCGCGCGAGGGCGCGATGACCTTCGTCCTCGCCCGCGGCATCGGCGCCGCCTTCACCAGCCGCGACGTGCCGGAGGCGGCGGTTGCCGATCTGCTGCGGGCGGAAGGATGCGAGGATTAGGGGGGGAAGGCGGTCCGACCGCGGCGCGCCGGAAGCCGGAGCACGCATTGTCTATTAGGACATCGCAACCATTTGCAGCCGGAACGCGTGCCGATTTCGGCGCCGGCCAGGTGACAGGGGACCAGGCATGGGTGCGGTGCTCAGTTCTCCCGTGAAGGCATCCAAGCCGGAGGCTGGCATTCAGCTTCATGCCGGGCCGGGCCGCGGGCGGTCAGATGGCGCGGCATGGTCGGGATCGCGATCGCGCAACGATTTCGGTCGCGAGCTGGCGCCGGCCAGCCGAATCCCTGGCCGGTCCGGCGGACCGACATGGGATTTCGGCGGCCTGCCTGTCCTCACGCCCGATCCGGGCAATGGTCGGGACGGGTTTTCAGCGCCGTCGGGACGGAGTGTCCGGATCGCGCCGGCTGACGATCCGCTCGAGCGCGAGGCGGATCGCGTTGCCGACCAGGTGATGCGCATTTCGGCCGCATACCCGACTGGCATCGCGGGCCACCCGCCAGTGCTTGCCGCATCCGCGCGTCACGTGCAGCGCAGCTGTTCCTGCCGCGGCAGCTGCGCCGATTGCCGGCGCCACGGCGCCGGGCAAGCGCCGACAGGCGACATCGAATCGATCACGGCCGCTCCCGGCCGATCCCTCGATGATCCGACGCGGGCTTTCTTCGAACCGTTGCTCGGGCGGAACCTGGGCAATATTCGCGTGCATGCCGACGCCCAGGCGGCGCGGTCCGCGAAGTCGCTCCAGGCCCGGGCCTATACGATCGGCGCGCACATCGTCTTCGCCGACGGCGAATACGCGCCGGCGAGCGCCTCGGGGCGGCGGTTGCTCGGGCACGAACTGGCCCACACCATGCAGCAAGGCGGTAGCGCCGGCGGGACGGTCGCGCCGATCGTGCAACGCCAGCCGGCGCCCGGCGGTGACGAGCGCCTCACCCTGCCGGGACGCGAGTGCCCGATCGGAGAGGTGAAGTTCGCGGGCGCGTGCGTGCCGCTGCGGCCGCGGCCGCCAATGTTCGATCAACATCTGCATCTCGATCCGAGCCTGAGCCCGCCCGCTCCCGGTGCGAAAGGCGGGACTTCCGTGCCGGCAGGGACCGCGCCCACGGGGTGCAAATACTCGGTGACCTACGCCAATCCGGTCGAGATCGAGTGCGATCGGGTCTGGCGGGCCCAGAGGGGTACCCCTCCTCCCGGCTCGCTGTGCGGTAAATCCGTGATCTTCGAGATCACCTCGGTCGCCGTGAACCCGGCGACCTGCCCGCTGGAGGGGCTGGACGTCTCCGAAGTGGTTGCCACCATCCCGGACAGCCACCGATGCACGCCGCCGGGCTTCACCTGGCCGCCGCCCAGTCCGTGCAAGATCGGACCGGGCGGAAGACTGACGGGATGCACCGACACGCTGACCGTCTGCGGGCTGACCAGCGAGCTGCATTTCGGCGGCTGCACGGAGAACGTTGCCCAGACCATCCTGGTCGGCGGCAACCCGGTGGAACATCACGTCATCACCTTTGACGTTGACGTCGACCCGACCGCAACGGTGTGCCAGGGGGCGACGGTCACGCGAAAATAGCGGGTTCCGGATGCGACGGTTCAGGTGATGCGGGTGGCGGTGGAGGCCGAATGTGTCCCGGCGCAGACCGCGCACAGACCCTCCGCTTCGATCGTGGCGGTCTGAACGCGAAAGCCGACCCCCGCCGACGCCCGCGTCAGCGCCTGCACCAGCGCCGGGTCTTCGATCTCCGTCACGCGCCCGCACACGCGGCAGATCAGGAACTGCGCCGCGTGCGCATGCGCGTGCGCATCCGGCGCCGGCACCACGCAGCCGATGAAGGCCGACAGCCGCTCCACGCGATGGATCAATCCATGCTCCAGCAGGAAATCCAGCGCCCGGTATACCGTGGGCGGCGCCGCGCCCGGGCGGCGCGCCCGCAGCCGTTCCAGCAGATCATAGGCGCCGGCCGGCGCGTCGGCCTCCAGAATCAGCCCCAGCACGTCGCGGCGCAGATCGGTGAGCCGCGCCCCGCGCTCGGCGCAGATCACGCCGGCGCGGTCCAGCAGTCGGTCAGTGCCAGGGGAGAAATCCGCGGCCATGCCCCCTATCTTCGCCCCCACCGGGCAACAGGCAAGGCCACTGAGATGGACGACCCGATCGCTGCGATCGCCTTCGGCCCGGAGGGGCTGATCCCCGCCATCGCCCAGCAGCATGACACGGGCGAGGTGCTGATGCTCGCCTGGATGAACCGCGACGCGGTCGCCGAAACCCTCGCCACCGGGCGCGTCTGCTACTGGAGCCGCAGCCGCGGCCGGCTCTGGCGCAAGGGTGAGACGTCGGGCCAGACGCAGCGCCTGATCGAGCTGCGCCTGGACTGCGACGGTGACGCGCTGCTGCTGCTGGTCGACCAGACCGGCGTCGCCTGCCACACCGGCCGGCGGAGCTGCTTCTATCGCGCCCGCCAGGGCGAGGACTGGGTCGAACGCACCGCGCCCGAAATCGCCCCGGAGTCGCTCTATGGCGCCTGACCCGGAGATTGCCGCGCGCGGCGCCGCCCCCTATGCACCCGGCATGGTTGCGGACGTACGGATCGAGACGGTGCGCGGCGCGGCGCTGCTGCCGCTGCTGCCGGCGCTGGGGCGGCTTCGAACCGATGTGTTCCGCGACTACCCCTACCTTTACGACGGCGATCCGGCGTACGAGACGACTTACCTGCGCACCTATGCGGACAGCCCGGGCGCCGCGGTGATCGTCGCCTTCGCCGGCGACGAGCCGGTCGGCGCCTCCACCTGCATCCCGCTGGCGCATGAGACCGACAACGTCACCGCCCCGTTCCGCGCGCGCGGCTGGGATCCGGCGCGGTTCTTCTATTTCGGCGAGTCCGTCCTGCGCCGGGCGTGGCGCGGGCGGGGCATCGGCGTCGCCTTCTTCGCCGGACGCGAGGCCCACGCGCGCGCGGCGTCCACCTGCGACTTCGCCTGCTTCTGCGCGGTGCAGCGCCCGGCCGACCATCCGGCCCGGCCGGCGGATCACGTCCCGCTCGACGCGTTCTGGCGCAAGCGCGGCTACACGCCCTACCCCGATCTCGTCTGCACCATGTCCTGGAGGGAGGTCGGCGCCATGGCGGAAACGACGAAGCCGCTCGCCTTCTGGATCGGCTCGCTGCGCGGGGCCCCGTTGCCGTGACCGCGCTTCGCCTCGCGCTGGCGCAGTACCGCGTTGGGCGGCCGCGGGCGGTCGCCGATTTCGCGACCCGGCTTGACCGGCTCGCCGCCGAGGCCGCCTCGGGCGGCGCCGGTCTGCTCCTGCTGCCCGAATATGCCGCGATGGAGGTTGCGGCGGCGCTGACCGACAGCGCCGATCCGCATACCGAGCTGGAGGCGGTGGTCGCGCATGCGCCGGCGCTGCTGGAGGGCATGCGGACGGTGGCGCGGCGGCACGGGATCTGGCTGCAGCCGGGCACGCTGCCCTGGCGCGACGCCGCCGGCACCCGCAACCGCGCGCCGCTGATCGGGCCCGACGGCCGCCTCGCGTTCCAGGACAAGCGGGTGATGACCCGGTTCGAGAGCGAGGCGTGGGGGGTCGATCCGGGCGACATGCCGGCGGTGTTCGACACGCCATGGGGCCGGATCGGCATCGCCATCTGCTACGACGTCGAGTTCCCGCCGCTGGTACGCGCCCAGGTCGCCGCCGGCGCCTGGCTGATCCTGACGCCGAGCTGCACCGACACGCAGCACGGCTTCAACCGCGTGCGGCTCTCCGCCCGGGCGCGGGCGGTCGAGAACCAGTGCTTCGTCGCCGTGGCGCCCACCGTGGGCGATGCGCCCTGGTCGGCGACGCTGGACGCCAATCACGGTCGCGCCGGGGTGTACGGCCCGGTCGATCGCGGCTTCCCGGAGGACGGCATCATCGCCGAGGGCCCGCCCGACGAGGCGGCGATGATCTTCGCCGAGCTGGATCCGGCGCTGCTGTCCGCCGTGCGCACCGACGGCGCCGTGCGCAACCACCGCGACTGGCCCGCCGAGCCGCCGCCCTGCCCGGTGCGCAACCCTTCGTGACGCTGGTCTATCTCGTCGCCGGCGAGGCGAGCGGGGACGTGCTCGGCGCCCGGCTGATGGCGGCGCTGCGCGCCCGCCGCCCCGATCTCGGCTTCGCCGGCATCGGCGGCCCGCGCATGTCGGCGGAAGGGTTGGCCAGCTTGTTCCCGATGCGCGAGCTTGCGGTGATGGGTCTGGTCGAAGTGCTGCCGAAGCTGCGCAGCCTGCGCCGCCGGCTGGTCGAGACGGCCGACGACATTGCCCGCCGGCGCCCGGACATCGTGGTGACGATCGACAGCCCTGGCTTCGCGCTGCGCCTGCTGCGGCGGATTGCGCCGCTCGGCGTTCCCCGCGTTCATTACGTGGCACCGCAGGTCTGGGCCTGGCGCGAGAGCCGCGCCCGGCATTTCCCCGGCCTGTGGGAGAAGCTGCTCTGCCTGCTGCCCTTCGAGCCGGAATTCTTCGCCCGTTACGATCTGCCGGCGAGCTTCGTCGGCCATCCGGTGCTGCAAAGCGGCGCCGATGCCGGTGACGCGGCGCGCTTCCGCGCCCGGCACAAGATCGCGCCGACCGCGCCCGTGGTGGTGCTGATGCCCGGCAGCCGGCGCAACGAGGCGCCGCGCCTGCTGCCGGTGTTCGGCCGCACGCTCGGCCGCCTGCAGCGCCGTGTGCCGGATCTGGTGCCGGTCGTGCCAGTGTCCGCCGCAGTCGCCGCGACCGTCGATCGCGCGGTCGCGGACTGGCCGGTGCGCGCGGTGATCGTGACCGAGCTCGAGGACAAGCACGACGCGTACGCCGCCGCCGGAGCGGCGTTGACCAAGTCCGGCACGTCGACGCTGGAACTGGCGCTGGCGGGGGTGCCGATGGCGGTTACCTACCGCGTCAATCCGATCACCGCCCTGCTGGCGCGGCGGCTGATCCGCGTGCCCTACGTCGCCATGGTCAACCTGCTGGCGGGACGCGCTCTGGTGCCGGAGCTGCTGCAGCAGGACTGCGACCCCGCGCAGCTCGCGGACACCCTGCATGCGCTGCTGACAGATCCAGCTCGGGCGGCGGCGCAACGCGCCGGCTTCGCCGCGGCCCTGGCGCAGCTGCGCCCGCCCGCCGGTCTGCCCGCCGATGCGGCGGCGGCGGAGGTGCTCGCGATGCTCGGGCCTGCCGCGACCGATCGCGCGGCGGCGCCGGCGCCGATCGGGCAGCCGGGCGACCGGAGCATGACCCCCGCGGGCTTGGATCATGGTGTGAAAACAAGAAGCTGAACCGGGTCCGCCCGGTACCGGCCGGGACCATCCCGGTCCGACCATGAGGCTCTGGCGGTTCAATCCCTGGGTGATCGCCGTCCCCAGACTTATCCACTGAAGCGCGAGACGTCGCGTCAGGCGCAACAAACGCAGGAACAATGATTTGCGCGCCGATCCAGCGACACGCGAGCGTTCCGGCAGGAATTCGTCCCACTCGCGTGTTCGGAAGCGCCCGCCCGGTCGCGCGTCAGAGGGGTCGTAGCCGGGCTTCTCGAAGAGCCTGGTACGCCCGTCGCGGATGTCCCGCCGGCCGAGGAATCCACCGGAATGGCTGCCACCTCACAGAACTTATGGATCCGCACTGATGGATCTGCGCGGCCGGGCCCGGCTCCAAAGGTGTTACCCTCCCGGACCGGGGCCGGCCTTCGCAGCGGTCCGGGTCTGGTCATCCGCGCGCCGAGGCGCTGAAATCGCCGCCGAGCCGCGACGGGAGGAAAACGGCCGTGACCGACACGCCATCGCCCAATCTGCGCCTGTTCGGGACGGAGGAGCCGGCCGCCCCGTGCCGGGTGCTGCGCGCCGGGCCCCTCAGCGCCGAGCTGGAAGACGGCAACCTCCGCCATATCCGCTTCGCCGGGCATGAGATGATCCGCGCGGTCTCGTGCATCATCCGCGATCGCAACTGGGGCACCTACGGCCCGGAAATTACCGATCTGGCGATCGAGGAAAATGCCGACCGCTTTCGCGTCACTTATACCGCCCGCATCGCCGATCACGCGCAGGCGCTGCACTACACGGCGGCGATCGAGGGCGATGCGTCCGGCCGGCTGCGCTTCGCCTGCCGCGGCGAGGCGGAGAGCGATTTCGTCACCAACCGCGCCGGCTTCGTCGTGCTGCACCCGGTCGACGGCGTCGCCGGCGAGCCTGCCCGGATCGAGACGGTGGACGGAAACCAGCAGGACACGCAGTTCCCCGCCCTGATCGATCCGGTGCAGCCGATGCGCGACCTGCGCGCCATCACCCATGATTTCGCCCCCGGCGCCAGCGTGACCTGCCGCATGGAAGGCGACACGTTCGAGATGGAGGACCAGCGCAACTGGACCGACGCCTCGTTCAAGACCTACGTCCGCCCGCTCGCCCTGCCCTGGCCGTACACGCTGCCGGCCGGGTCGAAGCTGGAACAGTCGGTGACGCTCGCGGTGCAGGGACGGCCCGACCGGCCGCTCGGCGCTGGCGGAGCAGTCAGCGTCCGGATCGGCGCGCCAGCCGGCCGCATGCCGGCGCTCGGGCTGGGCCTCGACCCGGCCGAGGCAGATGCCGCGCTGACCCGGCTGGACGCCCTGCGGGCGATCCGCCCCGCCCATGTCCTGATCCGCCATGATCCGCGTCGCGGCCACGACCGCGCCAGCCTGGAGCAGTGCCTCGCCGTCGTGCGCGGCCTCGGCGCCGTGCCCTGGCTCGAAGCGGTGCTGGTTTCGGTGGAGGGCTACGCGGCGGAGATCGCGGCGCTCGGCGAGACCGCCCGGGCGCTGGGCAACCCGTTCGCCGCGGTGATCGTCTCCCCGGCTTCCGACCTCAAGAGCACGCTGCCCGGCACCACCTGGCCGCCGGCCCCGCCGGCGCTGGAGATGGACCGCGCCGTCCGCCGCGCCTTTCCGGCCGCGCGCATCGGCGGCGGCATGCTCAGCTATTTCACCGAGCTCAACCGCAAGCGGCCGCCGGTCGAGGCGCTGGATTTCGTCAGCTTCACCACCTCGCCGCTGGTGCATGCCGGCGACGACCGCACGGTCATGGAGTCACTGGAAGCGCTGCCCTGGATCGTGCGCAGCCTGCGCGGCTTCATCGGCGAGACGCCGTATGCCGTCGGGCCGAGCGGCATCGTGATGCGCGACAACCCGTATGGCGCGGCTCCGGCCGAGAATCCGAACAACCGCCGCCAGGCGATGAATCGCGTCGACCCGCGGCAGCGCGGCCTGCTCGGGGCGGCGTGGGCGCTCGGCTATTTCGCGCATTTCGCGCAGGGTGGGGCGAAGGCGGTCGCGCTCGGCGGACTGGTCGGGCCCGCCGGCGCGGTGCACGCGCCGATGGCGTGGGAGCAGCCATGGTACGATGTCCATGGCGGGCTCTTCCCGGTCTTTCACGTGCTGCGTGGCCTGGCCAGGCTGCGCGATTCCGGGCGCCGCGAGGTTGCGGTCTCGGCGCCGGGCACGGTGCAGGCGGTCGCCACCGGCGATGCGGTCTGGCTTGCCAACCTGACCGGCGAGGCCGTGCGGATCAGCCTCGATCCGCGGCCGAAAGACGCGGGCATCGCCGTGCTGGATGCCGCACGGTTTGTGGAGGCGGCCGCCGATCCGGACATCATGGCGGCACGCCGGCCGCTCGGCGGGGGTGAGATCGAGCTGGATGCCTACGCGGTCGCGGCGGTCGGGTGACAGAAGAAAAGCAAGATGTTCTTTTTTGAAAAAAAGAACCAAAAAACTTCTATTCCATTGAGGCGTGTACCGTGTATCCGCTCTGCGCCTAAACGAACGAAAGTCTTTTTGCTTCTTTTTCTACAGAAAAAGAAGTCCTTTCTTACTTTACACCCTCACCCGTTCCCAGAACGAAGCCTCAGGAGCTCGCAATGCACATCCTGATCATAGGCGCTGCCGGCATGGTCGGCCGCAAACTGACCGCACGCCTGGTCGCCGATGGCGGCCTTGCGGGCCGGCCGATCGAGCGTCTCACGCTCGTCGACATCATCGCCCCCGAAGCGCCCGCCGGCTTCACCGGCGCCGTCGAGACCAATGCCGCCGATCTCTCCGCCCCGGGCGCGGCAGCGAGCGCGGTCGCCGGGCGCCCGGACCTGATCGTGCATCTCGCCGCCATTGTCTCAGGCGAGGCGGAGGCCGATTTCGACAAGGGCTATCGGATCAACCTCGACGGCACCCGATCGCTGTTCGAGGCGATCCGTCAGGAAGGCCTGCGCGAGGCGTACAAGCCGCGCGTCGTTTTCACCTCCTCGATCGCGGTGTTCGGCGCCCCCTTCCCCGAGCGGATCGGCGACGAGTTCTTTTCCACGCCGCTCACCAGTTACGGCACGCAGAAGGCGATCGACGAGTTGCTGCTGGCGGACTACTCCCGCCGCGGCTTTTTCGACGGCATCGGCATCCGCCTGCCGACCATTTGCATCCGGCCGGGCAAACCGAACAAGGCGGCGTCGGGTTTCTTCTCGGGCATCCTGCGTGAGCCGCTGGCAGGTCAGGAGGCCGTGCTGCCGGTGCCGGAGGACGTGCGCCACTGGCATGCCAGCCCGCGCGCGGCTGTGGGCTTCCTGATCCATGCGGCGACGATGGATCTGGCCGCGCTCGGCGCTCGGCGGAATCTCAGCATGCCGGGCTTGTCCGCGACCGTCGGCGAGCAGATCGAGGCGTTGCGCCGGGCCGCGGGCGAGCGTGCGGTGCGACTGATCCGGCGCGAGCCCGATCCCACGATCATGCGCATCGTCGAGGGCTGGCCGCGCAACTTCGATGCAAGCCGCGCCGCCGGGCTGGGCTTCAAGGCCGAGAGCAGCTTCGACGATATCATCCGCGTGCATGTCGAGGACGAACTCGGCGGGCGCATCCCCGTCGCCGGGTGAGTCCGCCGGCGCGGCTCAGCCCGGCCGGGCGATCCCGTCGATTCCGCCGAGGGTTTTGGCGCCCAAGTGCCGGCTCTCATTGAAAACTGGCCCTTGGCAATTTGCTGAGTATCCGGTTCACGCGGCGAAGCGTGGTCGCGACGCGGCTCACGCTTTTCCGCGATCGGACACTAGATCTGCTGCAGCCAGGTGTTCAGCACACCGAGACCGGAAGCCATGAGGTTCGCGGCGCCGCTGGCCAAGGCGCCGACGCCGTGGCCGGCCAGGATCACACCGAGATCGGAGCCGAGCAGTCCTGCCGCGAGCGACAGGGACAGGATCGAGAGCATCACGGCCGTGATGGTCGCAAACAGGCCGGATATGGACATGGCGGAGAAAGCCTCCTTGGCGCGAGCCCGGCCGCATCGCCTCTCCGGCGACCGGCCCGCACGCGTGGCAGTGGAAAGGGAAGAGCGGCGTCGGCCGCGTCAGGCGGGCTGCAGCTCCCGCAACATCTCGAGCGCCTCCGCCGGCTCCAGCCGGCGATAGATGCGCGGCTTCACGTCGGCCAAGGCGATGCGGCCGTCGCGCGAGACGATAAAGCTTGCCGGCAGCGGTACGCGCCAGTCGCCGGTGCCATTCACCTTCGGCAGGTCATGGCCGAGCCGCTGATAGAAGGGCCGCATCTCCTCCGGCACTTCGTAGGTCACGCCGTACTGGTCGGCGACCCGGTTGCCCTGGTCGGAGAGCACGGTGAAATCCAGCATGCCGCGCTCGGCGGTCTCGCTGCAGGCGTGCACGCGCTGCGGCGAGATCGCCAGGACCTGCCCGCCGGTGCGGCGGATCTCCGGCAGCGCATCCTGCCAGGCACGCAGACCGATGCAGGAATACGGACACCAGCCGCCGCGGAAGAACAGCAGCACCGCAGGGCCACGCTGCAGCCGTTCGGAAAGCCGCACCCGTGCGCCGCGTGGGTCGGGCAGCTCGAAATCCGGCGCCGGATCGCCCGCCCTCAGCGCCTCCCGCCCGGCGCCGGTCGCGACCAGCTGCTCCTCCGCGCGCTGGATCAGCGCAGCGGTGGCCGCGTCTACACGCTCCAGCATGCCGCTGTGAAAGGCCTCCAGACGGTCCGCGAGCCTGGCCATGATGTCCCTCTCGCCCGCCCCGGAAGTGCCCGGGCGAGCCATTCTTGCTGCGTGACGACGCCCGCGCCAGGGCCGAAACAAGGCAGCGCACGAAGTCGTCATCAGGTTCGAATGTCAAATGTGCCATGCCGACGGTGCGTGCAATTTCCGCTCAGACCATATCTTTCATGCGTGCAAGTATGACCGGGCCGGTCAGCTTTCGTCAGCGCAGACCGGCGAAGGACGCCAATGGATCTGCTCTCCGCATATCGGGTGTTTCAGCGCGTCGCCGAGGCCGGGTCGTTCTCCGCCGTGGCGCGCGAGATGGGAATGACGCAGCCGGCCGTCTCGCGGCAGATTTCCGCGCTCGAGGAAGAGCTGGGGGCGCGGCTGATCCAGCGCACCACGCGGCATCTGACGCTGACCGAGGACGGGCGCGACCTGCTCGCCCATACCCAGCGCGTGCTGGAGGCCGTCGAGGAGAGCCTGGCCGCGATCGGCCGGCGCCGCGACACGCCGTCCGGCCTGGTGCGGCTCGGTGCGCTCACCAGTTTCGGGCGGCTCTATATCGCGCCACGACTGCCGCGGCTGCTGGCGCGCTACCCCGAGCTCTCCGTCGATCTGTTGCTGGACGATCGGCGACAGGACCTGATCGAGGAAGGACTCGACGTCGTGATCCGCGCCGGCGAGGTGGCCGATGCCTCGCTGGTCGCGCGGCGGGTCGGGTCAGTCGCGATCGTCCTGATCGCCTCGACCCGGTATCTGCAGCAGCGGGGCGAGCCGCAGCACCCCGCGGATCTTGCCAACCATGAGTGCATCATCTTCGACCGGCGCGCCGCGCCGCGCGACTGGCATTTCGAAGGACCGGACGGCCCGGTCACGGTCAAGGTGAATGGCCGCTTCTCCACCGACAGCATCGAGGCGGTGCGGGAGATGGTGCTGGCGGATTTCGGGATCGCCTCGACCAGCGCCTGGCTGATGCGGGACGCCTTCGAGCAGGGCTCCGTGAAGCGGCTGCTGAAGCCATGGCGGCAGGCCCGGGTGCCGTTGCACGCGGTCTACCCGTCACGTCGCCATCTGGCGCCGCGGACCCGGGCGGTGATCGATTTCCTGGTGGAGGAATTCCGCCTCGATCCGGTGATCTCGACGTACGGCGAGGCGTGACCGGGCGGCAGGAGCAGCTGCCCTGACCACCGGTCGCGGGACATCCGGAGTGAAGCCGGTCGGGCCGTCGCGCGCCCGCTCGAGCCGGGAAGCCGGCCAGGCATGCGGATCGCGCCAGCCGGCAGGACGCGGCACACGGCCCCGCCCGTCGGGCGAGACCGGTGCCGCGTGCCGGATCAGCCCGGCGGCAGCGTGCCCGGCTCGGACGCCACCGCAGGCGCCTGGTTCGGGCGAGCCGCCAGCGCCGTACCCTCGTCAACCCAGGGATGGGTCAGGACGTACGGCTCGTACTGGCCGTGCGCCGGATTCACCCCGGCCAACGCATAGGTGCGGGCCTGATAGCGCTGCGCCACTGCGGTCGGCACCTCATCCACCCAGGGATGCGTCAGGACATAGGGCTGGTACTGGGCGTGGGCCGGGTTGACGCCGGCCAACGCCAGGCGCTCCGCCGGCGCGGTAGAGGCAAGCGGCTGGCTGGCGGCCGGGTCGGCAGGAATCGGCGGCTGATACATCGAATGCGCCGGGCTGAATGCCAGCGCCACATGCATGCCCAGGCCCAGGGCTGCAGCTCCTGCGAGCAGGATGGTCTTCATAAGAGTCTCTCCTAGAGGAGGTCCGTCGGAATGGCGGGCCAGAAGGGGCGGCAAGGAACCCAGGCAGGGCACGCCCCTGTTGCACCGCACAAATATGGATCGGGCGCGCGATCAGAATGTCGGGTCGGCGCATAAGTCTCATAAGCCGGGGCGAGGGTGCGGCAGGCATCCGGCCCGCCAGCCGCGTTTTCGGCTAACGCGACCGTGCAGGGTTGGATAGGATCGCGGAGTGAATGTCCTCGCCCCGCCCAAGGCACGGCTCGCGATCGAGGTCGTGCACGATCTGGTCTGCCCCTGGTGCTATCTCGGGGTGCGGCGGCTGTCGCGAACGCTGGCGCGGCGCCGGGACCTGCTGGTCGAGCTGACCTGGCGGCCCTTCCTGCTGAACCCGGACATGCCGCGCGCGGGAATGACCCGGGCGGATTACGTCGCGCGCAAGTTCGGTGGCGAGGACCGCGCCCGGCGGCTCTACGGCTCGATCACCGAGATCGGCCGCGCCGAGGGCGTGCCGTTCCGCTTCGACCGCATCCGCCGCACGCCGAGCAGCGTCGATGCGCATCGCCTGGTGCGCTGGTCCACCCGCTTCGGCCGGGCCAATGAGATGGTGGAGGCGCTGTTCGCGGCGCATTTCAGCGACGGCCGCGATATCGGCGATGTCGGCGTGCTGGTGGCGATCGCTGCATCATGCGGGCTCGACGCCGGCGCCGCGGCCCGTTTCCTCGTCTCCGAGGAGGAGGTCGAGACGGTGCACGGCGACAATCTCCGCGCCCACCGGCTCGGCATCAATGGCGTGCCGTGCTTCGTGGTCTCCGGCAGACACGCGATCGCCGGCGCGCAGGAGCCGGAGGTGATCGAGCGACTGCTCGACGTGGCGGCGGTGACGGCGGCCGAGGAGTGGCCCGGCCTATAGGCCGGGATTCCTCAGACCGTGCGGGGCGATCCTGGTCTACCCTTCTGTCCTCAGCCCATCATTCGCACCCCCGGCGATTCCGCCTTGGGCGCACATGGTCTTGGCTGGCTGCCCTAGTACGCCGGATACGTGGAGAGCTGAGTCGCCAGCACGAACGGCGTCCAGCCGGGCATCTGTTCGCGCACCGCCACCGCCGCGGCGAGGCACTCGGGCGTTTCCCCCTCAACCGCGCAAACGGGTGGCACGAAGCGGTAGTCGCGGTTGACCGTCAGCACGCCGACGAACGTGCCGCTGCGCGCCATCAGCGTCTCGAACAGGTGGCTGAAATGCAGCCCGTCCTGGGTCATCTGCCCGAAAATGACCCCCTTGCGGTTGAACACCAGCCCGTCCTGACGCGTCAGAAGGCCTTGCGGGCCCAGCGTGCTCAGCCCGGTATCCACCTGGAGCGGCTGCCCGAAAGGGGCGGCGAACGTGGTCTCGAACTCCACCGAGACGGCCTGGACGGCCGCCAGGTCGGCCGCTTTCGCGCCGTAGACAAACACCTCGATCCGTCCGTCGGCCGATATCGCGTGGCAGCCGACCGGCGCGGCGACCAGGCTGACGCCGCTCGGCAGGACCACCGCCGCACCGGACGGCTCGTTGCGCCACACGTCGAAGCGCAGTGCCTCGATCGTATCGCGCGGCAGGGTCGAGATGCCGGCGACGAACTGCACCCGTGCCGGGTCATCGGCGGTCACCGACATCTCGGCAAAACTGCCGCTGCCGACGCGACGGAACGTCATCTCGCCGCAGCGGAGCGTGGGCGTCTCCTCCGGGCGGAACGACAGCAGCGGCTGGGCGGGCAGCGAGACCACGGCACTGACGCTCGCCGGCGAGACCAGCGCCTGTTCGAGCCCCTGCGCCGGCCAACCCCAGCTCGGCGGCGCCGGCATGTTGCGCAGGCCGCCCCCCACCACGGCGACCACACGCCCTTGTCCGTCGATCACCGGTCCGCCCGACATGCCCGGGTTGAGGCCGCTGGTGAAGCGGACGATCGGCCCGCGAAGATCCAGTCCCGGGTTCGTGCGGTGCAATTCCTGCTGCTGGGCCGACGAGAGGATGTCCGGCAGCCTTGCTGCGGCGACGGAGACTTCGAGCGGACGCTCGTCCATGGCCGGCAGATCGGCGCTGAAGCCGATCCCGGTGACGCGGTCATGTCCGCCCGGCGGCGGCCCGAGATCGAGCGCCGGCACACTCGCCGGCTGGTCGAGCCGCAGCAGCGCCAGGTCGAGGCTCGGGTCCACCCGCGCTACCGCGACCTGCTGCCAGTCCGCGCCCGGGCGACGCTCGAACAGGACCCGGATATCGCTGCAGCCGGCAATGACGTGCAGGTCGGTCGCGATCTGCACCGACGTGCGGAACAGGAAGCCGGTGCCACGGCTGCCTCCTGCCTCGCCGCAGGACTCCGCCTTGATCTCCACCACCGACTGCATCGTGCGGGCGACGACCGCCGCGCTCGGCTCGTCCTGCGCCCTGGCACCACGGGCCCCGGCGAGCAGGACGGCCAGCGCAAGCGGCGCCGGGAGCGGGATCATCCACCGCACAGCAGCAGCACTCCGGATGCGAGGGCCTGCGGACGATCGGGTTCCGGCAGGCCCGCGATTCGCTGCGCCAGGGCGGCCTCGGCACCGCCGGCGCTGCGCAGATGCGCAAGCTGCTCGGCGAGCGGCCGGTCCTGCAGCCGGGCGATATCCGCGCAATCCCCGGCCGGTGCGCTGAACAGAACGGTCGCGCGGTAGGAGGCGGTCGCGCCGCTCCGACCCGCCGAGCCCGCGCCGGCGGCATCGGGGGGCGAGAGCCAGTCATGGGTGCGGGCGGTCAGCGCCAGGAGCGTCGCGACGATGGCGGCCAGGCAGAACGCCAGCAGGCGCCCGTCCGACGGGGGTTCGACCAGCCGTCCGCCCTTGCCGGCCAAGCCGAACAGGGCGGCCACCAGGGCGAGAGCGGTCGTCATGACCGATTTTGTGACCGGGTCGACCGCGAGCCCCAACAGCATGCCGACGAACGCACCCAGCGACGCGCCGGCGGCCAATGACCTTGCACCAAGCCGCGGTTCGCCGTCCGATGCCATCGGCTTCATCCGGGCGCTGCCACGCCGCATTATGACCCGCTCGTTCCGCTGCAACAATCAGGGATCGCCGGGCCGGAACCGCGGGCGATATCCTCAGCGACAGGACCGAGCGGAAGCGGAAGGGACGGACCGGCATGGCGCATTCACTCTGGCAGATCCTGACCACGCGTGCCGGCTCGGGGCGGGCGATCGGCGCGCCGGGCCGGCCCTGGCTGGACGGGGCCGGGCTCCTGGCGCTCGCCCGTGACACGCTCGCGACGCTGAATGCCGCCGGCATCGGGGCGGGCGAGCGCGTGGCACTCGTGCTGCCGAACGGGCCGGAGGCGGCGAGCGCGTTCGTGGCGCTGGCCGCCGGCACCGCCGCCGCGCCGCTCAATCCCGCGTACAAGGCGGAGGAATTCTCCTTCTACCTCTCCGATCTCGCGCCCAAGGCCCTGATCACCCTGAACGGATGGGAGACGCCGGCGCGCGAGGTCGCGGCCGGGCTGGGCATTCCGGTGATAGGGCTTGAGACGACACCGGACGGGCCGGCCGGCGGCTATCGCCTGGACACCGGCTCTCTCCCCACGGCAGCTGCTGCCCGTCCCGGCCCGGCCGCACCGGAGGACGCGGCGCTGGTGCTGCACACCTCCGGCACCACGGCGCGACCGAAGGTCGTGCCGCTCTCCGGTCGCAATCTCGCGGCCTCGGCCGCGCACATCGCCGAGGCGCTGGCCCTCGGGCCGGAGGATGTCTGCCTCAACATCATGCCGCTGTTCCACATCCACGGGCTGATCGCGGCAGTGCTGTCGTCGCTGGAGGCGGGCGCTGCCGTCTGCTGCACGCCGGGCTTCAACGCGTTCAAATTCCTGGATTGGCTCGGAACGGTGCGGCCGACTTGGTACACCGCGGTGCCGACCATGCACCAAGCGATCCTGCTGCGCGCCCGCAACCATCCCGAGCAGGCGCGGGCCGCGGGGCTACGCTTCATCCGCTCCTCCTCCGCCTCGCTGCCGCCGCAGGTGATGCTGGAACTGGAGGAAGTGTTCGGCGCGCCGGTGATCGAGGCCTACGGCATGACGGAGGCGGCGCATCAGATGGCCTCCAACCCGCTGCCGCCGCGCGGGCGCAAGCCGGGCTCGGTCGGGCTCGCTGCGGGGCCGGAGGTTGCGATCATGGATGATGCGGGCCGGCTTCTGCCGTCGGGCGAGATCGGCGAGGTGGTGATCCGGGGGCCCAATGTGACCGTCGGCTATGCCGGCAACCCGGAAGCGAACGGGCGTGCCTTCACGGAGGGCTGGTTCCGCACCGGCGACCAGGGGCGGCTGGACGAGGAGGGCTACCTTTTCCTCACCGGCCGGCTGAAGGAGCTGATCAACCGCGGTGGCGAGAAAATCAGTCCGCTCGAGGTGGATGTCGTGCTGATGGACCACCCCGCGGTTGCGCAATGCGTCACCTTCGCCATGCCGCATGACATGCTGGGCGAGGAGGTGGCCGCGGCGGTCGTCGCGCATGAGGGTGCGACGGCGACCGAGCAGGAGATCCGCGACCACTGCGCGGTCCGGCTGGCCGCCTTCAAGGTGCCGCGGAAGATCCTGTTCCTGAAGGAAATACCGAAAGGGGCCACTGGCAAGCTGCAGCGCATCGGCCTGGCGCGCACGCTCGGGCTCGCGGACTAGGCGCGCGGCATGCCCTCGATCTGCATCTTCGGGGCCGGAGCGATCGGCGGCTTCCTTGCGGCGCGTCTGGAAGCGGCGGGCACGCCGGTCAGCATCGTCGCCCGCGGCCCGCATCTCGCCGCGATCCGCGAGCGGGGTTTGGAGTTGCGCAGCGGCGGCTCAGTGATCACCGCGCGCCCCCGCGCGGCCGCCAACCCGGCGGAACTCGGCCCGCAGGACTACCTCGTGTTGACCCTGAAGGCCCACTCGCTTGCCGCCGCCCTGCCGCAGCTCCAGCCGCTGATCGGTCCGGCCACCACAATCGTCGCGGCGGTGAACGGCGTCCCCTGGTGGTACACCTACGGTCTCCCCGCACCGTTCGGCGATCGGCGGGTTGAGAGCGTCGACCCCGACGGGGCGCTGTGGGGAGGGCTGCCGCCGGCGCAGGCGCTCGGCTGCATCATCTATCCCGCGGCCGAGATCGTCGCTCCCGGCGTGATCGAGCACCAGTACGGCGACCGCTTCTGCCTGGGCGAGCCGGACGGCAGCCGCAGCGAGCGCGCGAGCGTCCTCTCCGCGCTGCTGATCGGCGCCGGGCTGAAGGCGCCGGTCAGGCCGCGGATCCGCGACGAGATCTGGGTCAAACTCTGGGGCAACATGGCGCTGAACCCGCTGAGCGCCCTGACGCTTGCGACCCTTGACCGGATCCTGGCAGATCCCGGCACGCGGGCGATCTGCCGCGCGATGATGCTGGAGGGCCAGGCGGTGGCGGAGCGGCTCGGGGTGCGTCTCGCGATCGCCATCGACCAGCGCCTGGCCGGCGCCGAGGAGGTCGGGCGGCATCGTACCTCGATGCTGCAGGACCTGGAGCGCGGCCGGCCGCTCGAGATCGAGGCGCTACTTGGGGCCGTGGTCGAGCTCGCCGGCTGGGTCGAGGTGCCGGTGCCGATCAGCGAGACGGTCCTGGCGCTGGTACGGCTGCGGGCGCAGGACCCGCCGGCAAGTTAAGGCAAGGAAGAGCTGTTCTTTTTTGAAAAAAAGACCCAAAAAACTTTCATTCGTTTGACGCCGAGTCTTGGGGCCGCCCACCGCCAAGAATAACGAATAAAAGTCTTTTTGCTCTTTGTCTTCAGAAAAAGAAGGCCTTTCTTCCTTTCTGACCGCCGCGCCCCCGAGCGCGCCGGATGTCGCCTGCGTTCAAGCCTGGCTTCGTCTGCGTGCTCGTTTTCCGGCGCCTGCCTTGGGACAATGCGGCGCTTCGGCGCCACGGATGCGACACATGCAGCGATTTTCCGCGCTCTCTCTGATCCGGCACGCCTTTGGCGCCCATTCCGGCTGGCAGCCGCAGTGGCGATCGCCTGATCCGAAGCCCGCCTATGACGCGCTGATCGTCGGCGGCGGCGGGCACGGGCTGGGTGCCGCGTATTATCTCGCGAAAGAGCACGAGATGCGCAACATCGCCGTGCTGGAGCGTGGCTGGTTGGGCGGCGGCAACACCGGGCGCAACACCACGATCATCCGTTCCAACTATCTGTTCGACGAGAGTGCGGCGCTCTACGACCACGCGCTGAAGCTGTGGGAAGGCTTGTCGCAGGCGCTGAACTACAACGTCATGTTCAGCCAGCGCGGCGTGATGATGCTGGCGCATACGGTGCACGACGTGCAGGTCTCGAAGCGGCACATCCACGCCAATCGCGCCAACGGCGTCGACAACGAGTGGCTGACGCCGGAGCAGGCGAAGGCGTTCTGCCCGCCGCTGAACATCGCCGCCAACATGCGCTACCCGGTGCTCGGGGCTGCATTGCAGCGGCGCGGTGGCGTGGCGCGGCACGATGCGGTCGCCTGGGGCTACGCGCGGGCGGCGGATTCGCTTGGCGTCGACATCATCCAGAACTGCGAGGTGACGGCGATCCGCCGCAACGCCGCCGGCGCGGTGGAGGCGGTGGAAACGTCGCGCGGCGTGATCCGCGCGCCGAAGATCGGCGTCTCGGCCGCCGGACACAGCAGCGTCGTGATGGCGATGGCCGGGCTGCGCATGCCGCTGGAAAGCTACCCGCTGCAGGCGCTGGTGTCGGAGCCGGTGAAACCGGTGGTTCCCTGCGTCGTGATGTCGAACACGATCCACGCCTATATCAGCCAGTCCGACAAGGGCGAGCTGGTGATCGGCGCGGGAACGGATGCGTATGTGTCGTACAGCCAGCGCGGCGGGCTGCACGTTCCGGCGCACACGCTGGATGCGATCTGCGAGCTGTTCCCGATGTTCCGGCGGATGCGCATGCTGCGCAACTGGGGCGGGATCGTCGACGTGACGCCGGATCGCTCGCCCATTCTGGCGAAGACGCCAATCCCCGGGCTGTACGTGAATTGCGGCTGGGGCACGGGCGGGTTCAAGGCGACGCCGGGGGCGGCCAACCTGCTCGCCTGGACGATCGCGAAGGATGAGCCGCATCCGATCAATGCGCCATTTACGCTGGAGCGGTTCCGCGAGGGCGTGCTGATCGATGAAGCGGCCGCGGCCGCGGTGGCGCATTGATGCACGCTTTGGATGGTAAGGAAGGCCAGGGGCTCTGCCCCTGGACTCCGGCAAAGGCTAGCCTTTGCAATCCATTACCTAAAGTAATGGGGGTCTGGGGCCTCAGGCCCCAGCGGGTCCGGGGCGGAGCCCTGGCCTTTTTCCCTTTGGGAGTCTCCCAATGCTGCTGATCGACTGCCCCTATTGCGGCAAGCGCCCCGAGCTCGAGTTCACCTACGGCGGCGAGGCGCATCTCGCGCGCCGGCCTTCATCGGACGATGCCGGCTGGGCCGATTTCCTCTACGCCCGCACCAACCCGAAGGGCCTGCACGCGGAACGCTGGCGCCACACGCATGGCTGCGCGCGGTTCTTCAACGCGCTGCGTGACACGGTGAGCGACTTCTTCGTCGCCACCTACCGCATCGGCGAGCAGCGCCCCGACCAGGCGCCGGCGCCGGCCGAAAAAGGACGCGAGGCGGCATGACACGCTTTCGCACGCCGCGGGGCGGGCGCGTCGATCGCGGGCGCGTGGTGCGCTTCAGCTTCGACGGGCGAGGCTATCAGGGGCTCGCCGGCGACACGCTCGCCTCGGCGCTGCTCGCCTCCGGCGTGCACCTGGTCGGGCGGAGTTTCAAGTATCATCGCCCGCGCGGCATTCTGGCTGCGGGCTCCGAGGAGCCGAACGCGCTGGTGGAGCTGGCGCGCGACGCGGCGCGGGTGACGCCGAACGTCCGCGCGACGCAGGTCGAGCTGTATGACGGGCTGGTCGCGCGCAGCCAGAACCGGGTTCCGGGGCTGCGCTTCGACCTCGCGGCGGTCAACGACTTCGCGGCGCCACTGCTGCCGGCGGGGTTCTACTACAAGACCTTCATGTGGCCGCGCGGTGCCTGGCACCGCTTCTACGAGCCGCGCATCCGCGCCATGGCGGGGCTCGGCCGCGCGCCGACCTTGCCTGATCCGGACCGCTACCTGAACCGCTACGCGCATTGCGACGTGCTGGTGGTGGGCGCGGGACCCGCGGGCCTCGCCGCGGCGATGGCCGCCGCCGATGCGGGCGCGCGCGTGGCGCTGTGCGACGAGCAGGCGGAGATGGGCGGCTCGCTGCTCGCCGAGAATGCGGCGATGATCGACGGGCAGCCCGCGTCGGCCTGGCTCGAGGCGACGCTCACGACGCTGGCGCGCCACCCGCGCGTGACGCTGCTGCCACGCACGACGGCGTTCGGCTACTTCGCGCACAACATGATCGGCCTCGCCGAGCGGGTCACGGATCATCTGGCGCAGCCCGATCCGCGGCTGCCGCGCGAGCGGCTGTGGCAGGTGCGGGCGGCGCAGGTGGTGTTGGCCGCCGGCGCGCTGGAGCGGCCGCTGGTGTTTCCGGAGAACGACCGCCCGGGAATCATGCTGGCCGGCGCGGCGCGCACCTATCTCGGCCGCTACGGCGTCGCCTGTGGCAGGCGCGCGGTGGTCGTGACCGCGCATGACCAGGCCTATCGCGCGGCGCTCGATCTGCACGCGGCCGGCGTGGCGATCGCCGCGATCGTCGATGTGCGCGCGGAGGCGGAGGGCGAGGCCCCGGCGGCGGCGCGCGCCGCCGGGCTGCCGGTACGGCTGGCGAGCACGGTGATCGGCACCGCGGGCCGGCTGCGCGTGCGCTCGGCGCGCGTGGCGCCGGTGGCAGCGGACGGGCGGATCGGCGCGGCGGAGAGCATCGCCTGCGACCTGCTGCTGATGTCGGGCGGGTTCACGCCGGCAGTGCATCTGTTCTCGCAGTCGCGCGGCAAGCTGCGCTGGGACGGCGAGGCGGAGGCGTTCCTGCCCGGATTGTCGGTCGAGCAGGAGCGCTCGGCCGGCGCCTGTCGCGGCGTCTACGGCCTCGCTGCGGCGCTTTCGGATGGCGCGGCGGCGGGCGAGGACGCGGCGCGCGCGGCCGGGCACGGCTCGGCAACGAAGCGGCGCTTCGACATCGTCGCTCCCGCGTTCGGCGAGGGCGGGATGCTCGGCGCGCTGCCGCAGGATGCGCGCGGCAACCGCGCGCGCGCCTTCGTCGATTTCCAGAACGACGTCACCGCCAAGGATTTGAAGCTCGCGACGCGCGAGGGCTTCCGCTCGATCGAGCACGTCAAGCGCTACACCACGACCGGCATGGCGACGGACCAGGGCAAGACGTCGAACATGAACGCGCTCGGCATCGTCGCCGGCGCGCTCGACAAGCCGATCCCGCAGGTGGGGCTGACCACCTTCCGCATGCCCTACACGCCGGTCACCTTCGGCAGCTTCGCGGGGCTCTCGCGCGGCGACCTGTTCGATCCGGTGCGCACCACGCCGATCCATTCCTGGGCGGCGGAGCAGGGCGCGGTGTTCGAGGATGTGGGCCTGTGGAAGCGCGCGCGCTACTTCCCGCAATCGGGCGAGGACATGCACGCCGCCGTCGCGCGCGAATGCCGTGCCGTTCGGGAAAGCGTCGGCGTCTTCGACGCCTCCACGCTCGGCAAGATCGAGATCGTCGGGCCCGACGCGGCCGAATTCATGAACCGCATGTACGTCAATGCCTGGACGAAGCTCGCGATCGGCCGCTGCCGCTACGGCGTCATGCTGCGCGAGGACGGGTTCGTCATGGATGACGGCGTGGTCGGCCGGCTCGCGCCCGGCCGCTTCCACGCTACCACGACGACCGGCGGCGCGCCGCGCGTGCTGGCGATGATGGAGGACTACCTGCAGACCGAGTGGCCGGAGCTCGACGTGTGGCTCACCTCCACCACCGAGCAATGGGCGGTGATCGCGGTGCAGGGCCCGCGCTCCCGCGCCGTGCTGCAGGGCTTGGTCGAGGGGATCGATATCGGCACCGCCGCCATGCCGCACATGAGCGTGGCGCAGGGGCGCGTCGCCGGCATCCCGGCGCGGCTGTTCCGCGTCAGCTTCACCGGCGAGCTTGGCTACGAGATCAACGTCCCGGCCGATCACGGCCGCGCCGTGTGGGAAGCGGTGATGGAGGCCGGACGCCCGCACGGGATCACGCCCTACGGCACCGAGACGATGCACGTGCTGCGCGCCGAGAAGGGCTACATCATCGTCGGCCAGGAGACGGACGGCACGGCGACGCCGGACGATGCCGGGCTCGGCTGGGCGATCGGCCGCGCCAAGCCGGATTTCGTCGGCAGGCGCTCCCTCACCCGCTCCGCGCTTGCGGCCCAGGGCCGCAAGCAGCTCGTCGGCCTGCTGACCGAGGACGCAAAGCTGGTCGTCGAGGAAGGCGCGCAGATCATCGCCGACGCCAATGCCGCGCCCGGCACGCGGCCGATCGGTCACGTCACGTCTTCCTATTTCAGCGCCACGCTCGACCGCTCGATCGCGCTCGCGATGATCGCCGGCGGCCGGGACCGGACGGGCGCGACGCTGTACGTCACGACCGAAGGTCGGCCCGCTGCTGCCCGGGTCGTGGCACCCGTGTTCTACGACCCGGAAGGAGCGCGCCTCGATGCCGCCTGACGGAATGCCACTGCGCGAGGGTCCGCTCGACCGCATCGCCCAGGGCGGCGTCGCGTTGACGCTGCTGCCGCCCGCCTCCCGCCACATCCTGCGCGGCAGGCCGGCCGCGATCGAAGCGGCGGGCACCGCGTTCGGCACCGCCCTGCCGCAGCAGGCCTGCCGCGCCGCGGTCGCCGGCGCGCGCGCGGCCCTCTGGCTCGGGCCGGACGAATGGCTGCTGCTCGCGCCCGAGGCGGAAGGCCCCGCGCTCGCCGCGGCGCTGGAGCAGCCGATGGAGCCGCATCCGCACGCGCTGGTCGACATCAGCCACCGCCAGGTGGGGCTGGAAGTCGCCGGCGCCGAAGCGGCGGCCGCGCTCAATGCCGGCTGCCCGCTGGATCTCGATCCTGCCGCCTTCCCGGTCGGCATGTGCACGCGGACCGTGCTCGCCAAGGCGGAAATCGTGCTGTGGCGCAAGACGCCGGTCACGTTCCATGTCGAGGTCTGGCGTTCCTTCGCCGGCTACGTCTGGGCCTTCCTCACGGAAGCCTCGCGCGAGTTCCACATCGGCGCGCCGGCCTGAAGCGCGGGCGAGGCGGCCCATGATCAGCATCTTCGAGCTGTTCAAGATCGGCATCGGCCCGTCCTCCTCGCACACGGTCGGGCCGATGCGCGCCGCGGCGGCCTTCGTCGCCGGCCTGCGCGAGCGCGGCGTGCTGGCGCAGGTCGGGTCGCTGCGCGTCACGCTGTTCGGATCGCTCGCCTGGACCGGCCGCGGTCACGGCACCGGCAAGGCAGTGGTGCTCGGCCTGGCCGGCGAAGCGCCCGAGACGGTCGATCCAGACGCCGCCGACGCGCTGGTCGCGCAGATCGGCGAAAAGGGCACGCTCGATCTCGGCGGGCGCAACATCCACTTCAATCCCGATGCCGACATCATCTTCGATGTGATCGGCGAAGCGCCGGTGCATCCCAACACTCTGATGTTCACCGCATGCGGTTCGGACGGCGCGGTTCTTGCCGAAGAGCGCTGGTGCTCGGTTGGCGGCGGCTTCGTGGTGCGGGAACGCGAGGTCGGCGCCACGTCGCTGGACGGTCCGGCGGTGCCGCACCCGTTCCGCTCCGCCGCCGCGCTGCTCGAGCTCTGTTCGGCGCACCGCCTCTCCATCGCCGATCTCGTCTTCGCCAATGAGTGCGCGCTGCGGCCCGCCGCGCAGGTGGAGCGCTACGTCGCTCGTGTCGCCGCCACGATGGAATCCTGCGTCGAGCGTGGCATGCGCGGCGATGGCGAGCTGCCCGGCGGACTGCGCGTGCGCCGGCGTGCCGCCGCGCTGCGTGAGCGCATCGAGGCAGACGAGCACCGCAATCGCCGATCGCCGCACGAGCTGATGGACCATGTCAGCCTGTTCGCGATCGCGGTGAACGAGGAGAACGCCGCCGGCGGCCGCGTCGTCACCGCGCCGACCAATGGCGCCGCCGGCGTGGTGCCGGCAGTGCTCCGCTACTACCGGACCATGACGCCGGATGCGACCGAGGAGGGCGTGCGCCGCTTCCTTCTCACTGCCACCGCAATCGGCGCGCTGTTCAAAATGAACGCCTCGATTTCCGGCGCCGAGGTCGGCTGTCAGGGCGAAGTCGGAGTCGCCTCGTCCATGGCCGCGGCCGGCCTCGCCGCGGCGCTTGGCGCCACCGACGCGCAGGTGGAGAACGCCGCCGAGATCGCGATGGAACACCATCTCGGCATGACGTGCGACCCGGTTGGCGGGCTGGTGCAAATCCCCTGCATCGAACGCAACGCCTTCGGCGCGATGAAGGCGATCACCGCGGCCTCACTCGCCATGCGAGGGGACGGAACGCACCGCGTCTCGCTCGATCAGGTGATCGCAACGATGCGGCAGACCGGTGCGGATATGCAAAGCAAGTACAAAGAAACCAGCCTCGGCGGCCTCGCGGTCAACTTCACTGAGTGCTGAAGGACCAGGGCTCTGCCCTGGACCCGCCAGGGGGCGCTGCCCCCTGGTGGGGTCCGGGGCGAAGCCCCGGCCTTCGTCACATGGTGGCGCCGATCTGCCAGGGCGCGAACTCGGCGGCGCCGAAGTCGAAGGTTTCGCTCCTGGTGCGCTCACCCGATGCGACCCGCAGCATCAGCTCGAAGATGCGCTGCCCGCATTGCTGCACCGTCTCGTCGCCGTCGAGGATGGTGCCGCAATTGACGTCCATGTCGTCCGACATGCGCTGATACATCGGGCTGTTGGTGGCGAGCTTGATCGAGGGGGCGGGCTTGCAGCCGAACACGCTGCCGCGGCCGGTGGTGAAGCAGACCATGTTGGCGCCGCCGGCGACCTGGCCGGTGGCGGCGACCGGATCGTAGCCGGGCGTATCCATGAATACGAAGCCCTTGGCGGTGACAGGTTCGGCGTAGCGCACCACGTCGACGAGGTTGGTGCTGCCGGCCTTGGCCATGGCGCCGAGGGACTTCTCCAGGATGGTGGTGAGCCCGCCCGCCTTGTTGCCGGGGGACGGGTTGGCGTTCATCTCGGCACCTTCGCGCTGCGTGTATCCTTCCCACCACCGCATAAGGTCGACCAGTTTCTCGCCGACCTCGCGGGAGACGGCGCGGCGGGTCAGCAGGTGCTCGGCGCCGTACGTCTCGGGGGTTTCGGAGAGGATCACCGTGCCGCCGTGGCGCACGAGCAGGTCGCTCGCCGCGCCGAGGGCGGGGTTGGCAGAGACGCCGGAATAGCCGTCGGACCCGCCGCATTGCAGGGCGACGGTGAGCGCGCTCGCGGGCACGGTCTCGCGATGGACCTGGTTGCTCTCGGCCAGCACGTCGCGGACGAAGCCGATCGCGGCCTCGACGGTCTTGCGCGTGCCGCCCATGGACTGGATGTCCATGTTGCGGATGCGGCCGGCCAGGCGCTGCTCCTCGAGCAGCCCGCCGATCTGGTTCACCTCGCAGCCGAGGCCGAGCACGATGACGTGGCTGAAGTTCACGTGCCGCGCGTAGCCGGCGAGCGTGCGGCGGAGCAGGCGCAGCGGCTCGCCGTTGGTCATGCCGCAGCCGGTCTTGTGCGTCAGCGCGACGACGCCGTCGACGTTCGGGAAGTCGGCGAGCGGATCGGCGCCGGTGAACGGGTTGCGCTTGAACGCGTCGGCGACCAGGCCCGCGACGTGGGCGCTGCAGTTCACGCTGGTCAGGATGCCAATGTAGTTGCGCGTCGCGACGCGCCCGTCCGGGCGGACGATGCCCTGAAAGGTTGCGGGCGGATCGAGGTACTGCGTCGGCTGCGCCGCCTCGCCGAAGGCGTAATCCTTGGCGAAGTCGCCCATGCCGATGTTGTGCACGTGCACGTGCCGGCCGGGCGCGATGTCCTGCGTCGCGAAGCCGATGATCTGCCCGTAGCGGCGAACCGGCGCGCCGGCGGCGATCGGGCGGATCGCGACCTTGTGGCCGGCGGGGATGCGGTCGGTGGCAGCGATGCCGTCCGCG
>DATJSJ010000203.1:0-9112 GCA_035504175.1 Acetobacteraceae bacterium
AGATCGTGAACACGGCGAAGCGAACGGGTGCGCGGGTTCGGGGCCCTATCCCGCTGCCGACGCATATCGAGCGGTTCACGGTGAACCGCTCGCCGCATGTGGACAAGAAGAGCCGCGAGCAGTTCGAGATCCGCACGCATCGCCGGCTGCTCGACATCGTGGAGCCGACGCCGCAGACCGTGGACGCGCTGATGAAGCTCGACCTCGCCGCCGGCGTCGATGTCGAGATCAAGCTCTGAGGCGGGACTTGCCGGGGCCGAGGGGACCGATCGACGATGCGTACCGGATTGCTGGCGAAGAAGCTGGGGATGACCCGGCTGTTCAAAGAGGACGGCACCCATGTGCCGGTCACCGTGCTGCATCTCGACGCGGTGCAGGTGGTGGCCGCGCGCACGGCGGAGAGTGACGGCTACACGGCGGTGCAGCTCGGCTGGGGCCGGGCCAAGCCGGCGCGGGTCAGCAAGCCGAATCGCGGCCACTTTGCCCGCGCCAAGGTGGAGCCGAAGCAGCGCCTGACGGAGTTCCGCGTCGATGCCGACGCGGTGCTGGCGCCGGGGGCGACGCTGTCGGCGGCGCATTTCGTCGTCGGGCAGAAGGTCGATGTCTGCGCCCTCAGCAAGGGCAAGGGCTTCGCCGGGGCGATGAAGCGCTGGAATTTCAGCGGCCTCGAGGCAAGCCACGGCGTCTCGATCAGCCATCGCAGCCACGGTTCGACGGGCAACCGGCAGGATCCGGGCAAGACCTTCAAGAACAAGAAAATGGCCGGGCATCTCGGGGTCGAGCGGGTAACCACGCTCAATCTCGAAGTGGCGGCGGTCGATGCCGAGCGCGGCCTGTTGATGCTGCGCGGCGCGGTGCCGGGCGCGGCCGGCGGCTTCGTGCGGGTGCGCGACGCGATCAAGCGCCGCCGCCCCGAGGCGGCACCCTATCCGGCCGGCCTGGTCGAGGCCGCGGCGCCGGCGGCGCAGGGCTGAGGACGAGGGGGCTGAGGGCGACGGGGATGCAGATCGAGATCAAAACCCTCGACAACGGCAGCGCCGGCACGGCCGAGCTGCCGGACGAGATCTTCGCGGTCGAGCCGCGCGCCGACATCATGGCGCGCGTGGTGCACTGGCAGCTCGCGAAGCGGCGTGCCGGCACGCACAAGGTCAAGGGCATGGGCGAGGTGCAGGGCACGACCAAGAAGCCCTATCGCCAGAAGGGCACCGGCAATGCCCGCCAGGGCAGCTTACGCGCGCCGCAGTTCCGCACCGGCGGCGTCGTCCACGGCCCGGTGGTGCGCGACCATGGCTACGCGCTGCCGAAGAAGGTGCGCCGGCTGGGCCTGCTGTCCGCGCTGTCGCAGAAGGCGCGCGACGGCAAGCTCGTGGTGCTGGAGGCCGCGGCTGGCACGGCGAAGACCAAGGAGCTGGCGGCGAAACTGCGCGCGCTCGGCTGGTCCTCGGCGCTGATCGTCGACGCCGCGGTCGATGAAGGGTTTGCGCGGGCGAGCCGCAACATCCCGCATGTCGACGTGCTGCCGACCGTTGGTGCCAACGTCTACGACATCCTGAACCATGACGTGCTGGCGATCACCACGGCCGGCGTCGCCGGGCTGAAGGAGCGGCTGGCATGAGCGAGACGAAGGCGCCGCGCCGTCCCACGCTGTCGCGCGAGGCGATGTTCGACATCATCCGCAGCCCGGTCATCACCGAGAAGGCGACGGGGCTGACCGAGCGCAACCAGGCGGTGTTTCGCGTCGCGATCGACGCGACCAAGCCGGAGATCAAGGCGGCGGTCGAAGGATTGTTCGGCGTGCAGGTGCTGGCGGTGAACACGCTGGTGCAGAAAGGCAAGGCCAAGCGGTTCCGCGGCCGGCCGGGGCAGCGCTCGGACGTCAAGAAGGCGTTCGTGACGCTGGCGGCGGGCCAGTCGATCGATCTCTCGGCACCGCTGGCGTGACGCGACGGGCAGCATCATGGCACTGAAGCAATTCAATCCGGTCACGGCGAGCCTGCGCGGCACCGTCCTGATCAACCGCAGCGAGCTGTGGAAGGGCAAGCCGGTGAAGGCGCTGACCGAGGGCAAGATCGCCTCGGGCGGGCGCAACAACCATGGCCGCACCACCACGCGGTTCCGCGGCGGCGGGCACAAGCAGGCGTATCGCTACGTCGATTTCAAGCGGCGCAAGTTCGATGTGCCGGCGACGGTGGAACGGCTGGAATACGACCCGAACCGCACCGCCTTCATCGCACTGATCAAGTACCAGGACGGCGAGCTCGCCTATATCCTGGCGCCGCAGCGGCTGCGCGCCGGCGACACGGTGGTCTCCGGCCAGCGCGCCGACATCAAGCCCGGCAATGCGATGCCGATGGCGGCGATTCCGGTCGGCACCATCGTCCACAACGTGGAGATGAAGCAGGGGGCCGGCGGCAAGCTGGCGCGCGCGGCCGGGACTTACGCGCAGCTCGTCGGCAAGGATGCGGGCTACGCGCAGATCAAGCTGCAATCGGGCGAGCTGCGCATGGTCCGCGCGGAGTGCATGGCGACGGTCGGCGCCGTGTCGAACCCGGACAACATGAACCAGCACCTCGGTAAGGCCGGGCGCAGCCGCTGGCTCGGGCGCCGGCCGCACAATCGCGGTGTGGCGATGAACCCGGTCGACCATCCGCTGGGCGGCGGCGAGGGTCGCAGCTCCGGCGGGCGGCATCCGGTGACCCCCTGGGGCAAGCCGACCAAGGGCTACAAGACCCGGTCGAACAAGCGGACGGACAGCCTGATCATCCGCCGCCGCAACAAGGGCAAGTGAGATGGCACGCTCCGTCTGGAAGGGACCATTCGTGGACGGCTATCTGCTGAACAAGGCGGATGCCGCACGCGCCTCGGGTCGCAACGAGATCATCCGCATCTGGTCGCGGCGCAGCACCATCCTGCCGCACTTCGTGGGCCTGACCTTCGGCGTCTACAACGGCCGCAAGTTCCTGCCGGTGCAGGTGAACGAGAACATGGTCGGGCACAAGTTCGGCGAGTTCTCGCCGACCCGCACCTTCTCCGGCCATTCCGGGGACAAGAAGGCGAGGCGGAGCTGAGATGAGCAAGCCGAAGCATCCGCGCGGGCTGGACGACACCGAGGCGCAGGCGGTGCTGCGCAACCTGCGGGTCAGTCCGCGCAAGCTGAACCTGGTGGCCGGGCTGATCCGCAACCAGCCGGCGAGCGAGGCGATCGCGACCCTGACCTTCAGCAAGCGCCGCATCGCGCAGCAGGTGCGCAAGGTGCTGGAGAGCGCCGTCGCCAATGCCGAGAACAACCACCAGCTCGATGTCGATCAGCTCGTCGTGACGCGGGCGGAGGTCGGGCGCTCGTCGGTGATGAAGCGGTTCCACGCGCGCGGCCGCGGCCGGTCGTCGCGGGTGGAGAAATGGTTCAGCCATCTCAAGATCGTGGTGGCGGAGCGCGAGCCGGAGGAAGAGCTCGAGGAGGCGCCCGCCGAGAGGGCGACTCCGGCCTCGCCGCCGGCGGCGGAACAGGGAGCGGCCTGAACGATGGGGCACAAGGTCAATCCGGTCGGGCTCAGGCTCGGCATCAACCGCACCTGGGACAGCCGCTGGTTCGCCGGCGGCGATTACGCCAAGCTGCTGCACGACGATCTCAAGTTGCGCGGGCATCTGCGCAGCAAGCTGTCTGGCGCCGGCGTTTCGCGCGTGGTGATCGAACGTCCGGCGAAGAAGCCGCGCGTGACGATCTATGCCGCGCGGCCGGGCGTGGTGATCGGCAAGAAGGGCCAGGACATCGAGGCGCTGCGCCGCGACCTCGCCGCCATGGCGAAGGCCGAGGTGGCACTGAACATCGTCGAGATCCGCAAGCCGGAGATCGACGCGACGCTGGTCGCCGAGAACATCGCGCAGCAGCTCGAGCGGCGCGTCGCCTTCCGCCGCGCGATGAAGCGGGCGGTGCAATCGGCGATGCGGCTCGGCGCGCAGGGCATCCGGATCAATTGCGGCGGCCGGCTCGGCGGCGCGGAGATCGCGCGCGTCGAGTGGTATCGCGAGGGTCGGGTGCCGCTGCACACGCTGCGTGCGGACATCGATTTCGGCACGGCGACGGCGAAGACGACGTACGGCACCTGCGGCGTGAAGGTCTGGATCTTCAAGGGCGAGATCCTGGCGCACGACCCGATGGCGCAGGACCGCCGTGCCGCCGAGCAGGCGCCACAACGGTAAGCTTCAGGGGCTGACGAACGATGCTATCTCCGAAGCGGACGAAGTACCGCAAGGCGCACAAGGGCCGCATCCATGGTGCCGCCAAGGGCGGCACCAGCCTGAATTTCGGCGCCTTCGGGCTGAAGGCGCTGGAACCGGAGCGGGTGACGGCGCGCCAGATCGAGGCGGCGCGGCGCGCGATCACGCGCGCGATGAAGCGCGCCGGCCGCGTCTGGATCCGCATCTTCCCCGACGTGCCGGTCTCGACCAAGCCGGCCGAGGTGCGCATGGGCTCCGGCAAGGGCTCGCCGGAATTCTGGGTGTGCCGGGTCAAGCCGGGGCGGATCATGTTCGAGATCGACGGCGTCTCCGGCGAGCTGGCGCGCGAGGCGCTGGCGCTCGGTGCCGCCAAGCTGCCGATCCGAACCAAGGTCGTGACCCGGATCGGGGAGGCGTGAGGCGATGACCAAGCCGGCCGATATCCGCGCCAAGACCGCGGACGAATTGTCGACGATGCTGCTCGACCTGAAGAAGGAGCAGTTCAACCTGCGCTTCCAGCGGGCGACCGGGCAGCAGGAGGGCACGGCGCGCATTCGCGCGGTGCGGCGCGACATTGCGCGGGTGAAGACGATTGCCGCCCAGCGGGCGCGGCGGGAGCGGGACGCGGCCGGCAAGACCGGCGCGTCCGGCCAGTCCTAGGAGGAGTGGGGCGATGCCGAGGCGCGTCCTGACGGGGCGGGTGGTGAGCGACAAGATGGAAAAGACCGTCACGGTCTCCGTCGATCGCCGCGTCATGCACCCGCTGTACAAGAAGTTCATCCGCAAGTCGAAGAAGTATGCGGCGCATGACGAGGCCAATCTCTGCCGCGTCGGCGACACGGTGCGCATCGAGGAGTGCCGGCCGATCAGCAAGCGTAAGACCTGGCTGGTGATCGAGCGCAACGGCCAGCCGATGGCGGCGCCGGCGCCCGAGGCGGCGGCCGCGCCCGAAGCGTCCCTGGCGCAGCCGGCCTGAGCGGGGAGCGAAGTCAGTGATCCATCCCGAGACCAACCTGGACGTCGCCGACAATTCCGGCGCGCGGCGGGTGCAGTGCATCAAGGTGCTGGGCGGCTCCAAGCGGAAGACCGCCTCGGTCGGCGACGTGATCGTGGTCTCCGTCAAGGAGGCGATCCCGCGCGGCAAGGTGAAGAAGGGCGACGTGCACCAGGCGGTGATCGTGCGCACCGCTTTCCCGGTGCGCCGCCCGGATGGCAGCGCGATCCGCTTCGACCGCAACGCCGCGGTGCTGATCAACAAGCAGCAGGAGCCGATCGGCACCCGCATCTTCGGCCCGGTGGTGCGCGAGCTGCGCGCCCGGCGCTTCATGAAGATCATCTCGCTCGCGCCGGAGGTGTTGTAATGGCCGCGCGCATCCGCAAGGGCGACCAGGTCGTGGTGATCAGCGGCGCCGATAAGGGACGTCGCGGCGAGGTGCTGCGCGTCTTTCCGCAGGCCGACCGCGCGGTGGTGCAGGGCGTGAACATGGCCAAGCGGCACACCAAGCCGCGCGGCCTCGGCCAGCCCGGCGGCATCGTCGAGCGCGAGGCGACGATCCATCTATCCAACCTGAAGCTGATCGACCCGAAGAGCGACCGGCCGACCAAGGTCGGCTTCCGGGTGCTCGAGGACGGGCGCAAGGTCCGCGTCGCGCGCGCGACCGGCCAGGTGATCGAAGGCTGAGACGATGAGCGAGACCGAGACCAAGGCCGCCGCACCTGCGGTCGTGCGCGAGACGCCCCGACTGCAGCAGCGCTATCTCGAGCAGGTGCGACCGGCGCTGCAGAAGGAATTCAGCTACGGCAACCCGATGCAGGTGCCGCGGCTGGAAAAGATCGTGATCAATATGGGCGTGGGCGAAGCCGCCGCGGACCAGAAGAAGCTCGATTCGGCGGTCGCCGATCTGACGCTGATCTCCGGGCAGAAGCCGGTGAAGACGCTGGCGAAGAAGGCGATTGCCGGGTTCAAGATCCGCAAGGGCCTGGCGATCGGCTGCAAGGTGACGCTGCGCCGGGCGCGGATGTACGAGTTCCTCGACCGGCTGGTGACGATCGCCCTGCCGCGGGTGCGCGACTTCCGCGGCATCCCGGCCAGCAAGGGCTTCGACGGCAAGGGCAATTTCGCCATGGGATTGCGTGAGCAGATCATCTTCCCGGAGATCAACTACGACCGGGTGGATGCGATCCGCGGCATGGACATCGTGTTCGTGACCACCGCGAAGACCGATGCCGAGGCGAAGGCCCTGCTCAAGGGCTTCGACCTGCCGTTCGCCGCCTGAGAGCCGCACGAGACGATGGGGAAGACCACCGGGCGGTGCTGCCGCCCGGCAGGTTCCGGAGGGTAGAGACAGATGTCGACGAAATCCGCGGTCGAGAAGAACAATCGCCGCGCCCGGCTCGCCAAGCGTGACCACGCCAAGCGCGCGGCGCTGAAGCGGACGGTGATGGATCGCACCATCCCGGTCGAGCAGCGCTTCGAGGCGAGCCTCAAGCTTGCCGAACTGCCGCGCAACGGTGCGGCGGTGCGGGTGCGGCTGCGTTGCGAGCTGACCGGCCGCTCGCGCGGCAACTACCGCAAGTTCCGGCTGTCGCGGAACATGCTGCGCCAGCTCGCGAGCAGCGGCCAGATTCCCGGCATGATCAAGGCGAGCTGGTAAGGGGCAGGCGAATGTCGGTTTCCGATCCCCTGGGCGACATGCTGACGCGCATCCGCAACGCGCAGCGCAGCCGGCAGACGGTCTGCGTGGCACCGGCGAGCCGGCTGCGCGCCAACGTGCTGGACGTGCTGAAGCGCGAGGGCTTCATCCGCGGCTTTTCGGCCGAGGAGCTGCGTCCCGGCGTGGCGCAGCTGCGCATCGAGCTGAAGTACAATGAGGGTCAGCCGGTGATCAAGGAGATCACCCGGGTCTCCAAGCCCGGCCGGCGGGTCTACTCGAAGATCAGGGAGCTGCCGCGGGTCTATGCCGGTCTCGGCATTTCCATCCTGTCCACCCCGCGCGGGGTGATGAGCGATGCGGAGGCACGCGCCGCCAATGTCGGCGGCGAGGTCCTCTGCCGCGTGTTCTGACGGAGACGGCTGCGATGTCGCGCGTGGGCAAGTATCCGGTGGAAATCCCGGCGGGCGTGCAGGTGGCGATTGCCGGCCGTACGCTGACCGCGAAGGGCAAGCTCGGCGAGCTGCGCCTCGATCTCACCGACCAGGTCGAGACCAGCATCGACGGCAACAAGGTGACGGTGAAGCCGCGCAACGGCGAGCGCCAGGCGCGGATGATGTGGGGCACGACACGGGCGCTGGTCGCGTCCATGGTGCGCGGGGTGTCGGCCGGGTACAGCAAGACCATGGAGATCACCGGCACCGGCTTTCGCGCCGCGGTGCAGGGCAAGAACCTCGTCATGAATCTCGGCTACTCGCATGACGTGGTCTACGCGATTCCCGACGGGATCAAGATCACCACGCCGCGGCCGACCGCGGTGACGGTCGAGGGTGTGGACAAGCGGCTGGTCGGCCAGGTCGCGGCGGAGATTCGCGGCTTCCGCAAGCCCGAGCCATACAAGGGCAAGGGCGTGCGCTACGACACCGAGGTGATCCGCCGCAAGGAAGGCAAGAAGAAGTAAGATGAGCGCCAACCAGGATCTGCGGGATCGCCGTCGGACCCGCCTGCGCTTCGAGCTGCGGCACAAGGCCGGCGGCCGGCCGCGCCTATCGGTCTTCCGCTCCGGCAAACACATCTACGCGCAGGTGATCGACGACGCGCAGGGGCGGACGGTCGCCGCCGCTTCGTCGCTGGACAAGTCGCTGCGCGAAAGCCTTCGCAGCGGCGCCGACAAGGCGGCCGCGGCGGCGGTCGGCAAGCTGGTGGCGGAGCGGGCGATCGCCGCGGGGATCACCGCGGTGGTGTTCGATCGCGGCGCCTATCTGTATCACGGCCGCGTCCGCGCGCTGGCCGATGCCGCCCGCGAGGGCGGGCTGGCCTTCTGAGGCCCGGGGAGTAGAGCCGAATGGCACGTGAAGCACGCGAAGGCCGGGGCCGGGAGCGCGACCGCGATCGCGACGGCGGCGACGAGCTCATCGACAAGCTGGTGACGATCAACCGCGTGGCGAAGGTGGTGAAGGGCGGTCGTCGCTTCGCCTTCGCGGCACTCGTGGTGGTCGGCGACCAGAAAGGCCGCGTCGGCTACGGCGCCGGCAAGGCGCGCGAGGTGCCGGAGGCGATCCGCAAGGCGACCGACCGCGCCAAGCGGACGATGATCCGGGTGCCGATGAAGGAAGGCCGCACGCTGCATCACGACGTGCAGGGCCATTACGGCGCCGGCTCGGTGGTGCTGCGCGCGGCCTCGGCCGGCACCGGCATCATCGCCGGCGGGCCGATGCGCGCAGTGTTCGAGACGCTCGGCATCGGCGACGTGGTCGCCAAATCGATTGGCAGCCGCAACCCGCACAACATGGTCAAGGCGACGTTCGACGCGCTCGGCCGCTGCGCGAGCCCGCGCTCGGTCGCGTCGCGGCGCGGCCGCAAGGTGTCGGACATCCTCGGCCGGCGCGATGCGGCGCCCGCGCCGGCGGCGGAGACGCAGGGGGCGAGCGATGCCGGCTGACGAGGTAAAGCGGATCCGGGTGACGCAGACCGGCTCCGGCCACGGCCGCAAGCCCGGGCAGCAGGAAACGCTGATCGGGCTCGGGCTGAACAAGATCAACCGGGTGCGTGAGCTGCCGGACACGCCGCAGGTGCGCGGGATGGTGCGGAAGGTGGCGCATCTGGTGCGGGTTGAGGAGTTGGGGTGAAGGAAGGCCAGGGGCTTTGCCCCTGGACCCCACTGGGGCCGTACGGCCCCAGACCCCAATGACTTAAGGAACGGATTGCAAAGGCTGCGCCTTTGCCGGGGTCCAGGGGCAGAG